>NZ_VRTY01000033.1 GCF_008017455.1 Pontibacter qinzhouensis | reverse complement strand
TCAAAAGACAAATCTACCACCGAGAACAGCCTGTTCCTGGACCTGGTATACAAATTTACTCCTTACTGGCCCCTGTTCCTTACCCTGCTGGTTATTTCCTGTATGGCGGGCTGGGCATACCTCAACTACTACGCTACGCCAGTTTACGAAGCCTCTGCCTCTCTGCTCATAAAGGATGAGAAGAAAGGTGTGAACGACTCTAAAATGACAGAATCAATAGATGCCTTTATTACCAGCAAAATTGTGGAGAACGAAATAAACGTTATTCACTCGCGCACGCTCATGAAGCAGGTGGTAAACAAACTGAGCCTCTATGCTCCAATTTATGAGGAGGGGAAGTTTAAATCGACGAATGCCTACACCAGCTCGCCCATCAGAATTAAGCTCAAGAACCCCGAAGATATTAAGCAGACCGTGCAGGTTTACTTTACCTACAACAACAAAACAAAGAAAGTAAAATTTGACGGCATGAAATACCCGCTAAACGAGTGGGTAGATACGCCTTATGGCGAAATGAAATTCTCGAAAAACAAGAACATGCTTTTTGCAGCAACAAACCCACTATATTTCACGCTCCAGGACCCTCGCAAGGTAACAGACCAGCTGGTTGCCAAACTCACCATTGTACCGTCCGGAAAGCTGTCTACAGTAGTAGATATAAGGCTGCGGGATGAGGTGCCAGAAAGAAGCGAAGATATACTTAACTACTTGATTAACAGCTATAATGACATGGCTGTTCTGGATCGGAACGAACTTGCCGCTAATACTCTCGACTTTGTGGAGAGCAGAATACAGTTGGTAGAGAAAGAACTCAAAGACCTGGAAAATGAAGTAGTGCATTACAAGGCGACAAACGGGGCCGTAGACCTGAATGAACAAGGCAAACTGTACCTGCGCAACATCGGAGACAACGACCGCCGCATCTCTGAAATCAGCAACCACTTATCGGTACTTGACCAAATAGAAAAATTTGTTGTATCCAGAAATTCCTCTACCGGCAGTATCCCCTCCACACTGGGCATCAACGATCCGATCCTGTCAGACCTTTTGCAAAAGCTCCAGAACCTGGAAATCCAGTATCAGAAACTTAAAAATACAACAGCAGAGAACAACCCTATTCTGATTTCTTTGGCTGAGGAGATTGGTAAAGTGAAGCCAGGCATTATCGAAAACATCCGGACACAGCGTGTAAACCTGAAAACCAGCTTATCGAACCTGATGGCTTCTAACGGCATGTATAATTCTGCCATTCAGTCTATTCCGCATAAAGAAAAAGAATTGCTTGACATCACACGCCAGCAGGCCATTAAAAACGACGCTTACAGCTTTTTGCTACAAAAAAGAGAAGAAACAGTTCTGGCCTATGCCCCAACTGCCGGCAGCAGCAGTATAGTAGACCTGGCAGAGGCTTCGTTATGGCCGGTTAGCCCAAAACCTCTTTATGTTTATTTAACAGCCATTTTTGTAGCCTTAGCCATGAGCATCGGCTTTGTAATGGGCAAAGAGATGATGAACAGCAAAGTACTGTTCCGTTCCGAAATAAAGGAGTGTACCAATGCTCCTATTGTGGCAGAGTTATCGAATGTGAAATTTAAAAAAGATGAGTTCTTCAAAGTTTCCAAAGAGCCGGTGGTAGTAGAGCAGTTTCGCCAGATGCGAGCCACTATGGGCTTATATGGTCGCAACTTTGTTAAAAAGAAGATCATGGTCACCTCCAGCATTCCAGGAGAAGGCAAAAGCTTTGTTAGCGCTAACCTGAGCTTGAGTCTGGCGGCATCAGGCAAGAAAGTGGTGCTGCTCGATTTCGACATGCGCAATCCTAATACTTCGCTGCTGTTCAATGTCTTTAAACAAGACGGGCTGATTGAGTTCCTGGACGGCTCCATCAGATCGAAAGACATGATAATAAGTACTGACATCCCGAACCTGTTCGTGGTGTCTGCAGGTGTCAATATAGGCGACCACACAGAGGTTTTGCTTAACGGAAAAGTTGATGAGCTTTTTGCTTACCTGGAAACCGAGTTTGATTATATCATTATTGACACACCACCTGTCGACCTTGTATCAGATGCCTACCTGCTATCGGAATACTGCGACATTACACTGCTTGTGATCAGACATGCCTTTACGCCCAAGAGCCTGGTACAACGTTTTACGCAGAACAACAAGCTCGAATCGCTTAAAAATGCAGCCATTGTGTTTAACGGTGTAAAACCCAGAGGCTTTATTAAAGGCCAATATGGCTACGGCTACGGCTATGGTTTCGATAACAAGTACGGCAACAAAGTGTATGCAGCCAAAGGCGCTACCGCAAAAGCGTAAGCCAGTACCGGCATGTGGGCCGCATCTGGAATTCTGACCCTGCCTAAGCAGTAGGCATCAGCCATACAGGCAATTTATAGAGCAGGCACACTTAGCTGAGCAATACTGACTATAGGTTATAACCTGGTTACCACAGTAACTACGGCTGGCGTAGCCATACCCGGAGAACAGCAGCTAAATACTGAGCCTGTAACCTGGCAACGGCGGCAAGCTAGATAGTTTTTCAATAAGTTCAGGCTTTAAGTTGGCTATAAACATGCTTGTCCTGAGCAGCGTGTTTATAGCCAAAGCAATAAAAACAAAAGTATCTTTTAGAGGAATAACACCTCCGAAAGTGGCCCTCCCTCCGCTTGGCACTTTTTACAGGCCAAGTCAGCAGAATCTCCTGAAAGCATTAACCCTACACGTACCCTTACTTACTATAAGCACACCAGATGAAAGTATTAGTTACAGGAACAGCAGGCTTTATCGGATCTTATTTGGCAAAAGCTCTCCTCTGCCGCGGAGATGAAGTTGTAGGAATAGACAACATAAACGATTACTATGACATTAACCTGAAATACGCAAGGCTAGCCGAAAGCGGTATTTTAGAGGAACTGGTAAACTGGCATACAGAAGTACAAAGCTTAAAATACCCTGGCTACAGGTTTATCAGAATGAACCTCGAAGACAAGAAAGAGCTCCTGGCACTTTGCATGCGCGAGCAGTTCGATGTAATTGTGCATTTAGCGGCACAGGCTGGTGTGCGCTATTCTATTACAAACCCCGACGCCTATGCTCAGTCTAACCTATTAAGCTTTCTGAACATATTGGAGGCAAGCCGGCACAACCAGATCAAGCACCTGGTTTATGCCAGTTCATCGAGTGTGTATGGCCTCAACGAAACCATGCCTTTTTCTGTGAAAGACAGTGTAGATCACCCGGTATCGTTGTATGCAGCCAGCAAAAAAGCGAATGAACTGATGGCGCACACCTATAGTCACCTTTACAGAATTCCTACTTCCGGACTACGCTTTTTCACTGTTTATGGTCCATGGGGTCGACCAGATATGGCTTACTTCCTGTTTGCCGATGCTATTTTTAATAATAAGCCTATTAAGGTGTTTAACAATGGCAAAATGAAGCGTGACTTTACTTACATAGATGATATTGTAACCGGTATTGTTAACGTAATGGATAAACCTGCTGAACCCTGCGCCAACTGGAACCCTAAACAACCGGATCCCTCGCGCTCCACTGCCCCTTACTGCATCTACAATATAGGCAACAACAACCCGGTACAGCTAATGAGCTTTATTCAGGAGATCGAGAAATGTATGGGTAAAAAGGCGGTTCTTGAAATGCAGGGCATACAGGCAGGCGATGTAACCGCTACCTGGGCTAATGTTGACGACCTGATGCATAACTTTAACTATAAGCCGAGTACCTCCATCAAGACCGGGCTCAGCAATTTTACAGAGTGGTACAAAGAGTACTACGGAGTAGAAAAGCTTGTTGCCCTTACTGCCTGAAAGAGCAGGTTACATGTTCATCAGTCACGCTTACTCTCCATTGGCGTAGTACCTGGCACTTGCTGCAGTAACCTAATTTGCTATAGATACTAACATGCATTACGCAACAGCAAACCCCAGACAAACTTAAATATTGACATGAGAAAATCGATCAATCAGTTTCTTCGTGCTTACAGGTTAAAACTGGTTCCTATAAAGGAAGACTTTGAACCTATACATTTAGACAAAACCGTTACCAACCCGGCTTGCCTTAATTACCTGGGCAACAAGCAGCCGGTTGTAATGGAGGCTTCACTTGATTTAGGGAGAGCTTTACCGCTGTTCTCATTTACAAAGCAAAGCCGGCACCCCTATGTTATGGCCATACAACAAGCCTTAAAATCCGATTCGCCCCGAAATAAAATCAAAGCTACTTTAAACAGCTACTATAAAAGTTTTCAGCCTGAAACAGCAGCAGAATTAGTAGGCCTAGACAGCACACACACCCTACATAAAGAACCCTACTGGGCTATAGTTTTACCCTGGAACAACGATTCGGCAGACCAGATGAAAGCCCGGATACAAAAATCGGTGGCCTGGGAAAACAAAACGAACGGAGCCTCCCTGGGTATAGCAGATGGCTGGGCCTGGGCTGGGCCTGTATCGGATTACAAGCTGGAGGTGGAAACAGACCGGCTGTTCAACATATTTGAATCGGTGCGCAAGAACGGCTACAAACGGAACGACAGCGCAGATGGTGATATACAGGCCTATGTACTGATGGCTGAGAACGGTGAATGGGTATGGCAGGCCCAGGTTGGCCTGCACAGAGCCTCTACAGTGGCTGGTCTGGCATACAAACAAATTCCCATTCGAATAAGCAAAATTATTTACAGGGCAGAAGCAGACTTCTGGCCTAATGTTATGTCTGGCTTGTACTCTAAAGAAGATGCCCTTAAGATTTTCGATATGATCTTTTATGGCCAGTACCCGGCAGAGGCTGCCAACTGGTCAGAGAAAATGAAACTAGATTGTGCCATTTAAGCAAAGCTGCTACAACGCCCTATACATGCTGCCATTACCCGGAAGAATATGTTAAGAAACAGTACATCAGAAGAGACACAGGAGCGAATGAACGAAGGTTTAGTTACTTTGTTTCAGGCGCTGAACAGGAACGCTGTCAACTATTTTCTTCTGACAGACTTTGAAAGCGATTTGGTGTCTAACGACATCGATCTGTTTGTGCACCCCGGTCATAAGCAACTATTTGAGGAGACCTTGCTGGCCTGTGGCTGGTATAAGCGCAAAGAGCCAACACACCACTACAACCATTACTTCTACTACCTGCCAAACTCCGACCTGTACCTGGATGTAAAGTATGCGCTGTCTTTTGCCAACGGGCCCGACAAATGCTTTAGCTATAACAGGCAGGAAGAGGCTATGCAAGACACTATCTTAAACAGCAAAGGCATCAGAAGACCAAAAGGTATACATGCCGTGGTGCTATATGCTGCGCACCTGGGCTATAAAGAGCGCGGAAAACTAGAGCACAAACACAAGCACTACCTCAGTTCCTTTATTAGCCTGTATGATGCCGAACTGGAAAAAGCAAGCGCTCCGGTTGTGCAAGCATTGCGCACCTGGCTGGAGCTTTCTTTTCCGCACAACATACAAAAACTGCAGAATATTCTGGAGCCTCACTTCCGGTACGAGCAGAAAAAAATGGTGCGGAACAAAAGACATCTGAAATATGGGTATGGTTTAAAAGTTCTTTTTCTGGGAACCGATGGTTCCGGTAAAACCACTTTAATTAAAGCCGTAGACGACAAGCTAAACCTGAAAACAAACAAACTATACCTGGGCATGGGCGATACCGGCTGGACCTCCTCTTTCAGTAAAAAGCTTTACAACCACAAGTTTAAAATAAAATTGGTCGATAAATTTTTTAGTGTGTTAAAGACTTTTCTGGTGTTGCCTGCAGAGCTTTGCCTGCGCATGCTCCCGGTTAAGCTGCGGTCTAAATATGCCGTGGTGCTCATCGATCGATTTCCGGGTTCTGTCTTCCTCGATAAGAAATTCGGCAAAAAAACTATTTACGAGTCTATTCTGCCCCAACCCGACCTCATCTTTTTTCTGTATGCCGACCCGGAAACACTGGTACAAAGAAAGCCGGATGAAATTACGCTGGAAAAAAGCACCGCCGACATCGCCAAGTTCAGACAGGTCGCTGAAGTAGTTTCGAAAGGGAATTACATCGGTATCGATACTTCTAAGCTATCTGTAAACGAGGCAAGAGATTTTATTATTTCAGAAATATTCAAGCACAGTAAAGTGTATACCAATTTGCTTACCGCAAAATTTAATTAAGAAGAAATTTCGTAATGGCAGTAGCTAGTGTAAAATCGAAGGTAATATCGGGGCTGAAGTGGAACACGATTAGTGTGGCGGCAACGCGCAGCACTGACTTTGTGGTGCAGATTATTCTGGCGCGCCTGCTTATTCCGGATGCTTTTGGTGTGGTGGGCATGGCCATGGTTATTATCGGCTTTTTGCAGGTAGTATCAGATATGGGGTTGTTCAATGCCCTGGTTCAAAAAAAAGAGGACGAGTTTACAAATACCCGCTACTCCAGCGCCTTCTGGTTTTTGCTGCTTCTGGCTAGTGCTTTTATTCTTTGCTTTTTCCTGTTTGTATCGCCGCTGGGAGCCTCGTTCTACAAAGAGCCGCGCCTGCTACCGATACTCAATGCTTTAAGCTTTTACCTTTTCTTAAACATATTAACCATTATTCCGCGGGTTATTCTCACAAAACACCTCGATTTCAAAAGCCTGGTTCAAACCACCATTCTCGGAACTGCCATAGGTTCCTCTACGGCCATTATCATGGCTTTTCTGGGGTTTGGGGTTTGGAGCCTTGTCGTAAAATATATTGTTACGGCTAGTGTTTTGTTCTGCTCCTACTGGCTCAGAGTCGGTTGGAGACCAACTTTTGTTTTTGATAAAACCTTACTTACCAGCCTGGCTGGTTACAGCATCTATACACAGGTAAACAGCATTCTGTACTTCTTCAGGAGCCATGTAGACTATCTGGTTATCGGTAAGCTGGTAAGCGCGCATGCCCTGGGGGTATATACGCTGGCTTTTACCCTTTCGGAGGTACTGAGGGCTCAGCTCTACTCCATTCTGAACAAAGTGTTTTTTCCGGTGTACAGCAAACTGCAAGACGACCTGGAGAAAATAAAAGAGTACTATCTTAAAATTATGCGCTTTACGGCCATTATTACTTTCCCTATCTCGATCCTTTTTATTGGCCTGGCCGAAGAAATAATGCTGGTGGTATTCGGAGAGAAATGGTTAGAAGCGGCTCCACCACTGCGCATTTTATCGGTGGCTTCCATGATCTTCGCTATTTCAGGCACACCGGCCGAGGTGCTCAAAGGTATTGGTAAACCAAATGTGAGTTTTACCCTGAACCTGTGTAATACTTTTTTGGTAGCACTGCCGCTCATCTATTTCGGGCTGAAGTATTTTGGACTTGTGGGTGTTGGCTATGCAGTGTGTATACACTATACTACCTCGCGGCTGTTTTTTCATTACTACATGAAAAAGTACATCCACATTACCGACCAGGATGTGTACCGGGCGCTCAGGAAACCTGTGTTTGCGGCCCTGGTTATGCTCAGCATCATTTATGCGCTTACGCTGCTGCCAATACCAGTGCTGGCCAAGCTCATTGTGGCAGGCGCAACAGGATCTCTGGCTTACGGGCTGTTTTTTATAGCTGATTTAAAACAAGCTCTGGCTTTCATAAAGAACAAGAAGAAAAAAACATCATGAACCAGCTCCTGAAATCGACCTACAAGCTTATGCAGCAGCGAACTTTTATTTTCCATCTGGGAAGTAAAACCTATAAGTTTTTTTCTCCTAAAAAAATAAACTACAGGCATGCGGAGCTACAGGGCAACAAAGCGGCCTTGCAGACAGACTTCTGGGCGGAGCATGTGCTGGAGGTGAGCCCTTACCCTTTGGGCCTGACAATGGCCACCGGCAAACCTGTTTCCGGTCAAATGCCGGAGAGTGCGGAGCAGTTTATAAACCGTAAACTACACCAGGCGATCTCTTACCCACACCATGTCATAACAGAGGCTTTTAACCTCGAAAAGATGCGGCAACTAATTGCCTTTGGCCTTGAGGCAGACCTGCTAAGTTATGCCGAAACAATCTTAAAAAACATTCGGCTGCCTATAACCAGTGCGCACGGCGATTTGCACCCCGGCAACATGCTTTGCCTCGGCAATAAGCTAATGATTATAGATTGGAGCATGTTCTCGGCTAAGGGTTCTTTTATAACAGATTATATACATTATTATAATTACAGCACCGCTCTGCAACACAAGGAAAGCTGGTCGAAGGCTATTCTGCGAGAAGCCACTTATTTAAGCGACCTCTCCGCTACTCTTAGCCTGCCTGTACCACAACTGCGCCTGCTCTATTGCCTGAGCCGGATTTCGGGAGAAGTGAGCCAACGGAAAAGCGCCGGCGAAGTGTTACCCAGGCAAATAAAGAAATATAACGTTGTACTAAAGCAAGTGTTAAATGAGCTCTCTTAATCCTGCCTTCAGCGTTATTATTCCGCTCTACAACAAGGAGCTGCACATTGCAAAAACCCTCGACTCGGTGCTGGTACAAACCTGGAGTGGGTTCGAAGTTGTTGTTGTAGACGATGGCTCCACAGACGGCAGCCTGCGGCTTGTACAAAATTATGCGGCCACCGATGCGCGCATAAAAGTGTACAGCAAGCCAAACGGAGGTGTATCGTCTGCACGGAACTATGGTATCGGCAAAGCCCAAAACGAATATATTGCCTTTCTGGATGCCGATGATTTCTGGGAGAAGAACTACCTGGAAGAGATGAACCGCCTGATTGCCCGCTACCCCGACTGCGGCATGTACGGCTGCGCCTATAAGGCTGTGAAACGGAACAAAACCATTTACAATTGCCAGCATGTGCCCGAGGGTATTATAGAAGACTATTTTCAGGTTATCTTAAAAGACAGAATTTCCTGGACCTCTGCCACCATTGTCAGAAAAGATATTTTTGCAAAAGCAGGTATGTTTCCGGTAGGCATGATCGGGGGCGAAGATTACTTTATGTGGGCCAAGGTAGCGAAAGACTATAAAATGGCCTTTACACCCCAGGTGCTATCGTCTTACAACATGGTATTCAGCAACTCGCTTGGCCGAATCGGGCACCATGACTCCTGCCAGGAATCGTGGTACGAACTCTACCGCAGCAACGATTTTTATCTGAACGAATTTATTGCTAAAAAGGCTATCGAAAACGGCATCAGGCACGCCTGGGGGAGCCATAAGGCCAAAAGCACCGAAATAGAAAAACAATTTAAGTATACGCAGCTTTTTAAGCGCAACTGGAAGAAGCTCTATTACTTAAACCGGCTACCACGGCCCCTGGTTAACCTGCTGCTGCTCTACAAAAAAATGCAGACATACTACTACCTAAACTTCAGCCGCAACTTTTAACCCCTCAATACCCTTGACCAAAAAATGCCCGAAAAGCTTTTGAAGAGGGTTTTTATTGAAATAATTTCTGGTTGTTGATTGTTGGTCGCTGATTGTTGAATGGTTTAATTGTTAAATGGTTGATTTGGAGATTTGAAAATTTTGAATGAATGAGTGGAAGGATGAGTGAATCATTTTTTAACTCCTAACTCTTAACGAGAGAACGCCTATGCTTTTATTTATTCTTGCCTTACTCCTGGCAGTCGCTTTTTTTTACGACATAAAGCACAAGTTTATATACGCCCTGGTCATCTTCTTCGTCTTGTTCGATATGGTTGATGGGTTTTATAAAGACGATAAAATTTATGCGGCCATTCGCTATTTCGTGCCCCTGAGCATGATTCTGGTGTATGTGTTCCGGTTTAAGCCCTTTAAAAAATCAGACTCTGTTTTTCTGATGCTCGTGGTGTACCTGCTGCTGCTCTGGATCTACAACGCCGGCGACATTATTATCTCATCCAGGTACCTGCTCGGCCTGATTACGGCCCTGCTCATGATTCCGGTTGGGCGGTATATTGGCGAGCGATACGATTTTATAAGCGAGTTTGAACCTTACAACCGGTTCCTGCTCATTTGTATTCCGGTGTATGTGGTGCTGGCAAATAAGTTTAACATCGGGCAATCGTACACCGAGGCCTTTACTACTGGCTTCCTTATAACCTCCCGCATGTACATAGTGCCGATTGTGGTGTTTCTGGCCATACATTATGCTGTTTCGAACAAAGACAAAAGCATACTGCTCAAACTAAACGACCTGGCTTTTATCTTACTCAACGTGTGTATTTTGCTGATTAACACGCGGCGCACCGCGTTAGGGATGCTGGCAGGAGCCATTATTATTTATGCCCTGCTCAACCGGCAGCTGCTGTTTAAAATGGTGCTCTTCCTGTTCCTGGTTACCGCCGCGCTTATTTTTAGCTATCCGCTCTACGAAGACCGGCTCACGACGCAGCTCGAAAGGCGGGAACGCATCCAGAACATAGAAACCTACGAAGAAGAAGGCCGTTACCTCGAAACACTCTATATTATTCAGTACCACCAAAGCAAAGACAACATTCCTGAATTTCTGTTCGGGGTGAAGCTATTCGACACCCATGAGTTTGGCCGCAAATACTTCGGTACCGACCGCCCTATTCATAGCGACCTGAATATGCTTTTCTATAGCACGGGCGTGGTTGGGTTGCTGCTCTTTTTCATATTTTTTGTTCATTATTTTCTTCTGGGCAATACAGCCATTTCAGATAAAAACAAGAAACTCTATTACCCGCTGCTGGTCATGTTCCTGATTATTTTGTTGCCAGGCAGGTTTATCGGCACCACCACCTTTGCCCCGTTCCTGATGCTACTGCTGGCAACACTTAAACACGGGGAAGATGCTGAGGAAGAGCAGGAGGAGGAGCCGCTGAAACAGGAAGCAGATAAGAACACTCCAGAATTCGAAAGAAAGACCATGATCAGTTCCTAACCCTCAGTAAGCCCTACCACCAACTTTCTCGGCCCGCCCTGCCAGAGGAGTTTTACTTTAAAACAGCATAGCATAATGCATTAAACCTTAAGCACCAATAACATGAAAGTACTTTTTGTTTGCAGCGGTAACAGTAAGAATTTTGAAATCATCCCTTTTATCAAAGAGCAGGGAAACTCGCTTGTAAGGCAAGGCATTAAAGTAGAGTATTTCCCGGTAATAGGAAAAGGCCTTGCAGGCTACTACAAAGCCGGCAAAAAACTAAAGAAGCACCTGCGCAGAAACCGCTACGACCTGATACACGCGCATTTCACCCTCTCCGGCTGGTCGGCGGTAATAGGTGCGGCAGGTAAAACGCCTGTGGTTCTCTCGCTTATGGGCAGCGATGCCTACGGAGAATATGTGGGCGTAAATCAGGTGCAGTTCAGCAGCAGAATCAACACGCTTCTAACGTACCTTATTCAGCCATTCGTGAAAGGCATCATTTCTAAATCGCAGAACATCGAGGATTATGTGTACCTCAAGCACAAATCTCATATTATACCCAATGGCATAAACCGCGACAAGTTCAGGCCCGACCCTGCGGCAGGCTTCAGTAAAGACCAGAAGCAGGTGCTCTTCTTAGGCAACGCAGCAAACCCCAGAAAAAACTTTGAGCTGGTGCAGAAAGCAGTAGACCTGCTCAACCTACCCGACATTACCATTGTAAACCCTTACCCCGTTGCCCACCACGAAATACCCAATTACCTGAATGCCGTGAACGTGCTGGTGGTGCCCTCGTTTATGGAAGGCTCTCCGAATGTGGTAAAAGAAGCCATGGCCTGCAACTGCCCCATTGTGTCGACAGACATGGGCGATGTGAAGTGGGTGCTGGGCGACACGCCGGGCTGTTATGTCTCTTCTTTCGAACCGGAGGATTTTGCGCAGAAGCTTGCAAAGGCCCTGCAGTTTTCGGAGCGGCACGGCAGAACGAACGGCGAAGAACGGATTGAGGAACTGGGCCTGGATGCCGAACGCGTGGCAGCCCGTGTAATAAGCGTGTACAGAAAAGTATTGGGCCAGCCACAGGAGGTTGCTGCTCCTAATGCCACTGCCGCCATACCTGTAGCTTCGTAAGTATTCTTCTTCAGCAATTTGGCCTGGCCCTGCCTCTCACCAGAACTGGCCTGTGCATGTAAAACTATATTTGGTCTTTGCAGCAATTTATTTTTTATGAAAATCTTAATTGATATCAATCACCCGGCACATGTTCATTATTTCAGAAATTTCTCACGAATAATGATAGAAAAAGGCCACGATGTTCTGTTTGTATCCAGGAACAAGGAGATGGAACACCGCCTGCTGCACCTCTACAACATACCCTACATAGACCGTGGCAAGGGCAAGACCGGCAAAATCGGCAAGTTTCTGTACCTGCTCTACGCCGACCTGAAGCTTTTAGAAATAGCAACTAAGTTCAGGGCCGACCTGTTTCTTAACTTTCTGCACCCTTACCCTTCGCAGGTAGCTAAATTGCTGGGCAAGGTTTCGTTGGTCTTCAGCGATACCGAGCACGCCAGGCTGCACCACCAGTTAACTGTTCCGTTTGCCACCAACGTGTTTACCCCCTCCTGCTACCGCATAGACCTGGGAGCCAAGCATATCCGGTTTAGAGGGTACATGGAGCTGGCGTACCTGCACCCAAACTATTTTACACCCGACCCTGCCATTCTGAGTCTGCTCCACGTGGAGCCCGGCGAGAAGTTTGTTATCATCAGGTTTGTATCGTGGGCCGCCGCACACGACTTTGGGCACTCTGGCATGTCGCTAGAGAACAAACGGAAAGCGGTAAAAGCCCTGTCGCAGTTTGCCCGCGTGTTTATTACTTCAGAAGGCGAACTGCCTCACGACCTGGAGCAGTACCGCATCAGCATCCCGTTCGACAAAATGCACGATGCCCTCTACTTCAGCAGCCTTCTGTTTGGCGAAAGTGCCACTATGGCCTCTGAGGCAGCCGTACTCGGCACACCCTCTATTTTTATGGATAACGACGGCAGAGGCTACACCGATGAGGAAGAAACCAAATATGGCCTTGTGTTTAACTTTACCGAAAGCCCTGAAGACCAGACCTTGGCTATACAAAAAGCGCTGGAAATAATGCAGGAAGTAAACGGAACAGAAAAGTACCAGCGCGCGCGCAAACAACTCCTCTCCGACTGCATCGATACAACGCAGTTTATGGTAAACCAGGTACTTAAATACGCTCCGCAACAAGTTACGCTACCCAAGCCCGCAACCGTTACCCCTTGACCCCGCAAACCAAAAAAAGCTTCGGAAGGCTAATTTCATTGGAATAATTAGGTGGCTGCGCCAAATTATTCCAATGAAATTATACGTGATGGAGTGTGTCTATCTAAAAAGCTTCAGTTATGACCAGCCCTGTTTCTTACACCCTTGGCACTTTCTTTATGAAAATCTCTTGGAAGGCTGTTTTCATTAGAATAATTGGGTTACTGCGCTAACTGGTTTGAAATTTTGGAGCTGTAAAGAGTTGGAAGTTTAAGAGAAAGAGCGGAATTTGAACAGCAGCGGAGCCCGCATTCTGGTACTTTTTAATTCTAATTCGGCGAAGGACCAGCCGGCGGAGTACCTGTTTCTTTCGTGTCAGGAGTCTCACCTGCCCATTTTTCGAGGAGGTCGAATATGGTTCCATCTTGTTGTGGGGCTGTAGCAATTTGATCTATGGCGGCCTTGCCAAGGCGTTCTTCCAGTTGCGCCAGGTACAGGCTCCGAGGCGTTACTTCCGAGCCAGTTAATTCGCGGTGCCCGTTGCCCAGGTATTTATTAGCTCTGCCGCCTACTAGCCAGTTAATGCTGCCGGGAGGGCTTTCTACGGTAATGCCTTTTTTGGTGGTGCTAATGCAATTCCAGAACATGGTTTGCGCGCCAGACCAGCCGTGGCCGGTGCCGCTGTCTTTTCTGTTCCGCACTCGTATGTCGCCTCCCTGAACATTATCGAACAAGGTACCGGTGGCCCAGCGGTGGTGCGGCCCTATATCAGACTGTGTTTCAAGGGCCAGGCAATCCAGGAAAACGTTGGGCCCACTCACCCGGGAACCGGTTACATAATCGTGGCGACCTCCCTTGGTGAAGCACCGCTGAAACAAGTTAAAGCTCCCCGAGTGGATATAGAACGAGTACTTTCGCTTTCCTTTGGTCTGGGATTTAGGGTCGAGCATGGCACAATCTTCTATGGTGTTGTAAACCGACCTTTTGTCGATGGTAACGCAGGAGTAGCCAAAATACTGGGCAGTAACCTTTTTTACCCAGCAGTTCTCCGCCATTCGCAACGCAATAGCTTCCCAGCCGTGCTCCTCATCTTCGTCGTGGGCATAAGCCGATACCAGGCGCATGTTCTCTATGCCTGCGTTTTTGGTTTTCCGCTGGCTCCGGATTTTTACTACCTGCCCACCGCCTTCCTCCTGTTTTATAGCATCTACCATCGGAATGTTAACCGTAATACTCGTATTAGTTATGGAGGTGATTATTCGCTCATGAGGTATAATAAAAGACTCCGGCGACCAGTCGTAGCGGTTCATATCTAATTTCCGGACCCAAGCCAGATTAGGAGTTTTCTGAACCAAAATAGTATCTCCTATGCTGTAGTCGAGCAAGTTATTTGCAGAAAAGGTTACGGCCCCAGTTGGTACGTATTTAGTTGAAATCGGGGAGCTGGTGTGCCGCAGCTTCGGCAACCGGGAGGCTCCATCGCCTACTACAATAAGTGTATGCTTTGCTTTTTTTGTAGCTCTCAGCACAGTACCGTTCGCTCCCTGCCCTTCGCCTGCCAGCACCACGCCACTTGCTTTTAACGTCAGGCTATCGCTTACCTCGTATGTGCCGGCTTTTAATAATATTTTTCCACGGAAGCCATTGCTGTCTGGGGTGAGTTGGCTTACAGCATCTATGGCACGCTGAATGTGCTCTCTGTTATCGCCGGGCTTCGGATACAGAATTTTGACAACAGGCAGATCGGGCAAGGCAACACCTCCACTTTTGTAGCCGGCGAAAGAGAAATCGGGGAGCATGTTTATCAGCTCCGACTCACCTGCATTGGCATATAAGCTGTATTTTAAGGTTCCCTTGGTGGAGCTATACACCAGATTTGTCTGGTTAATTTCTGGCTGATGGTGATAACGTGACTTTTCTTCGTTTTGAGAATATGCCAACACGAAGAAAAAAGCTGTTGAAACTAAGATAACGATTAATGCTTTCTCCATTATCATATTCTAGGTAAGTGGTGATAGTAGGTTGCCACTATAAGTTTGTTAGGGTGCTGGTGCTGAAGCAGGTGTTGTTCTATAGCATCGCGCCTGCTGCTAAATACAAGCAGCAGGCGCGATGTTAGCTTCCTGTAAAATGCTTTTGGGCCAGGAGGGTGTTATAATTAGAATGCTGACTTATGTACTTTCCTGCTAAAAATGGTCTTGTATATAATTCTAATATCAAGCCAGAGCGACCAGTTTTCCATGTACCAGATATCGTGCTGGGTACGCTGGGTACGCTGTTCGGCTGTTTCGGTTGGTCCGCGCCAGCCGTTAACCTGTGCCCAGCCCGTAATGCCTGGTTTAAAGTAGTGCCTGATCATGTACTTATCTACACTCTCCTGCAATTGCTGGTTCAGGTAGCTTCTGTGTGGCCTTGGCCCTACCACGCTCATATTTCCCAGCAAAACGTTCAGGAACTGAGGCAATTCATCGAGGCTGTATTTTCTTAGAATCCGCCCGAGTTTTGTAATTCTAGGGTCATTTTTCTGAGTCGAGAGAGCCCCGGCAGCCACATGGTCGCTCTCGCACATGCTCCTGAATTTAAATACCCTGAAGGGCCTGCCAGCTCTGCCAACACGTATGGGGCAATAGAAAACCGGACCAGGGGAGTCGAGCTTAATTAAAACGGCAATTACTAAAAATACCGGCGATAGCAAGACCAGCGCTATAGCCGAAAATAACTTATCGAAACTGTTTTTAAGAGCAAAAGAAAAGGTTTCGTCCAGTGGCAGCTGCCGTACATTTACGGCATCAAGCTCGCCATAGCGCGTCATTTTATAGCTGTTGCCAAATAAGCCTTTATAATCCGGAATAAATTTTACCCGAACACCGAAATAGTCTGCTGCAGCCAGAATATTCTTAATCTTTTTGTACCGGTTTACCGGCAGGGCAATCACAATCTCATCTATCAGGTTTTCTTTTAAATACTCGTGTATGTGTTTCAGGTCGCTTACTACCTTGCTTTTAGCTACAAAGCACTCATCGTTCTTTTTGCAATGAATAAAACCCTTTACTTCGAACCCTGGTTTTTGGTGCGTATAAATATGCCTTTCCACGCTCTCGGCTAGGTTACCAGTACCGGCAACCAGGATATACTTTATGTGCTTATCAATTTCAGGCTTCTTTTGGGATACTTCAGGAGCACTCGCCTGTGCGGCTGGTTCCGGATTAGCGATTAGTGCCATCAGCAGAAAATTAAGCGGAACGGTGAGTAACGGAAAAGCAACTATTATAGCAGCTACTACATTTCTGGCTGGCTCCTGTAAAGGGAAAAGCAGAAACAGAAAAGCTGCAAAGGCAATAAGTAGCACATAAGCTTTCAGGAACGTGTAAAGCCTGTGGCTTTGCCTGCTATATAGCTTTACCGCATGATGCTTCTGCCAATACCCAATAGAGAGCCAGAGCACCAACATACCAAAAAAAATAAGCCATTCAGATTGCCTGTAGATATTATTATTAAATAGAAAAACTGCTATAAAAAAAGTAATAATGAGTGAAAGCATCTCTCCACCTAAAAAGAGATTCGGCAGTTTTGACCTTAACCTAATCATAGTGTTTAGTTTAATTACGTACATGCATCGTTTCAGCTGCATCTATAAAACGCAGCATCCATATATTAAATTAACTATATTTTAAAACAATAAGATTCAATTAACTATGGTAACTAGTTTTAAAATCCCATTTTGGCACAAATCAACTAAATAATTGTATATTTATCCCAAATTGATATTAATCAATTATAATATATGAATAATTTACTCTGGCAAAAGCTGTATAGCAGTAGCTTTAATATGCATCTATTACAATAAATGGTTTTTCCTTTTATTAATAATTGCATGCTGTTGTTTTAACCACTATTCTTTCCTAATCAGCTTTGTATTAACACTGAATGAGTTTATCATCAGTCGTTGGGAAGGCTGTCTTAGCATTTAATAACTATTAGTTTACAAGCAGTTAGCGTATGCTATAAGCTATTGCCAATAAGCTATTTGCTACGACAGTAATGCGCATTTTATTTGTGGAGGGCCTGGCAACATATGTTTATTAAGTTTTGGTTTGAAGAATCTTACATAGAATAATGTGGTACTCGAATTGGCAAATTCAACTCACAAGATACAATAGACCTGACTCTTATACACGACTGCATTTGATGGCAGCACTGTCAGACTAAACACCGGGATCGCAACTTAAGAAATGGGTAGTAAATATTTAAATGCTCCTCGTCTGAGAAGCATTAAGCTAGTATTGCTACTCTAAATTTAGTGTAATATACAATACTTTCCTTAATATTCAAGTAATAATAAAGTAAAAAAATTTAATTTATTCTTGTAATAGTATACTGATTAGCTTGAGATTAGATTCAATCCCTCTGTATACAATATTTTATCTTACTCAATATCAGGCCTATATAAATTTTATTTTATAGTAAAGCAGATATTGGTTGTGATAATATTCCGGTTACAAAGCAAAGTAGCTATTCTAACTCCTTCAAAAGCCTTAGTAACTAGAGCAGCTAACTACGCCACAACCCCGCTACAACAGGCAACTGCCTCGCCTTTACCCGAGCAGGTTATAATCTGTTTCTGTTAGAGAATCTCATAATTAACTCAACGCTTTATATTTTAGACATTTAAGCATTCTAACAGCTAATCCTCGGCTGCAACATCAAGCGTGTCCATTATCTTACAGGTTTAATTAGGGGCTTAACAATTAATTAACATCCGTTAACAAAATTATACACCCTCCAACGCAACCCAATCTGCATTTAATACTATAATAAGCCTGCTTAAGCCTCCCGGTGAGACCAGCATACAAACACTGCACCTAAGGCATTGTTGTATGGTCTTTAAATACTGCCACTACCTGCGCACCCTGCCTTGTGCCGAGTTTTTTACTGCTGCTTTGTTTCCTACACGCTACGCTTACCTAACAAGTAACTTAATGTTTGAGTGGTCACAGCTTTTTTGTATGTAGACAACATATACTATCTGCTTTACCTGACAGTCTGCCCTGATGCAGTATAGCAGACCTTCAACCACTTCAGGTTCATTATATAATATGCTGCCGGTAGGGTGGCTATTTACGATAGATTAACTATAAACAAAAGCATCTTCTTACAGGCAGCTCTTGCTATTTCAGTCTTTATAAACCTTAAATCAAATATGTATGCAACAAGTGAACAATTCCTGCTGTTTTCTCTTTCTCCGCTGCTTTGCAACAGTTCTTATTGGGGTGGTATGTACTGCAAATGTCTGGGCACAAGGAGTGGTGGCGCCTGCCTTTATTTCGGAGCGGGTAGCAAACGACTCAGACGACCCTGCCATCTGGCTTAATAAGAACAACCCATCTGAAAGCCTGATTTTAGGCACAGACAAAGAAGAGGATGGGGCGCTGTATGTGTTTAACATGCAAGGGAAAATAATAGCTGATAAAACAGTCCGGAATTTAAGACGTCCTAACAATGTAGATATAGCCTATGGCATGGCACTGCAGGGCCGTAAAGTAGACATAGCCGTTGTAACTGAGCGGCTGGGGAACAGGCTACGCATTTTCTCCGTGCCCGACATGCAACCCATAGATAACGGCGGTATAGCGGTTTTTGAAGGAGAAACCTCTACTGACTATCGCGCCCCCATGGGCATTGCGCTTTACCAGCCTGTAGGTAGCAACAGGTTATATGCTATTGTAAGCCGAAAAGCCGGGCCCACCAATGGCACCTACCTCTGGCAATACCTTCTGGAAGACGATGGCCGCGGAAATGTGAAAGCAACAGTTGTCAGGAAGTTTGGCAAGTACAGTGGCCGGCAGGAAATTGAATCTATAGCCGTAGATGCAGAACTAGGCTATATCTATTACTCAGATGAAAAAGAAGGTGTCCGGAAATATTATGCAGATCCTGAAAAAGGAAATGAAGAGCTGGCACTCTTCGGCACAACCGGGTTCAGGGAAGACCACGAAGGCATTTCTATCTATAAAATAGCTGATGGTACTGGCTACATTCTCGTATCGGACCAGGGAGCCAACAGGTTTCAGGTGTTCCCGCGCGAAGGCTCCGGGGGCAATCCGCATAGCCATCCGGTTGTAAAGGTGGTACCGGTGCAGGCCCGGGAAAGCGATGGCTCTGAATTGCTGAATTACCCTATATTACCGCACTTTCCCAACGGTGTTTTTGTAGCCATGTCTACCGACAGAACTTTTCATTTATACCGCTGGGAAGACATTGCCGGAAACGACCTGAAGGTGGAGCCTCCAAATACAAATATTAATGCGCCCCAATTGAGCGCTCCGGCTAATGGCAGCACCAGCCTACCCATAGCACCTTTGTTGAACTGGCAAACAGTACAGGGTGCAGATGCTTACCAGGTACAGGTTTCTTCCAGAGCAGATTTTTCTACCACTGTTCTAAACCAAAGTGTGAGATCGGCAAACTCGCTGCAGCTGAGCAACCTGGCCTACAGCAGTGTGTTTTACTGGCGGGTGCGGGCAGTACAGGCAGCGCAGAACAGCGCGTGGTCATCGGTTTGGAGTTTTACTACCATAGCTCCACCACGCCCAGAGCTCACCACGCCAATCCTGTTGTCGCCGGCCAACCTGGCTGCCGAGGTATCTGTTACACCTACTTTTAGCTGGCGCGCTGCAGCAGGAGCCGATACCTACCAGCTACAAATTGCTTCAGACGATAATTTTCAGGATGTTGAATTTGAGGAAGATGAAATAGCGACTACCACCCTGCAGGCGAGCAGCCTGGCTTACAGTACTACCTACTTTTGGCGGGTAAGGGTTATGAACAGCACCGACAGCAGCAGTTGGTCATCGGTAAGGCGCTTTACCACTATTGCTGCCACACTGGTTCCTGCGCTTGCTTCTCCTGCAGATGGTGCCACACGGGTGCCTGTAACTCCTGTGCTAACCTGGTACTCATTAGAAAATGAGGCAACTTACCAGGTACAGGTATCGGGGAGGTTCGATTTTTCAGCAACTGTATATGACCAGGCAGCACTTACTGATACGGCAGTGCAAATCAGCGAGTTAGAGCCCAGCACTGCATATTTCTGGCGAGTAAGGGCTCAAACTGCTACACAAACATCCGACTGGTCAGGCGTATGGAGCTTTACTACCTTGCCTGTTTCCTCTGTTGAGCTTCCTCCACCTGCTCTGGTAGCACCGGCAGACCTTGCTGGCAATGTGCCTGTTTCGCCAACGTTTAGCTGGCGCTCTACGGCAGGAGCCGATGCCTACCAATTACAGCTTGCTTTAGACGAAGAGTTTGAAAACGTAGCATTTGAAGAAAGCAACCTTACTGTAACTTCTACACAAACTACCAGCTTACAAATCGAGACCACTTATTTCTGGCGGGTAAGGGCCATGAACAGCACCGATAGCAGCAGTTGGTCAGCTATCAGGAGCTTTACCACCACGGCAGGCATACTGGCAGGCACACTGGCAGGCTATTGGGAACTGGATGAAGGGTCTGGCAGATTACTGCTCGATGCTTCGGGCAATGGTAACAATGCCACTTCAACCGGAAACCCTGCCTGGGAAGAAGGCATCAGTGGCTTGGCTCTAAGGCTTTACCGTTCAAACCAGCACGTCAGGGCACCTCATGCGCCGTCCCTTAACATTACAGAGACCATTACGCTGGCCGCCTGGGTTAAACCTGAGGAGAGAACTACACAATATATTATAAAGAAAGCCGTAAATGGCGAAAAAGATGGCTACGAACTTTCTTTAGCCAGCAACGGAAAAGTATTTTTCCGGTTTAACCAAGCCTCTGCTAAAGATAAATACCGAGTTAACTCCTCGACCTCTTACCCCAGGAACGGCCGTACCTGGATGCATATTGCCGCTACCTATGATGGGCGTGTTGCCAGAATCTACATTAATGGCATTGAGAACAGTGCTAAGGAATTCAGCAACCCGCCAGCCATAGCCACTAACACCCTGCCGCTTGGCATAGGGGCAGAGAGCGATGGCAGCAAAAACTTGAAAGGAACCTTAGACGAAGTCAGGGTCTACAACATAGCCCTCAGCGCCTCCGAAATACTGGCGCTCACAAAGCTGCCTGTACCCGGCCCCTCTGCTACCGACACAACCACCGAAGACCTTGTTGATGTACCGGATCTGGAACAGGAGACGTTGCGGCAGCCTGAACTTGCTCAGCACCTGCTACTGTACCCTAATCCGTTTTATAGCACAGCAACTATACAATTTGTGCTACGCGATGGCGGTGCCTACAGCATAACCCTTTACGACAGCAAAGGCGCGCAGGTAAACAAGGTACTCCAGGGTACAGCCGAGGCAGGAAAGCAGCATACAGCAGAAGTATCGGGAGAAGGACTCTCTAACGGGCTCTATATTGTAAGGCTGCAATCGGCGCAAGGCACTAAATCTGTGCGGCTTATGCTTAACAGGTAAAAAGTATTTGCTAAAGAAAATTATTCTTGAACATCAGCTGCCTCCTAGGTTTAGTCAGTACTGATATTACTCTTTAAGTTCTCTATAGTATAAAAGTACTTCTTTAAAAGCTGATTTTGTAGGTTAATGGCCCCTGGTGCGATCTTGTAGCTCGTATCAGGGGCCATTAACCTATAGCCGTCAGGGGAAGGGCGATACCAGCTATAAAATCTGCTCCGTTCGCACCTTTTGTGTGTTCTCACCAACAGGCATATCGACAATTGATAACCTCTGGGCTGTTTGCTCTTTGTCAGCAGAAAGCGCTCCGTGTCTGTAGAACCTGGATAGCTGCTCTGGCTTATAGCGACCCTTTCTTGCCGGTGAAAACACCCGGCAAAGGCAGGCAGTACAGATTATGATGGCAGTGACGTAAAAGAAAAAGCTTAGCCTGACGGCTATGGGCCTTTGGGCTAAAGCATCAACTCTTAACTACCTGATTTTGCTTACCTCAAGTTATGAGTTGCATAAAAGCAGGTGCTACCAGCTCGCACTAGCAAACAAAGCTCAGAATCAAATCCTGATTTATTCAATTTCAACAGAACGATCAAAAAAATTCCTGTGTCCTGCTTCCCGAAACCATGCAATTTCGAATTCCGAAAAGTTAAAACGCCGGCTAAAACAGGATAAAAAATGGTCTTTTGTGTTGTTCTCTGCATTGTGTGCCCTGCAAGAGATGGCAGTGAAATTTCGAATTCAGATAGGTTAACACACCATTTATAACCGAAACACTATGGCTCTTTTTACTTAACTAAAGACTTAATTACTATAGCATATTATTAAAACTTAAATAAAACATAATTTTTATTTTTTTATTCGTATAATTATTCATTATATTAGTCTTCTTACCCGGTTATGCAGCTTCAACCCCTAATGCCAGAAACATAACCTGCAGCCGGTTTGCTAAACTGTAAGTAAGTTCTTTCCAATATTTAGTAATTCAGCAGGTAAAAACTGTAAACAGCGTTTGCTAAGGGGCTTCGCCAAGTTAGATTGCAAGAATTAAAATATTGCAAGAGGCGCTATAATAACTTATTCAAGAGCATTGTCAACAGGGTTTTTAATTCGTAGTTGCTGATTTATTATAACAGCTTTACCAAAAAGACCTGTTTTACCTTACATAGAAAAACAGGTTAAAGCCGCAAAAATATAGTTATTTTAATATATAAGGTGCCGGCAAATAAACCAGCAACTGTAACAGTATATAAATTCTGCTAATAAAATCTGCCTTCCGCAAGCTTTTTTACTTAAAATAGCCAAGGGCCGGGGAGCCGCACATTACCTGTTGCAGAAGATAAGACCTGGCGTTTTACACGGCCCTTGATATAAAACTGACAAAAACACATTCGGAAGGGCATTTTCATTTGAATAATTCATTTTTAGGGCACGGCAGGTTATTGCCGTGTAATAAGATTTTGTTTTAGCCTTTTGTTGCACCTCAAGACCGAACTTGAAATTTGATCTGAGGTTAGGTTCTACTACTTACTTTTTCTGATTTACAATGGCCTATATTCCGTCTGCTCCGCCACCAATACAGCCGCTGCCACCTCACGGCTCAAGACCTCGCTGGTCTGTTATGATTCCGGTCTATAACTGCTCACAGTTTTTGCCAGAGACCCTACAGAGCGTACTGGCCCAGCAAATACCCGAACACCAGATGCAGATAGAGGTTGTAGACGATGCCAGCACAGACACCGACGTAGAAGCGCTTGTGCTAAGCATAGGCAAAGGACGGATTAAGTATTTCAGGCAGGAGAAGAATGTTGGCAGCCTTTTAAATTTCGAAACCTGCCTTAACCGCTCCACAGGCGACCTGGTACACCTGCTGCACGGCGACGATCTTATAAGGGAAGGGTATTACAGCAAAATGGAAGACCTGCTAACCAAATACCCAGATGCAGGAGCTGCCTTTTGCCGCTACAGCTGCATTAACGAGGCAGGCCGCAAAGTTTACCACAAAACCCCCGAAATGCGCCGCGACGGCATATTAAAGAACTGGCTCCTAACCATAGGAGAGCGCCAGCACATACAATATGTGGCTATGACCGTTCGCCGGAAAGTGTATGAGAAATTAGGCGGCTTTTTCGGGGTTGAGTATGGCGAAGACTGGGAAATGTGGGTACGGATAGCACGCCATTTCCCGGTAGCCTATACTCCCGACATGCTGGCAGATTACCGCAAACACGAAGCCTCTATATCGGGCAGCAAATTTCTAACAGGCGAACACCTGCAAGACCTGCTACAGGCCATGATGCTGATTCAGGAACACCTCCCGGACGAGAAAAAACAGCATATCTTACAAAAATCAAAAAGGTATTATGCTGGCTACAGTATTAAAATAGCCAAAGAGCTTTGGCGTAAACTACATAACCGGCAGGTAGCAGAGGTGCAGATAGCACATGCTTTGGAGTTACACAAAAGCCCTTTGTTGTACTGGATGATCATAAAACTGCAGTTTCAATTCTTACTGAACAGATAGCTTATGAGACTCGGTATAACAGTAGTAATCTGCACCTTTAACGGAGCGGCGCTCCTGCCGCCCACTCTACGCCACATAGCGGGCCAGCAGGTGCGCCCCGGCATAGATTGGGAGTTGCTGGTGGTAAACAACGCCTCTACCGACAATACCGCTGCGGTGGTAAAAACCGAATGGAATTTAGCAGGAAAACCGGTGCCGCTCACGCTGCTACACCAACCAAAGCTAGGGTTAACTTATGCCCGGGAACTAGCACTAGAAAAGGCCCGCTACGAGTTCATTATTTTCTGTGACGACGATAACTGGCTCGCACCAGATTACCTGAACCGCGCCTATGACCTGATGCTGCACAACCCCCTGATAGGCGTGCTGGGCGGCTGCGGTGAACTTATTTTTGAAGTGCCACCTCCACAATGGGCAGTAGGCCATAATTTGTTTGCCAACGGACCACAGTCGCTCAGGCCGGGCAAGGTAAAGCACCATGTAGTGTACGGGGCTGGTTGTGTTGTTCGCAAATCATCTTATAAAATTCTAGTAAACTCTGGCTTCAAATCGATGCTGACCGATCGAAAAGGCAAAACGCTTTGTGCCGGAGGAGATTATGAGTTATGTTATGCCATAGCTCTGGCCGGCTACGACATCTGGTACGACAACAGCCTCCGGTTTAAACATTTTGTGCCTAAGGAGCGGGTGCAGTGGAGCTATTACGCACGCCTTTTCAGAGATGGTGCCCAGAGTTATCAGGTACTGGTGCCTTATAGAATAAGAGTTAACATGCACAGCAAAAGCATGGTGGCTTTTCATGCAAAGTACTTGTCTATTCTGCTGTCTTATGTTCTAAAATTATTGTACCTGCTGCTTTCCGGATTAATGGCAAGACGAGCATCAGACGAGGAAAAAACAATTTCGTTGAAATTGATCTCGTTAAAATCGAAAATTCTAAGCCTAAAAAAGTACGCAACCATGAAAGAGAATTTCATAAGAATTGTAGCTTTTGAGCAAGCGAACCTGGCAGCGATCAGAAGAAAGAAAAGAGCAATTCGCCCGTTCATAAAAGTATGGACTAAAAAGATTATGCCTGAGGTCGGCAATAGTAGCCGCATGTAATGCCCGCAGCATTTAAGGAGTAGCTCCTGCATAACCTGAATTGCTGCTGGCAAGTTTTCCTTTCATGAAGCAGCAACAGGCGCATGCTGCCCAATTAAAACCTGAGTTTAAACATGCAAAAGAGACTTAAAATTACTTATACAAGTACCTGTTTTTAGAAAATTCTATGACACCTAGAGTTTTTAGTTTAACTTTTCACAACCACCGCCTGCTTTTATCCGGTAATTATAACGACCAACACAATGCAGAGAATTTATAGCTTATTGTATGGCGTTTCAGCGTGCCTGCTACTCATATTTGCCGCCTGCCAATCATTAGAGCGCCAGGAGAACCCGCTCGACCAACTTACTGAACAGGCAACTGAACCCATACATGTGCGGGTACTATGGACGGAGAACCCTGCTAACCACGCAATCGTTTCCTGGACAACCTTGCACAAGCTCGGAGACGCACACCTGGTATACTACGACACCATCAGCCACAAAGGAGACCTGCCAGCCTACGCCCATAAGGTAGCTCCCATTCGCAACGGCAAAATATCTATTGTAGACGAAGACATAGAAAAAGGTATGCCGCAAGGCTTTTTTCATCATTCGGAACTAAACAACCTGGAGCCAGCTAAGGCTTATTATTTTGTGGTGCAAAGCAACGGCAAGCAAACAGAGGAATTCTACTTCAGAACAGCACCTGACGACAACCGGCCCTTCGGCATTATTTGGGGAAGCGACTCCAGAGCAGGAGGAGAACGAACTCTGCCCGACATTGTAACCAATGCCTTGCCCGATGCAATAGAAGATATTGTGCTGCCAGACTACACACCGCACCAGGCACGCCAGAGCATGAACGAAGTAATTGCACAACTGGTGGAAGATAATGATGAAATAATTGCCTTTGCCCATGGTGCAGACTACAGCCTTACCTCAGAGTGGCGGCATATGTACTGGTGGTTCGAAGACCATGAAGAAATTATTACAAAAGATAATCGCTTGCTGCCGCTCATTATCTCGCAGGGTAACCACGAGGTAGAGGCTGGATTCAAAGAGAACTTCTACCTAGACAAAAGTGAGGAAGGCCGCAACCTCGATACCTTTTACTACAACACTGACCTGTCGCCGGAGGTATCGTTAATTACCCTAAACACCGAAATAAGTGTGGCTGGCGACCAGCACGAGTGGCTCGAAGCTGCACTTGCAACCAATCGGAAAGAGAAAAAATGGGTGATGGTGCAATACCATAGGCCTGCTTACCCTGCCGTAAAGAGTTTTATGCGGCAGACCTTTGTAAGGGTTCGCAAGTCGTTTGTGCCTCTCTTCGAAAAATATAATGTAGACCTGGTAGCCGAATCTGATGGGCACGTGCTGAAACGAACCCTGCCCATCCGTAACAACAAACCCGATACATCGGGTATCGTGTATATTGGCGAAGGAGGGTTAGGTGTTCCGCAAAGGCCTGTCTACGACTCTGCCCGCTGGTATGTGCAAGCTCCGGGTTTTGTACAGAGTGCACACCATGTGCATGTTATTCGGTTTTCTAAAGACAGCCTGCATGTACAGGCCATCGGCATAGATGGCGAAGTGCTCGACGATTTTGTAAGGGAACCCCGAGCCAAGTCTAAGCATGCATTCCGCACTCAATCCGTTTCCAGATAAATTTATTCTACGGCGAACCATGACACCAGGCTTTTTGAGAACGCTACTTGTAAAAATGTTGCAGCTAACTGTTTTTATGCAGTCGGTGGGCATCTTTTTATATAGCCGCTCCTCCGGCCCCTTTATAGATTACCTGGTAATGGAACATGGCTTTACCTATGAGCAAGCCTTTAGCTTTGAGAACATCTTTGCCTGGAGTACCCTCTTGGTGGGGGCAGCTGTTTTGCTATACCCGGCAACCCTGCTGCTTCTTGCCAGTGCATGCTTAACCTTTTTGCTGGCGTATATTACCGTGGCGCAGGGTGGCAGCGCCTTCAGCTCCTGGACCTTAACGGCGCATGCCGCCCGCTATACAGCACCGTTGGTTCTGCTGCTTTTCCGGCATGGCCCTGAGAGCAAACCAACGCTCCTTACCTGCCAATGGCTTGTAGTTGTTGCCCTGAGCCTGACGTTTGCAACACATGGTTTAGAAGCGCTGGCCCGCCACCCAGACTTCACCGATTATATTATATCGTCGGGGGCGAACCTGGCTGGCATTAAAATAAGCCAGTCTGCGGCAGAGACTCTGTTGGCAGGCATTGGCATAATGGATATATTCTGTGCGCTGGCCATACTTTCCTTTACAAACCCCTACATACTTTGCTGGATGGCCTGCTGGGGCCTGATAACAGGATTTGCCAGAGTTACGGAGCTAGGTCCTGCTATGTATGGCGAAGTCATTATCCGGGCAGCCCATTTTGTCTTGCCCTTGGTGGCACTGTTACTTTTTAAGCTCAGGCACACGGCCGCGGCTACTGCAGCTAAACCAGGCAGGCAAAAACCTCCCTCTCCTGTTACAGGTAACTTATCTCAACAGAACTTCTATTCCTGCCAGGGCTTCCCAGACTAAGTACAAACAAGGAAGTTTTGTCAGATCGGTCAAACCGATCTCAGTCTTAGCTTCTAAATTATTCGAATGAAAACAGCCTTCAGAAGGTTTCATATCAGAATTTTGCCAAGAGTCCACCCAACATGTTTTAGTTGAATATACTTAGTATATAATCAAATCAGAAATTAAAACTTACAATGGTACAGATGCCCTGGCTTGTGATAACTGTTCTATTTAGTGCTGTCGCATGTATTCAAAAGCTAACCTTGTCAGCGAATTTTAAATTATTCAAATCAAAATAGCCTTCCGAAGGAATTTCATCAAAATTTTGTCAAGGGCTCAGGCGATGTATTTTACTTATAAATACCTCGTACACCATTATAAGCATAAATCGCTTAAATTATTCAAATCAAAAAGCCCTTCCAAAGCATTTTAACCGGCTTATTGCTCAAGGGTCTGGTTACCATCTGGCTCACTTCCTGCCTTAACCAGTTGTTTTCTTTTTTATAGCTCGCTCCTAGGTTCTTATCTATACAAGTGAGCAGCCCCCGGTAAAGCCTGGTTACTTAGCCGGGTCTTTAGAAGGTATGTAGGACAGTGTTACACAGCGTAACCTGCTGTTTACAACTAACATAGCTTTGTTAACTAATTTTATAAATAAAAATGCAACTTATTCTTTTATTAAGAATATACATAAATACCTTTTCAAAATAATTTCAATATTCAATAGATCTATTCCGCCAAACGCCTTCTTTCAGGTTGAGCCGCATTAGTGTTACAAATACCCAGAATTCCTGTTACAGGATCAAAATCATTTATTACCTATAAGCTATAGTTATGAAAAAAAGTATACTCCTGTTGGCACTTTTACTGTTGGTTACTTTTAATTTAGCCGCTCAGTTTGCCTCTGTCACTAACCTGTCACAGGTATCTATTACTACCAATTCAGGCGAGAAACCGCAATCAAAAGTCTGGATACATGCTGGCAGGCACTGGGCTGTTTTGCCTAGCTCTAACGGCACCTACCTCTGGCGCCTCGATGGCACTACCTGGACAAACGTATTACGGCTTTCTACCAAAACATCATCTAAAGCAGATTGTAAAGAGGCAGGAGACATTGCGCATATTCTGCTATACCAGGGAGCCTCTTCTCAAATGGTTTCGGTGGAATATGTTCCGGCTCAGAACACCTATAAGCTATGGTCCAGAAGAACATCTACGGTAGGTCTAAAGCTCGACAAAGGCGTGGAGACAGCTACCATAGACATAGACGGAAGTGGCAGAATGTGGCTGGCCTCGGCTGGCGTAAACGAAATTAATGTCCGCTACAGCGACTCTCCCTATAGTAACTGGAGCTCCCCGATAACAATAGCAACAGGCGTAACCGATGATGACATTTGTGCCGTGATCGCCATGCCTGGCAAAATAGGTGTGCTATGGTCGAACCAGAACACCAAGCGCTTTGGCTTTAAAACCCATACCGATGGCGCCTCTCCTACTGCCTGGTCTGCCGACGAGGTGCCCGCCTCCCAATCGGCGCTGAACAGAGGTGCCGGTATGGCCGACGACCACCTGAACCTTGCCATAGCCAGCGATGGCACCCTTTATGGTGCCGTAAAAACAGGTTATAATGCGGCTGGTTATGCGGCTGCAGCCTTACTGGTTCGCCGCCCTACTGGCACCTGGGACCCTATGTATACTGTGTCGGAGCAATTTGGCACACGCCCCCTTATAATCTTGAACGAAGCATTAGGTAAAATACGGGTAGTTTATACAGCACAGGATGGCGGTGGCAATATACTTTACAGAGAAAGCGCCACAGCTTCCATCTCTTTTGGCCCGCAACGCACCCTCATCAGCGGTAACTACGACAATGCCACCAGCACCAAACAGAATTTTACATCGGAGGTAGTTGTTATAGCCTCTACCAGCTCGCGGGCAGTGAGCGTGCTTGCTACAGATGTTACTTCGCCTACTCCTCCTGCAGTTCCTGTTCTGGCTTCACCGGCTAACCATGCTATTAGTGTTGCCGCAACCCCTACCCTCACCTGGATCTCATCGGCAGGTGCTGCCTCCTATCAGCTACAGGTTGCCTCCGACCAGGGGTTCAACCAGTTGGTGTTCAACCAAAGTAACCTGGCCGGCACCTCGGCACAACCCAGCGGCCTCAGCTATAACACCAACTATTACTGGCGCGTTAGAGCAAGCAATAGCTACGGCAGCAGCAACTGGTCTACAGCCTGGCGCTTTACAACTGCTCTCGATTTACCCGCAGGTATATTGGCGGGCCACTGGAAAATGGACGAAGGCAGCGGCTCCGCCTTGCTAGACGACTCTGGTAATGGGAACCATGCCTCCACTATAGGCAACCCCACCTGGGAAACAGGAAGGCTACACCTTGCCTTAAAACTGAACGGCTCAGGCCAGTTTGCCACTGCCCCTCACCACGAATCGCTCAATATAACCGGGCCCATTACGTTGGCGGCCTGGGTTAAACCCGCAAAAAAAATAACGCAATATGTGGTTAAAAAATCTATTGGCGGTAGTGTAGATGGCTATGAACTTTCGCTTGCCAGCAGCGGACATGTGTTTTTAAGGTTTAACCACGCAACCTCCGGCGATACATACCGGGTAAATTCTACCATAAACTACCCGACAGATGGCAACACCTGGATGCATATTGCAGGCACCTACGACGGCAGCGTTCTCAGGATTTATATTAACGGCGTTGAGAATGGCTCTAAAACAGTTACTGGCTCACCGGCTATAAAATCTAACACGCAGCCACTGGCACTCGGAGCCCAGGCCGATGGCGTTTATAAACTGCGCGGCTCCCTCGACGATGCCCGCATCTATAGTGCAGCGCTAAGTGCCGCAGAAATAAGTGAGCTGGCCGGCCTGACACCGGCCGCGTTTGCAGCCACCATAAACCTGGGAAAAAGTCAGTTGTTAACTGAACCCGCAGATGAGTTTCTAGCTTACCCGAACCCCTTTACCTCTCGTGCTACACTACGTTTTGCGTTACCCGAAGACGGCACCTACACTATTGCTATTTATGACAGCAAAGGCGCCCAGCTTAACGTACTGCAACAAGGCCACGCTAACGCCAAACAAGTAACCGAAATAGAATTAGACGGAACCAACTTAGCAAAAGGTCTATACATTGTGCGGCTACAGACACAGTCCGAATCAAAATCGTTAAAACTGATACTCAATCATTAACCTGCTTTACATGCAGGCCGCAACATAGCATGCGCACTTTAGCATTTCTTCCTGTTAGCAGAAGTTAAAGAGAATTTGTGCCCTGCTATTAGAAGTGCCATAAATTCGAACTTCAAAAATGATATGTAAAGCTGTCAGACAAAATTCAGCAATTAACGAAGCATAGAAAGGTGAAATACTCCGATAACTGTTAGAAAAGCTTATGTGTAAATTTAAAAATTTGACCAAAGCCTTAGGCGTTTTATGAAATGGGCTATAACTAAATTCTTCTAATAGAAATGGTCTTCCGAAGCCTTTTGCGCTTAAATATATCAAGGGCTTTGGCCAGGTTCACCAGGCTGCTTCATGTCCAATAGCAAAAACCTCCTGCCTTTCAGGTTAGAACCGACATGGTTCTTTACCTGAGGCAGGAGGTTTTGCGTGTAGCGTTGGCTATACCCGCGGCACTTTTTTGTCTTGATTCTAAAGGAAGGCTTGGTGTGTTGGTTGTGCAGCAAAGGCTCTGCCTCTCTTACCACCTTCCGCCAAAACTAATTACAGTGTTTACTTCTTAATAGAGAACGTAAGGGTAAGTGGCGTACCGGCAGTACCAGTTCCTTTAGCTCCTGAGTAAGGAGTTGCTACCAGCGTATAGGTACCAACCGGCATCGTTAAAGCACCATAGTAGTAGTTACCTTTTTTGTCGTCGCCAAATAGAGCATATGGGTTGTCGCTATCGATATAGCTATAGCTCATTGCACCTTTTAACTCAAACTTAACACTACCCACCGACGATGAACTGAGGTTTGCACGGAAATTTAGTTTTTTAGTACCTAAAGAACTAAAGCTTAACACAGTTCCGTTTGTCATAACTCTCACATCTCTCTCAGTTTGCGCATCTACCAGCGTAAAATTTGTTACTGCCACACCAGTTCCGGGCACAACAGGCGCTGGCGTAGGTGTTGGAGCAGGCGTTGGGTCTGGTGTTGGAGTAGGCGTTGGCGTTGGTGTTGGAGTAGGCGTTGGATCTGGAGTAGGTGCTGGTGTTGGCGTAGTTGTTTTGCCAGTCACCATGTCAGCGTAAGTTGCCTTTTCGTTACCAACTTTTACGTTATCGTAGTAAATAACACGTTTATCGGTGTCGGTGGTGTTGCTGTTCCATTTAGACTTGTAAACACCCAGTTTCCAGTTAGGCAGCCTGGTGTTATACATGTTACCGCCAGTATGCGTCAGAATTTTGGTGCCGTTGCGCCACACTTCAATCAGGCCATCAGAGCCGTAAGAGTGAATAAAGTGAAACACAAATTCCTGCCAGCTGTCTTTTGTTACCGGGCCTAAATCAATCTTTTTCAAGCTGCTGGAGTTATTGCCAGTCTGCAGGTAGAAACGATCTTTCTCGATACGAAGCGTCGTTGATTGTGTTGTTCCAGACTCCTGGTACCACTGGTTTATCACTTCATTAGATGAGTCGTACTGGTATCCGTCTTTCGGGAAATAAGCGGCAAAGCTGTACCACCTGTTTTTGTTGGAGGCAAAGTCAACAACCAGGGCCTCGGCTCTTGTGCCGCCGCTTACCTGGGCATCGCTGTCTCTGAGTTCAAATCGGCCAGCCTTTGCGCCACTAAAGGCAGGATTGCTAACCAGGTTAAACGCATGGCTCCACGAACCTACCTGCAACTTCACGGCATCTCCAAAAGCTTTTGAGCCTTCAAAGTCTTCATAAAAAATCAGGTTAGCGGCTGTAGCATTGGCAGTAGCTTCCAGGTTCATACTGTTTGGAGTCACTTCTTCAAGTTCTTTTTCCTCGCACGAGAAAAGAATTGCACCCAATAATACAGGCGCAAGTAGGCTGTTAAATTTGAAATTCATTTTGTTTGGCTAAAATTGAAAATAAAATATTCGAAGTAATGTAATTGCTGATTCTCTTGTGAACTTTAGGTTTTTGCTTACCAAAACCCGGATATTTAATAGAAATAATTTAATACAGAGCTTTTTTATTTTAATTGGCTCGCCTGCGTTAAACACGTAATTTTTATATAATTATTTTAATACAAAAATCAAGTTTATATTTCTATTTTTAAAACTCTACATCCGGCCGGTTTGCACATTTTTTTATTTTTTACACTTCACAAATGTAAAGCTCTTATAATCAATAACAAAAATATGATTTCCGAAAAAAGGGCGAACATACGTAACTATTATGTAATCTCTTGTTTTTAACTAGTAAATGGATTATAATAGTAAATTTTTTATATTCAAAAAATATTATCTAACCCTGATTTTCATTGCACTAAATAGCGTTTTTTAATTAAAGTACTATATACACTTATTCTATGTTTAGCCTTTTACCAAATTGTTTTATTTCTTTAATCTTCAAACAAACTATATAGCTTAAAACTAATTGTAATTAGTTTAGTATCGGGGCAAACTGCCGTATTACAAATAGAATTGTTTTCGCTTCGCTATCTTCTCAAAATAAGCAGCAAAGTAAGTTCTCTGATAAGGGGAAGCCCAGGCCAGAAAATATAATAGCAACAGCGTTTGAGGAGCTCGCCGGGAAGTGTGCTGCTTTACAATAAAATAGCTATCCTGAAAGGAGAAATGAGTACGTACAGCAATACTGGGTACAGGGCTGACCTTAATTATTCAAATGAAAATGGTCTTCCAAGAGGTTTGGGGCCATTCTAATTCAAGAGGTAGACCATGATCACATGATGCTCTTACCTGCAAAGGTGCTTATTAAGAGAGTATAGCCCGCGTAATAGTTGTTACGCCGGGGCTGTTCGCACCTTAAAAATCTGTTATTTTTAACTTTAGATTTAACTAAGCGTTGGTTTCATCAGATATTCTCCCCTGCCGATGTGTTCTCCTGCCGCGAGTCTGGCAGGTCTTCTTCTCCGTAAATTTCTCCGGCGAACTTGCCCGGCTCCGCATTTACCGCCGAGTGCCCCACCTCTAGCTCCTGCCGCACAAAACGCACAGCATAGTCGGCAGGATAAATATTGTGACCATATTTGCGCGAGTACACAAACGTAAACACCGCTCCGAAAAAGATCATTTGCGAAATAAAGAAGACCCAGGAAAGGATAATGATAACTGTACCGGCTGCTCCGTAAGCAGAACCCACATCTGCTTTGCCCAGGTAAAACCCTACTATACCTCTGGCAATAGAGAAGAGTACTGCCGTTACAAAAGCACCTACCCACACATCGCGCCACTTAATTTTAACATCGGGCAGGTACTTATAAATACAGGCGAACAGTAGCATTACCAATACCAGGTTCAGCACAAAGTTGGACATGTGCAGTACATAAAACACCCACCCTGAAAAACGAGCCGTCAGAAAATCGCCGATGGCCACCAGCACTGCATTAGCCAGCAACGATACCAGCAGCAGAATGGCAACGGCCAGTATCATACCGAAAGAGAGTACCCTGTCGAGCAGCGCCTTTAGGTAGCCGCGTTTGTAGTTGGGCCGCACATGCCAGATCTCGTTCAGCGAATCCTGCAACGACACGAACACACCCGTAGCTGCCACAAACAGCACCACTGTACCAACAAGCGTGGCAAAGTTAATATCGGTAAAGTCGTTTATGTTCTCTACCATTTTTTGCACTTCGTAAGCTGCCTCAGAGCCGATGAGTTCTTTTATCTGGTAATAAATTTCGCCAGACACCGCCCGTTCGCCAAAAAAGTAACCTGCCGCACTTATAATAATGATCAGGATAGGCGGAAGCGCAAAAACGGTATAATAAGCCAGAGCAGCCCCTTTCTGGAAAGAGTTGTTATCCAGAAACTCCAGCCACGTTTCTTCCAGCAGGTACCATGCAATCTTTAACCTCTTTAAAACCATGAACAGGGGGCTATTTACTTTTTATACAAATACGGAAACCACTGATTATGTTTTTATTACCGCCACAAGTGGTACAACTGCCAAATCTGTGGGAGCAAAAGCAATGCATGTGCCTGCCATTACCGAAACGCCACATTATTTTGTACCTTTGTGGCATATTTAGACAAGCATTTTTCAGTAACCATACATGGAAAGAGAAGTAAGAGTACGCTTTGCCCCGAGCCCGACAGGGCCTCTCCATATAGGCGGCGTTCGCACGGCCTTATACAACTACCTGTTTGCCAAGAAAATGGGTGGCAAAATGATTTTACGCATCGAGGATACCGACCAGAACCGTTTTGTACCTGGCGCTGAAGATTATATTATCGAGGCTCTGAACTGGTGCGGCATAACCCTGGACGAGAGCCCGGTAACAGGCGGCCCTTATGCGCCTTACCGCCAGTCGGAGCGCAAGCCCATGTACATGCAGTATGCCCTGCAACTGGTAGAGAGCGGCCACGCCTACTATGCCTTCGACACGGCTGAAGAGCTAGACGAAATGCGCGAGCGCCTGAAAGCCGCCAAAGTTGCCACACCACAATACAATGCCATTACACGCGCTACCATGAAAAACTCCCTCACCCTGCCAGAGGATGAAGTGAAGCGCCGCCTGGAGTCCGGAGATCCTTACGTAATCAGGCTCAAGGTGCCGCGCAAAGAAGAGGTGCGCTTAAAAGATATGATCCGGGGCTGGGTAATGGTACACTCCTCTGCCATAGACGATAAGGTTTTAATGAAATCGGATGGTATGCCAACGTACCACCTGGCCAACATCGTAGACGACCACCTGATGGAGATTACGCACGTGATCAGGGGTGAAGAGTGGCTACCCTCGGCACCGCTACACGTGTTGCTGTACCGCTACCTGGGCTGGGAAGATACCATGCCTGAGTTCGCTCACCTGCCGCTTCTCCTGAAGCCAGATGGCAATGGCAAACTAAGCAAGCGCGATGGCGACAAATTAGGTTTCCCGGTGTTCCCACTCCGGTGGACCGATCCTTTCTCTGGCGAACTGTCTAGTGGTTACCGGGAGGCTGGTTACCTGCCAGAGGCGTTTGTGAACTTCCTGGCATTTTTGGGTTGGAACCCAGGCACACAGCAGGAAATTTTCTCGCTGCAGGAGCTGGCCCAGGAGTTCTCGGTGGAGCGCATTGGCAAGTCCGGCACCCGCTTCGATATACAGAAGGCCCGTTGGTTTAACGAGCAGTACCTGCGCGCTAAACCCGATGCAGAACTAGCCACTTACCTGCTGGCTGCACTGGAAGAGCACCAGATTACCTGCACGCCTGAGAAGGCCGAGAAGATTGCCGGCCTCATGAAAGAGCGTGTCAGCTTTCCGCAGGATTTCTGGCAGGAGGCTGCTTACTTTTTTGTAGCTCCTACCGAGTATTCCGAAAAAGTAGCTTCCAAGAAATGGAACGTACAGGCAGTGGAGGTCTTCCAGGATTTTAAAAATGAAATCCCGGCCTTAGCAGATTTTAATGCTGATGCGGTAAAAGAACTGCTGCTGCAGATCCTGGAGCGCCGCGGCATGAAAATAGGGCAGGTTATGCAGGCACTTCGCCTGGCAGCTACCGGTGCAGAAGCAGGCCCTGACCTCATGCAGATAATAGAAGTAATCGGCAAAGAAGAAACAATTAGCCGCATCGAAACAGCTATTGCTAAACTTGGCCATTACGCTACAGCTTAAGTAGCCCTACCTCTACCAAAAGAGGCTGATCCATTTCGGTGGGTTAGCCTCTTTTTTATTTCTCGAGCGTTGGATGCTGCCAATTAAGCTTGCTTAAGCTAGTTTCTAATTTTGCAACTTTAATTCTGATTGCATCATGTGCCAGCTCCAGCCGCTATTTGCAACCATTTCCTGATTTCGCCTTATACAAGTGTTTAAGTTATGATCGTTAGATATTCGTAAGAAATCAAATACAAGTATCAGGGTATCAGTCATACCTGCTATCCTAGTTCAAGTATCTTTTGGCCAGATACTTCTGTTTCTCTTAAAACTAAAACTATGGCAAAGAACAAGAAAGAAAGCAAAAAGAAATCGAGAGTACATAAAGACCTCGAAGGCTTTGAAATAAAGGTAAACCAGCAGGGCGAAATTATCTCTAATTACAACATCGACCAGATAAACGAGTTTCTGAACAAGAACGTGGAAGACAAAAAGCTCCTGAAACGCGATGCCGCTGAAAAGGCACTACGCCAGGAAGAGGATGAGTTTCATGTGGAGGAGACAGTAGAGGTAGAAGAAACAGACGAGGATTTTGTGCGCAACACCAACGCTGTAACCGACGATGAAGACGATGTGCCTGTTCGTGGTAAAAAAAAGGGCAAGCTTGGTGAGGAGGAGGAAGATGATGAAGAAGATTAACAAAATCTTATATTGCATCTGAACTCTTACATCAGACTATGAGAAACTCACACGAAATCGACTACAAGATTTTTGGCAACGACATACAGGTGCTGGAAATTGAACTGGACCCCAACGAAACTGTAATTGCCGAAGCCGGTGCCATGGTGTACATGGAAGAAGGCATTGATTTCCAGACGAAAATGGGCGATGGCTCTAACCCAACTCAAAGCATATTGGGCAAATTAGCCTCAATGGGCAGCAGGTTGCTTACCGGCGAGTCGTTGTTTATGACGCACTTTACCCACCGGGGCTATGGCAAGAGCCGGGTAGCTTTTTCGGCACCATACCCAGGTACTATTCTGCCAATCGATTTAGGCCAGGTGCTTGGCAACCAGCTTATTGTGCAGAAAGATGCTTTTCTGGCAGCAGCACTGGGCACCAAAGTAGCCATGCACTTTAATCAGAAATTAGGAGCTGGCTTGTTTGGCGGCGAAGGCTTTATCCTGCAGAAACTCAGCGGCGATGGGCTTGCCTTTATACATGCCGGGGGCACTATTGTAGAGAAGCAGCTCAACAACCAAACCCTACGCGTAGATACTGGTTGTGTCGTAGCTTTTGAGCCGGGTATCGATTTCAGTGTGCAGCGTGCTGGTGGGTTAAAGTCGATGATCTTTGGTGGCGAAGGTATATTCCTGGCCACTTTACGCGGCACCGGCCGTGTGTGGCTGCAGTCTATGCCAGTTAAAAAATTGATCGAAGCTCTGATGCCTCGTGGCGAAAATGCCAAGAAAGAGGGTGGTTTTATGAGCAACTTTCTGGAGTAGGCGATAAAGTTAATCGGGCAATAGTTATGAGCCCTCAGCCAAGGCTTTAGATTTATAAATTCTGTAAACTACTCCGTAATTATGCTTAAGTTTTTTTAATTGTATATACCCAATTATTTTAAGCTATGACGTTAGATATCAGGAATAACTGGAATGCCCTTAATAGAGCGTTGACCATTATCAACTTATTCCTATTTATGGTGCTTACAGCGCAAGGTTTTAATTATGAAGAACTGAAAGACAAGAAGATACCTATCGTGCTCAATGTGCTTCTTCTGTTAATTATGGGCTCTATTGCATTTATAGTGATTTATAAATTAGTGTAGCCCTTAGTTTAACCCAATGCTACACCAATTTACTTGAGGTATAGCTTAAACAGGACTGCCCGCCAGATATAAACTGTCGGGCAGTCCTGTTTGCCATTTCGACAAATGGCAAATATCTAGGAGCAGGTGCAACATTAACTATTTTTCATGACGCAAGCAGCTTCAATTGCCATAGTTAGTTTGCGGCCTCTGGCCGCTTTTATACTAAAGGGGCCGTGAAATGATAAACACAAGTGGAAGCTCGCACCATAGTGGAGGTGTTTAAAATATCTATGACCTAGCTAATGATCAAAGCCCTAAATTATTCTAATGAAAATGGCCTTCAAAAGGCTCTGCTGCCTGAAAGGACTCAAGGCACAGGACATTTCCTAATAATTTAGCCCATCAGCACATTAAATCATTAGCACATTACCCCAGGCCATTCACCTCCAGAATCTCCTCCAGGTACTCGCGGGTGTTCGAGAGCCTTGGCACTTTATTTTGCCCGCCTAACTTGCCTTTTTTGCTCAGCCAGTTTGTAAAAGTACCTTGTGGTGCAGCATGAATAATGGGCGCTACCAGGGCAATGTCTTTGTGGCGTTTGGCATCGTAGTCAGAATTAATTTCGCGGAGGGAATCGTCGAGTACCTGCGTAAACTTTTGCAGATCGTTGGGTTGTTTCTCAAACTCAATTATCCACTCATGCCCGCCACGCTTGCCGCTCTCCATGTAAACAGGAGCAGCCGTAAAGTTCGTAATAATAGCACCTGTGGCATCGCAGGCTTTGGTAACGGCGACCTCTGCATTCTCTACAATCACTTCTTCGCCGAAGGCATTGATAAAGTGCTTGGTGCGGCCCGATATTTTAATGCGGTACGGGTCTATGCTCGTAAACCGGACTGTATCACCAATTTTGTAACGCCACAGCCCTGCATTAGTCGAGATAACGAGGGCATAATTTTTACCCGGCTCCACCTGGTCCAGCGTCAGCACAGTTGGGTGTTCCTCCTCAAACTGATCCATGGGTATAAACTCGTAATAAACGCCGTAGTCGAGCATGAGCAGCATTTCGTCTTCGGTACCAACCTGGTCCTGAATTCCGAAAAAGCCTTCAGAGGCATTGTACACCTCCAGGTAATTCATTTTATCGGTGGGAATAATCTCTTTAAAAAGCTGCCTGTAAGGTCCGAAGGCTACTGCTCCGTGCGTAAACAACTCCAGGTTGGGCCATACTTCCAGAATATTTTGCTTACCGGTTGTTTCGAGTATGCGCTTCAGGAGCACGTAGGTCCAGGTGGGCACCCCCGACATGCTGGTTACATTCTCCTGTACCGTAAGCTCCACCATCTTGGCAATTTTCTCTTCCCAGTTATCCATTAAGGCAACCTTTAGCGGTGGCGTGCGCATGGCTTCGGCCCAAATGGGCAGGTTCTGCATAATCACGGCCGACACGTCGCCACAGGAAGTTTTGGAGTTGAGTTCGTTCGGGTGGTGAGTACCTCCTATCGACAGGCCTTTGCCCGAAAACAGTTTTGTATCGGGGTACAGGTTCACGTAGATCGAGAGCATGTCTTTGCCGCCTTTGTAGTGGCACTCCTCCAGCGCCTCGGGGCTAACGGGTATAAATTTGCTCCGCGCGTTGGTAGTACCAGACGATTTGGCGAACCACTCAATTTCTGAGGGCCAGAGGATGTTTTGCTCCCCCTTCATACTGCGTTCAATGTACGGAAACAGATCTTCGTAAGCCGACACCGGCACCCGCTCCTGGTATTCCTTTACTGTCTTAATGTCTTTGTAGCCATATTTTTTGCCCCACTCCGTGTCTTTGGCAGTGCTTATCAGGTTATGGAACAACTCCTCCTGCACATCGTGTGGGTACTTCCGAAACAAGTCGATCTGATGAATCCTCTTTTTCATCACCCACGTTACTATCGAGTTTATTATTTCCACTGTTCTGGTTGCTGGTTTGTTAGTTGTTGATTGTTTAGAAGCTACTGTTGCAGATTCATGTTTGTTACCTTTATCAGGCTGTTTAGCATTTTAGGCGAGTTTTGAAGTACAGAAAAAACATAGGTATAATCTTCCTGCGTCAGGAGTTTTCGCACTCTGCACTTCTCATTCCAATCTAAGCACTCGTATACAGATCCTCTTGCATATCTGAAAAACTGTACTTTCTCCTTCTTACCGTGCCGCCCAAAACCCTTGGCTATATTAGCTGATACTGTCGAGAGCTCTTACAAACTGGTGGCCTACTGTATTACGAGCAAAATTCTCCCATTGCTCTACCCTTAGCCATAAAAAATTAATTAGGTTGAATGCGGTCTTGTAAACCTCAATATCGTTTAACTGTACATGTTTTCGTTCCTGCATGTAGTGCAGAATCAAATCAACAAACAACAATTAACCTCCAACAACTAACCTAAACCTTCCGCTTCAGCTCGAAGTGCTTGCCCAGGTAAACTCTTCTTACGGTTTCGTCTGCGGCCAGATCTTCGGCGGTACCAGACTTCAGAATCTTGCCTTCGAACAGCAGGTAAGCCCTATCGGTTATGGAGAGGGTTTCGTTTACGTTGTGGTCCGTAATAAGGATGCCGATGTTTTTGTTCTTCAGTTGCGCCACAATACCCTGAATTTCTTCTACGGCAATGGGGTCTACGCCGGCAAAGGGCTCATCCAGAAGTACGAACTTCGGATCTACGGCCAGAGCACGGGCAATTTCGGTGCGGCGGCGCTCCCCACCTGAGAGCACAATGCCTTTGTTTTTGCGCACATGCGTAAGCGAGAACTCCTCCAGCAGTTCATCTACCTTCTCTTTCTGCGCCTGCTTGCTCATATTTGTCATCTCCAGCACGGCCAGTATGTTCTCCTCCACCGTCAGCTGCCTGAACACCGATGGCTCCTGGGCCAGGTAGCCTACCCCGCGCTTGGCACGCTGGTACATAGGCAGAGTGGTAATGTCTTCTTTATCCAGAAAAATTTTCCCTTTGTTAGGCTTCACCAAGCCTACTATCATGTAGAACGAGGTTGTTTTACCGGCTCCGTTAGGCCCTAGCAACCCTACAATTTCGCCCTGATTCACTTCCACGCACACATCGTTCACAACCATGCGCGACTTGTATTTTTTAAACAGGTGTTCTGCTTTTAGTTTCATTTCTGTAATTTACTTAATAAACCTGCGCCCTGCAAAAAGCGCCATCAACGCAATATTTTAAGGTGTCACTACTTCACCCAACTAACGGACAGTAGTTTTATAAAAACGAATTATTCAAATAAAAATGCCCTCCAGAAGAATTTCAGACATTTTTGTGCCAAGGGTTACGAAGGAGCCCGGAGGTAAAATAAGTCTCTTTCGTTCTAGTAATCATCTACTTGTTAAGCTTTATATTAACTACTAAACTCTTAATAAGTAGCAATTAACAATTAAATTATTCTAATGAAAATGGCCTTCCGGAAGCATTTTATATGCCAGGGCACCAAGGGTTAAACGAACCAGGCACCAGTTAGAGGCAAAGTTCATGCTTATTTAGCTAAATACTCTATAAAAAGCTTGATTTTTACTTGTTACCTGCTTAGCTTGTACTACTTATCGCCGCCACTATGTTTTTCGCTTTTCTTTTACTTGTTTCGCAGAAGCTGACCCACATCAGTTTGCTGTTTATGGCTGGCTTTGTAAGCTTGCTCAGCACCTCTGAGCCTATTGCCAAAGACGACGATAAAGCCACCGCCACTACCACCAAAGTCAGTAGCCTGAAAGGGATAGATGTATCGAGGTGGCAACACGAGGTAGACTGGCACCAGGTTAAGGAAGCCGACATTACCTTTGCCTTTGTAAAAGCCTCGCAAAGCGATTGCCGCCAGGACCCATACTTTGAACGCAACTGGCAGGAAACAAAGCGAGTAGGCATAAAACGAGGTGCCTATCATTTTTTTATTCCTACGGTACCTGCCATAGAACAGGTTAAAATCTTTAAAAACCTGGTGCGCCTCGAGGCCGGCGACCTGCCGCCTGTGCTCGATGTGGAGGTGGCTGCCGCCAGTGTTAGTGGAGAACAGTTCCGGGAGCAGATCAGAATCTGGCTGGAGGCTATAGAAGATCATTATGGCATGAAGCCCATGATCTACTCGAACCAGAACTTTTACCGCCGCTGGCTTAAAGGCCATTTCAACGATTACTCCTTCTGGATAGCCCGCTATAACACAGCCCAACCCGTGTTACACCAAACCGACAAATGGGCTTTCTGGCAATATACCGACCGTGGTACCTTGCCTGGTATAAAGGCTGCCGTAGATCTCAACTTCTTCCCCGGCGATTATGAAACACTGCACGCCCTCTGCCAGCCAGAGTTGCCTGCCCCCAAGGAGGACCTGCTACAGCAACTTAAGCACAGGCAGCCACTGCCGTAAAAGCTAATTAGGCGCAATGTTTGCTCGTATTAAATAAGATCTGAACTTAATTAAGTAATATGAAATTAATTCGAGGATTTTTCGGCTTTTGGTGCCTGGCCTTTCTGCTTTTTTCTTACTGGCAGTTCAACGACCCTGATGCCTGGCTTTGGATACTGATTTACGGGTTCTCGGCAGTAATGTGCGGTTTCGCAGCGTTTGGTATTTATCATAAAAGTTTGGTAACAACCAGTGCGGTTCTGTTTCTCTTTGGGTTTGCCCTGCTCTACCCCAGCTCCGTTTCGGAATGGATAACGCAGGAATGGGCGCAGAAAGATTTATCTATGAAAACCAATGCCATGGAACAGGCCCGCGAATCGTTTGGTTTGCTGATTGCCGGAGTCGTGATGGCACTGGCAGCAGCAGCAAGCTGGCGGAAGCACGACCAAAACGCACCAGCCACAGCCGTTCGGTAAATTTCATACCAACTAGTTTTTACCCTCTTCCATTTCTGGTTCATCAGAAGATTTCTAGCGCGTTTGCGTTCTTATGTCTTTGATGCGAAGTTGTAAGGTAGATACCCCTCTGAAAATGTTTTCTTCAATGGTGTAGCATACATCAAACGGAATACCTTTGGAAATAGCGTCATAGTAGTCGCTTAGGCCGAAGCCAATGGCATCTATGGCGTGGTAACCGTCCTGGGTAAGGGTGAGCTTCAGGTGTGAGCTGCCTACCACCCGTACCGCCCCCGTATCGTACACGCACTCCGACACAAAAACTGGCCGCATGTTGCCTGGCCCAAATGGCTCCATCTGGTGCACAATGTTGTAGAAGTTACGGGTAATCTGGTTCAGCTTCAGTTTGCCGTCTATCTCGATCTGTGGTATCTTCTGCTCCTCGGTTATGGTATCAGACACAAACGCCTCGAAACGCTCCCTAAAGGCCGGAATATTCTCTACAGGCAGTGTAAGGCCAGCCGCATACATATGGCCGCCAAACTGATCGAGCAAATCGGAGCAGCTTTCTATGGCGTTGTGCACGTTAAAGCCATGCACCGAGCGGGCCGAGCCGGATGCTTTGCCATTAGACTGCGTTAAAATAATGGTAGGCCTATAATATTTTTCGATACAGCGCGAAGCCACAATGCCAATAACGCCTTTGTGCCAGGAGTCTTTATAAAGCACGGTAGAGTTGGCTGTTCTCAGAAAATCGTCTTCCTCGATCATCTGCAGCGCCTCTTTGGTAATGTTGGAGTCTTTGCTGCGCCGCTCTTTGTTCGATTCGTTTATGATGTCGGCTACCTGGTAAGCCTCTTCCTTTGTTTCGGCCAGCAGCATTCTAACAGAGCGTTTGGCATCGCCCATGCGGCCGGCAGCATTTATGCGTGGCGCAAAGCCGAAAACTACGCTTGTTACATCCATTGGACCGGTTATGTCTGCCAGCTCTTTCAGCGCTTCCAGGCCTGGGCGCATGCCATCAGTACCGTTAATCTGCTTAAGCCCATAATGCGCCAGCACGCGGTTTTCTCCTACAATAGGCACAATATCAGCTGAGATACTGACCACCACCAGGTCCAGCAGCTTAAAAGCCTCCTCCTGCTCTATGTTGTTTTGGTAGCAGAAGGCCTGTATCAGTTTAAAGCCCACGCCGCAACCCGACAGCTCTTTAAACGGATACAGACAGTCCGGGCGTTTGGGGTCCAGCACGGCTACTGCCTGCGGAATGTCTTCATCCGGGAGGTGATGGTCGCAAATAATAAAATCGACGCCAAGGGAGCTGGCAAACGCTACCTTATCTGCTGATTTAATGCCGCAGTCGAGGCTGATGATGAGGGTAAAGCCATTCTCTGCCGCCCACTCTACGCCCTGCTGCGATACGCCATAGCCCTCTTTGTACCTGTCCGGAATATAGAACTCTACATGTTGGGTGTGGGTGCGCAGAAAGCTGTACATAAGCGCCACCGAGGTAGTGCCATCTACATCGTAGTCGCCATACACCAGAATTTTTTCGGAATTATGAAGGGCTTTGTTAATACGATTTACGGCCAGGTCCATGTCCTTCATCAGGAAGGGGTCGTGCAGGCTGCTCAGGCAAGGCCGGAAAAATGCTTTGGCTTCTTCGAAGGTGCAGATGTCTCGTTGGCAAAGAATACTGGCCAGGGTCGTGCTAATCTTCAGGCTATCTGCCAGTTCCGAAATTACCTCCGGCAGTGCCTCTTCGTTGTAAACCCATCTTTTCTCCATATGCTTCAGCTACACGTATCGTATTATTTGCAAAGGTAGGGATTTAACAGGAATTTGGCTGCCGCCAGAAGCAACTGCCCTACCCGATTCCTGAAATTTTATATCTTTGTGCCGGTATAACAGGTAAGGAGATGAAACGATTCAAAGAGTTTTATGAGAAGTGGAAAGATTACTCCCTGGACATAATCATGTACGGTTTCTTCTTTATTTTCCTGCTGTTGCTCTTCCTCTTTTTCGGTGATTAACCCTTACTGGTTCAGGTTATCGCCACGCAGGTTCCGAAAACGCTTGCGGGCTTCTGCCACATAAATGCTTCCCTGGTGCTTTACCAGCAGATCGTTATAGAGTTGGCGGGCCTTTTCGGTATCCTTCAGGTTCTCTTCATAAATATAGGCCATTCTGTAGAGGGCATCATCGCTTAATATATCTACCTGCGGATTACTCACAATTTTATTGAGGTTGGCTACTGCCTGCTCAAAGTTCCCCATGCGCTCATACAGGGCCGCCTTCTTAAAGTAAATTTCATCGGTGAGGCTGTGGCCCGGAAACTTTTCGAGCATGGCATCCAGCCGCGTGTGCGCCTCCTCCAGCTTATTCTGAAACACGAGCAGTTCTATGGCGGCATATTCTTCCATAGCTACCGTGGAGGTGTCGAGGCCGGTGTTGTCGGTTATGAGCAAACTTAGTTCCATGGCGTCGTTGGCAATTTCGCGACTGGTAGCCAGCTTCAGGATGTCGAGGTGCGCCTGGGCCAGCTCAAAGTCTCCTTTGTAGTAGTTCAGGCGGGCGTTGCGCAGCTTTGCCTCATGCCCGATGCTAGTCTCCTTATGCGACTTCTCTACCTGCGAGTACAGCAGCGTCGATTCCCAGGGTTCCCCTTTCAGCAGGTAAATGTCGCCTAAGGTTAATTTGCTTTCAGCTACCAGGTTCGGGTTGGTGCGGGGCATAGCAATTACCTCCTGCAGCAGGTTTATGGCTTTGTCCTTTTCGTCGAGGTGGAAGGCGTAAAGGCTGGCCATGTGCGGCAGCACCTCTACAGAGTTGGCATTGCGCCCCACCTCTCCCAGCAGCGCCTCATACTCCGCAATCAGGCTTCGAATTTTAATTAAATCTACCGGAAACGTGTTCTCTACCTGCTCCTCGCGGGCGTTAATGAGCCGCTGCCGCGCCATAAAGTAATAGGGCCCGTCCGGGTACTCCTTCACCATATACTCGTAGGCCTCAATGGCACCATCGTAGTCTTTGTTCTTAGCGCTTATGGCTCCAAGTTCCATAACCCGGGTGCCGCCGCTGCGGGTGCGCTTGTCTACGGAGCGCGCCTGCAGCAGGGCACTGTAAAAATCTTTGCGTTGGGTATACAACCATATCAGCAACTCGTTATACGATAGCTTATCTGGCTCCTGCTGCACTTTTACAAGTAGCTCCTTCTCCAGCAGGTCGAAGCCTTTATCATCGCGCAGGCTGTTCTGCAGCATGTTCTGCACATAGCCTAACTCCTGCTCATTTTCCTGCAGCAGCTTGAGCACTTCCTGCACCAGTGGCTCGTTTTTCTGGCGATGGGTATAGAGTGCGATGAGGGGGCGGTTATACTCCAGTGGGTTCTTGCTCAGCTCACGGCCGCGCAGATAGGCTTTCTCGGCATAGTCGAACTGGTTTTGTTGCATAAAAAGACTGGCGACGGCTACTATTTCTCCCTGGCTCAACTGGCTGATCAGTTTATCGTAGTGCTTTTCAGCCGCCGCTTTATCGCCTGCTTCCTGGTACACAACCCCGAGGTCAACGGCATACATGAGCGTGTTGGAGGAGCGTTTCATCGTTTTCTTTACCAGCTTCTCGGCCTCTTTGTAGTTGCGCTGCGCCAAGAGGGTTTTCAGGTAATCGGGGTACACCACGTGGAACAGGCGCTGGTCGTCTATCAGTTTGGCGTAAAGACTTTCGGCTTTTTCGAAGTCGCCTTTGCTCAAATATTCACGGGCCAACTCCACCTCCTGCTGCTTAGATTGGGCCACCAGCTTGACAGAGGCCAGCAGCACCATCATAAAAACCAGGCTTAACAATATTCTTATCTGCATAATACTCTAAAACGCTCCGCCAGCTATTTTGATATGAAACACAACCGGTATTTTAAAGATAAGCAAAAGTCCGCAACTATCGGAGCGCTACAGTAAGACTTTTGCCCCGTGATGTATGCGCTTTCTAGCGGAGCATAGGCTACGACTTAGCACCTTACATTAAATTATTCTAATGAAAATGGCCTCCCGAAGGTTTTTTGCCTAAAAAGAGTCAAGGGTCTGATTCTATAAAAGAGCCTCATTCTGTTCTTAAGAGTCTTCCTGCGTTTTGCTGCTTTCAAACTATTCCTATAACTTGCCCGGAACAGAGTTATTCCTGCTTCATCTTAAGTTTAAAATCAAACTTCGGAAGATTCCAAGCAGCAGAGATGTTAGATATTTTCTCCAAAGCGGATGGTCAACCTTCCTTCTCCTTGGCTCAGACACTCGCAGGAGCTGCGCACGCTGCGAGGTCTTAGCTGTTCTTCCTAAATTAACCATTTAACAATTAAACAATTTAGCCATTCAACAATCAGCAAAACAGCAATTATTCTAATGAAAATGGCCTTCCAAAGGTTTTAAGTCTTAAAAGAGCCAAGGGTTTAATAATAAAAAGAGCCGCTCGGTTAGGAGCGGCTCTTTTTATAAATGTGACTTCTACTTTTTGCTTAGAAGAATTTAACACGGTTATCTTTAACGTCGGCCTTCTCTTTGATGGCTTCGTAAGCGTTAGACTGGTTACGGCCACTGCGGGTATTCACCAGTTGTTGCTTCACCTCGGTAAAGTCTGTAGTTTCAGGAGCGTTGTTTAGCTGCACCAGCTCTACCATCAGCACACCATTCTGGCCTTCGAAAGGAGCTGTACGGGCACCTGGCTTCAAACCAAACGCTTTACCCACTGCAACAGGCTCGAACCCAAGACCTGTTATGGAGCCACCTGCAAAGGTAACGCCATCAGCAGTTTTTACAGAAGCTTCAGCACCGTAGCTGGAGGCAATGGCTTCCAGGGTTCCGTTGGCGCTCTTTAGTTTCTCGGCAATTTGTTTTGCTTTCAGCTCATTACGAACAGCGGCTGTTAACTCATCTTTAATATCTTCGATGTTCGCATAGCCTTTTTCGCGCTTACCTGTCAGGACTGCCACTACGTAGGTTTCGTTTACTTCGAATACCGGCGATACGTCACCAACTGATGTGCCTTTGGCGTAAGCCCAACGAACCAGCTCGCGGGCATTCTGCAGGTTATTTACCAGCACATTGTTTTTGCCTATGTTAGCTGCTTCTTCTTTTACAAGTGCGCCGTTTTTCTCTACATTCTCTCTGAAGCCCTTTAGATCGTCGCTGGTACCGGAAATCTCATCGGCTATGCTGTACGCTACGCCACGAGTTGTTTCGCTTGCTTCAACGGCACGTTGCAGGGCTCCAAGTTTGTAGGTTTGCTTTGTTTTAGGAGCAGTAATTTTAATGATGTGATAGCCAAATTCCGTTTCAACAGGGTTTGGCAGCAAACCAGCAGAAGATGCTCCGAAAATAGCTTTCTCAAATGCCGGCACCATTCTGCCTTCACCGAACCAGCCCAGGTCACCACCTACTGCGGCAGTTCCATCAGTGCCGTGTTGTGCAGCCATCATAGCAAAGTCAGCACCATTCTGGATCTGAGACAACACGTCTTTGGCTTTTGCCAAAGCAGCTGCTTTTGCTTCCGGTGTATCGTTGTCTGGTTTAATCAGGATGTGGCTGGCACGTGCTACGCTTGTCTCACCTTCTTTGGCATCTATTACTTTATACAAGCCTACAGAGCCATTAGAGGTAAATGGTCCGTACACTTTTCCTTTTTCCAGCGGAAGGGTGTTGCGCAATGGCTCCGGCAGCTCGCTTACAGGCAGGTAAGTGCCGTCGTACGATACATCTGAGTTCATGTTCACGAAAGCAGAATCGTTATCGGCTGCGGCAAACTGCTCTTTCAGCGTAGTTATTTCCTGCTGGTAATACGAGCTGTCTTCTGCTGAAGCACTCACCGGAATGGTAACAAATTCTAAAGAACGGCCTTCTTCTACTTTGTAGGCATCTTTATGGCGTTCAAAATAATCTTTCAGTTGCGCATCCGATACTTTTACGGTAGAGTCGGCAATGGCACCATAAGGCACGAACAGCGCCTTAATGCTGGCTGTTGCGTTTTGTGCGGCATAATAGTTTTTTGCTTCGGCAGTTGTTATGTACACCGACTTGGTCAGCATGTTCATGTACTTGCTCTGCACCCGGTCTTCCAGCAGACCTCTTTCGAAGTTGGTCCACATAGGGCGTGCCTGCGGCTCCATCTGGTCGAGGTTCTGCAGGTATTGCACGACCTGGTTACGATCGAACTCACCGGTTTGTGGGTTCGTGAAGGCCTGGCGCACCGATGGGTGAATGTTTTCGCCCTGCACCATATCGAAAAGCTCTTCTTCTGTTACCTGAATACCAAGTCTGTCGTACTCTTTCTCCAGGGCAATTTTGAACACCAGGTTGTTCCAGGCTTGCTCCCGGATCATGGCAAGTTCTGTTTCTGTTGCAGAACGCCCCGACTGATTCTCGTAGTTGGCTTTAATTTGCTGGAATACCTGATCGAACTCATTGTACTCAATATCTTCGCCGGCTACTTCGCCAATGGTGGTGTCGTTGCCGCCCAGCAGCCTTGAGTTAGGGCCAAGCAGATCTCCGCCTACCACAAACACACCTAGCCCTATGGCGATAAAGCCAACTGCCCAACCAGACTTCTCTCTAATCTTGTTAATTAATGCCATTTGTTATACAACTTAATAAAGGAATGTGCAAAATAAGGTTAATCGCGCTAAATTTCAAAATTTTATAAATAACTGTTTCAGAGCTTTATCAGATTGCCCGATTTACTTCTGAAACGAGCCTGTTCAATAACAAGCGTTCGGATAACGGCTTTACAGCCTCTGTTCAAACGTGTTTATCAGGAAGCTGCCTCGTCCTGCTTTTCTGTGGCTTTCGTAAGCTTTACAGCATTTATCCGATTCTCGTCCATAGAGAGCACGGTAATAGTAAAGGGCGGCACCTCCACCACATCGCCCGGCATCGGAATTTCGCCGGATGCCGCCAGAATAAAGCCTCCCAGTGTTTCATAGTCTCCTTCAGGCATGTTGAGTTCATACTTGTCGTTCAGGTAGTCTATTTCGTGGCGCGCGCTGAGCAGGTACGCTCCCTGCTCAGGCAGCACCTGCTCCAGCAGCGAGTCTTCGTCGTACTCATCGTGTATCTCGCCCACTATTTCCTCTATCACATCTTCTACGGTTACAATACCCGATGTACCTCCAAACTCATCTACCACCACCGCCACCGACCGGTGCTCTGTTACCAACCGCACAAATACCTCGCTGGCCAGCATACTCTCCGGCACCAGGCTCACCGGCGACAGAATTTCGGCAATGGTAGCAGGCTGCTTAAACATAGCCAGCTGGTGGCAGTAACCTACAATGTTATCGATGGTATCGTTGTAGACCAGGATCTTGGAATGGCCGGTGCTCACAAAGGCTCCTTGTAACGTTTCTATGCTGGCTCCTAGTTCCACGGCTTCGATCTCGGTGCGTGGCACCATACACTCGCGCACTTTTACCGTCCGGAACTCAAGCGCATTATGAAATATTTCGGAGTCTACTTCGGGGCTTTTCTCAGTTTCGGGGTGGTAGAGCCTGTTCCTGATATAGGCATTTACATCAGTGAGGCCAAATACGGGCTTCTCTTCCGAAAACTCCACCTGAAATACTTTTTCTGCCATCCACTGGCTCAGGCGCACGATCAGGTACACTACCGGGTAGAGCAGGTAATAACACAGCAGAATAGGCACTGCCAGCACCTGCAGCATGCGGTTAGGGTTAATTATAAATAAACTGCGCGGAATATACTCTGCCGTGAAAAGCACGATAACGGAAGCAACCATAATCTGCAACACCAGAATAAGCAAGTTAAGCTGCAGTGGCTCGGGCAATAAAAAGAAGAGCATGTTGTGCAGCATGCTGGCTATAACAAAGCCATACAGCACCAGGGCAAGCACGTTCCCGATAAGTGCGGTACCCATTAGCCGCGAAGGGTTCTTCAGCAGGAAAGTTAAAATACGGCCCGACAACACACCATTCTTCTCGTCGAGCTCAATCTGAATGCGGCTGGCAGAGGTAAATGCAATCTCAATACCTGAAAAGAAGGCTGAGCAGAGCAGTGCTACAAATAACAGTATGATCTGGTTGGGGTCTATCATATGGGTTTAAGCAGCATCAGGCGCTGTTGCGCTTTTTCCTGTGGCGGTACACCATAAAAAGGATAAGCGAAATCATGAATATCCAGTAATTTGTGGCTATATCCGATTCGTAGATGCTTTTGTGTATGCCAATAACCATGGCCACAAAAGCCAGGGAAAGTAAAATAGTGTTTAACAGACTCTGGTTCATTCGTTTTCTAGTGCAAAGCTGCCGGTTACCTTTGTCATTACCCAAGGCGAGAACTTCTGGTTTGTCCGCAGCCCGTATCCTGTAATTACCTCGCTGTCTGTGGTAATCTTCACAAACTTATCGGTATGAATTTTATCTCTGTTCTTGTCCCAGAAAAGTTCCTCGGTTTCAATCTTTTCTTTTTTCTGAAGGTTCTCCACCACCACATTACCTGTTACATGGTACAGGTTTTTGTTCCGGTCCTGCTTGCCGTAGTTAGAGCGCAACGTAGACGTTATAACCCCGGGTTCGTCATAAAACTCAATGTATACACCATCCGGAAAGATAGCATCGCCGTTCTCGAACTCCTGCTGTACAGGGGCCTTCATTTTTATAAGCAGTCGCGCCGAATCGCTGAAGAGCGTTAAAACATTGTTGTTCTCTATAAGCGGTCCGGTATATTTAATCTCCTTATCCGGATCTTTCAGGTCTTTGTCGCAGGCGGTGCTTAGCAGAGTTATTACTACCAGCAGCCCTACTGTCCACGCTTTAAGCATTGGGCAAATTTATTTTAATAGTTGAATATACTAAATATGTAAAAAGACACAAGTATCAAGACACAGGACATAAGACTTTTCGCATTTCCTGGTTTTGAATACTAGCCTCTTAATTCATTCCTGATCTCAAAAGTTAAACCAATTATGTTTAATTACTTATTGTTAACATCGATGCACATGCTCTCACTTACTTGTTTAGTATGGTTGCATAAAAAAAAGCCGCTACAAGAACGGCTGCTTTTACACTATAATGCTTTTTTTACCAGAAAGGTTTACTCTAACCTGCGTTTTAAGAACCACCTGCTGTTAATGGTGAACCCAATGCTGAAGTCAAAATAGTTTTCCTGAATAAGGCCGTTGGCAATTGTACCTCTTCGACCCAATGAAAAGGCTGTATTCATCTGGTAATAATCGTACATAGAAGCCTGGCCAATAGGGAAGGTCATACCCCAGGTTACCGCCATGTCTTTTAACTGCTCACCGTTTATGATATAGGGCGAGTTACCGTATTTAACTCCGGCCCGGTAGGTAACGCGGCTCAGGTAGCTACTCACAGAGTTCGGATTAGGTGTATATTCCGCTCCGAGGGCCATCATGTAGCTATCGCCTAACTCGCGTGTTTCGTTAAAGTTGCGGAAGTCTGACCACTTCTGCGCATAGTATTCTGCTGCCACAGTAAAGTTGTTGCCATTGTCGAGGCTAAGGCCTGCACGGATACTGGCAGGAACACGAGAAGAACCGGAGGCGCTGTCTGGCAGAATATTCTGCTCACTTACGACATCCGAAAGCGTCCGGCGCTCATAGGCACTTTTGCGGGTTGTATTGATGTCGGAGCTGAGGCTATAAACAGTACCTGCCCCTAAAGACCATTTGTCGGTTATTTTTTTACGATAGCTCGCGCCTGCCCTGAACATAACATCGCTGTAACGGGTGCGCTCACTAAACACTACTATTTCCTGGCCACTGTTTACCAGGGAAGTATCCTGAATAAGAGAAGCTGATTCTTTAGTAATGGTGCCAAACAGGTAAGAGGCACTAGCACCTATACCCAAACCCTCGGCTATACGCACACCGTGTGCGAAATTCAACTCTGTTATGCCACCTTCTCCTGTATAATACCGGTACTCCATGGCCTGTGGGTTACTACCCAAACGAGCAGACTGGGTAATTTCGTAATTTACAGTACTATAAGGACGCAGGCTAATAGCTGAGCTCCACCTTTTGCTTAAAGGCACCCCCAGCGTCAGGTAAGAGAGGTTTGCATTACCGTCTCTTCGCGATAAGGTAGAGTTTTTAGCAGTTCTTAACTGCCCTGCAAGACCAATATCGAAAACGGTGGTGGTGTTGTAATAGAGCAGTGCCGGGTTAGCGGTATTGGCCTGAAAGTTATTGCCTGCACTTACACCTGCGCCAGCCATACCGTTGGTACGAATACTGCCCTGGTTCTCGTTTAGGTCGCCTAAACCGTAGCGTGAGTATGGTGAATTAGAGAAGTTTTGCGCCTGTACAGCCTGCGTCAGACAAACAACGACAGCGCAAATTAATAAACGGAGTATTTTATACATTATATGCTAATATTCTTTGGAGCCCAATCAGAACCAATTCAGGAATTACAAAGATGCGTCCTTTTAAGTTACTTTCAAAAAAAGCTGCGTCGCCTCCACAAACTATAACCACCAGATCAGGTGCTTTTTGCGAATAATTCTCGATTATTCCGTTCACTTCGGCCACTGTGCCGGCTAATACCCCGCTTATAATAGACTCCTGGGTGGTTTGGCCAATTAACGAAAATTCAGGACAAATGTGCTGTACTAACGGCAGCCTGCCTGTAAAAGTATGCAAGGCCTTGTATTTCATCTGCAACCCCGGCGATATGCCCCCGCCATGGTACTGGCCCTGGCTATCCAGAAAGTCGTAGGTTATGCAGGTACCGGCATCTATTACAAGGCAGTTCCGGCCCTGGAAAAAGTAATGCGCCCCTACTGCACCTGCTTTTCGGTCGGCTCCTAAAGTTTCGGGGGTTTTGTAGAGGTTAGAAACAGGCAGGGCTGTCTGCGCCGAGAGCTCCAGAAATTGCCCCGACACAGACAGCCCTGCCTGTAAATGTTTTGTATCGCCAGCCGCCACCGAGGCTACCAGAGCATGATCGAAAACCTGGTTCTCCAGCTCCTGCGGAACAGGAGCCTGGTTTCCGAAACTGCCATGCGCAAGCAGCGTTTCGTTTTCGAAAACGCCATACTTACTTCCTGTGTTTCCTATGTCGATAACGAGGCTGCGCATACGCTGCTTACATAAAGTACTTCAGCCTTACAACTTCTTTCTCGTTCAGGAAACGCCAGTTGCCACGCGGAAGGTCCTTTTTAGTAAGGCCGGCATACTGCACTCTGTCCAGGGTAACTACATCGTAGCCCAGGTGCTCAAAAATACGGCGTACAATACGATTGCGGCCAATATGAATCTCGACACCTAAAAACCGGCTGGTATCTCCTATCAGCGCCAGATCGTCAACGTCTGCTTTTCCGTCTTCCAGCTCAAGCCCTTCGGCTATTTGCTTAAAGTGCTCTTTTGTAATAGGCTTATCGAGTTCTACCTGGTATATCTTCTTGATATCGTTAGACGGGTGCGTCAACTTCTGGGCCAATTCGCCATCGTTTGTGAACAGCAGAAGGCCGGTTGTGTTACGGTCTAAGCGACCTACCGGAAATATGCGTTCTTTCGAGGCATTGGCTACCAGGTCCATCACCGTCTTTCTTCCTTCAGGGTCGTCTGTTGTGGTAATAAAGTCTTTGGGCTTGTTCAGCAGCACGTACACCATCTTTTCGCGGCTCAGTAATTTCTTACCGTAATGAACCGTGTCGCCGGGGTTTACTTTGTGGCCCATTTCTATTACCACCTCGCCGTTTACCTTTATCTCACCAGATTCTATGAGTACATCGGCCTCACGACGCGAACACACACCGGCATTAGCAATGTAGCGGTTCAGCCGGATAGAGCCATCTTCTTCCTCGCCGGTACGGTTTGTTTTCTTAATGCGTGGATTTTCTTTGTAGCGGTTCAGGTTATAAGTCGGGGCTTCAGCTGCCTTGTCTGCCTCATCGCTACGGCCTCTGTCACGGCCTCTGTTTCGGTCGGCAGCGTTCTGGCCTAAGCGGGAATTTTTGTCGAACGGTTTTTTATCGCCATAAGAAGAATTTCTTTCGCCTCCTCTTTCTGGTCTTGCACCACGGCTGTCGTCTCGCCTGTCGGTATTTCCAAAGGAGCGGCGTTCGCTACGGTCAGCACCAAAAGGTTTTTTATCACCGCCTTCTTTTCTGTCTCCTCCAAAAGAACGACGCTCGCCGCCCTCACTACGGTTTGGTCTGTCGTTGCCAAAGGAGCGACGTTCCCCGCCTTCGCGGTTACCAGTTCCGAAAGAGCGCTTTTCGCCACGGTTATCGTCTCTGCGGAAGCTGCCTTCTTCACGTCGGAAATCTTTTCGGTCGGAGTTGAAGCTTTTTCTTTCGCCACCCTCTCTCCTGTCTGATCCTTCTCTTCTGTCTGGTCTGTCGCCTCCGAAAGAACGGCGTTCGCCACCTTCTCTGTTACCGGCTCCAAACGGTTTTCTATCGCCGCCTTCGCGTCTGTCAGAGCCGAAGCTTCTTCTTTCGCCGCCTTCTCTTCTATCGGAGCCAAATGGTTTTCTGTCACCACCTTCTCTTCGGTCGTTTCCGTAGGGTTTTCTGTCGCCACCTTCACGGTTACCGGCTCCAAACGGGCGTCGTTCGGTTCTTTCGCCGCTTCCTCCTGCCGGTCTTCTGTCGTCTCTCCTGAAACTGCCTTCTCCGCTACGGCCGCTTTCTCTTCGGTCTCCTCCGAAAGAACGTCTTTCACCGCCCTCTCTTCTGTCAGATCCAAACGAACGCTTCTCGCCTCCCTCTCTTCTGTCGGAACCGAACGAACGGCGCTCTCCACTGTCTGGTCGGCCTTCTTTATCTCTTCTGTTAAAAATCTTTTTTTCTCCTCTGTCGTCAGATGGTTTGTTGAAGCTCCTTCTTTCAGAACCTCTTTCGCCTCCGTCGCTGTAATCGCGGGAAGGTCTTTCGTTTTCTCTTGCCATTATATAAATATTAATGATGCAGTATCGCTACTGTATCGGTATGTGCAGTAATAAAATGTTTTACTCTAAATTGGTAGCGTAAGGTTGTATCAATCAGCTATTTCGCCGATCATGTTCTCTTCAGTGGTGAAGTCTTTGAGCTGAGGAAGGTCTTTGATGTGGTTGATTCCGAAATAGTCCATGAATTTTTGAGACGTGCCGTAAAGTACGGGTCTCCCAATGGTTTCGGCTTTACCTTTAATTTCGATAAGTTCTTTTTCCAATAGTTTATGAATGGCATAATCGCAGCCTACGCCACGAATCTGCTCTACAGCCGATCTGGTAATAGGCTGTTTGTAGGCAATAATTGCCAGCGTTTCTAAGGCAGAGGTAGAGAGCTTTTTCTTTGATTTCTGTTTCAGGTATACACCTACCGTATCCTGGTACTCCGGTTTAGTCAGAAACTGGTAGCCGCCGCCAATGGCATAAATCTGAAATGCGAAACCGGCACCTGCCAGGTGTTCGTTTATTTCCTCTATGCTCTCGAGTACATCGCTGACCAGTATCTCCATCTCCAGCGACTCGCTGAGGGCTCGCTGAATTTCTTCGATACTGATCGGCGACTGGGCACAAAATACCAGTGCCTGAATATGGTTCTGCAGCATATTCAAAAGAAAAAAGTACTAATCGTTTCGTTGCAGTTTAGCCTCTATGGTGTGCTGCGTGTGCGGTACCGCGCGCAGCCTCTCTTTCGGTATCAGCTTGCCTGTTACGATACAAACGCCGTATGTGCCGTTTTTAATGCGGATGAGCGCATTTTCTAACTGCTGCATAAACTTCATCTGGC
>NZ_VRTY01000032.1 GCF_008017455.1 Pontibacter qinzhouensis | reverse complement strand
GCGCAGCCTATATCTTAAACTTGCCGGAGGCGATACGGGCATCTCTGGTGAGAACGGTTTTGATGTTGAGCCGCACCAGATCGCCCATGCTGTTGCATTTCAGAAACTCATCGGTCTTATGATGCTTCGCCAGCTCCTTTTTTAGCTGCTCTACCTTTTCCGGGGTCGAAATGGTATCTACGCGCATGCAGTCTACAAGCTCTTTGAGGCGGTAGCGTACTGTTTTCATGCGCAGGCGGCGGTAGAGCAATGTGCGTTCCTCGCTACGGTACTGCTCAATGGCTTGCTTGTCGAGGAGGTTCACCACCAGGTCTACTACCCGGTTGTTATCTTTAAAGAACTGCGGCAGGTACATCGACTTGCGGCCTTCGTACGATTGCTGGTCAAAATCTATGGCGCGCACCCGGTACTGTTCTTCCTCAAAATCGGGGGTAATGTCTATTACATAGTTGTAGGCGCGCATATCGCCGAGCAGGCGCACAAAGCAGCGCTCGTTAAATTTCACGAACTCCTTGGCAATACGCACCTTGTTAGTGATAGGCCGTTTTAGGTAGTCGTTCATAAACACATCGCCCGGAATTCCGGCAATGTGCTCTTCAATCAGAGTATCAGCATTTACCAGGTAGTTAAGACGGCTCGGCGAGAGCAGGTGCTCCAGTTCCAGGCCGTATACCCGCGAGGCATCCGCGTGTTTCACATAAAAGTAATCGTAGTTGTCGTTGATCTGGTTCATGATCTGAATCCGGAACGGATGCGAGTTGCCGAAGGTACAATAGTCTATCCGCGACACCACCAGGTGCTCCATCACCGACATATCACCATCTGTTTTCAGTATGGCATAAATTACTTTCAGGCCCAGGTTCAGGTCCTTCTGCTCCTGTTGGTCATACATCACCGTTTCCCAGAGGGTGTCATTTCCTTTCTTATCATAATACGGAAAGGACTCTGAGAAATGGAGCAGGTCTTCGTAACGTATGGGCAGCTTCAGTTCCCGGTCATAGGCTTTCAGGTACTTGCGAAGGCGGTCTACAATGGGGTAGAACAGTTTCTTTTTAGAGATATCATTCACGGCAACAACTATTTTTTCTAAACCACTGGTACGGCAATGGCAGGCAAAAGGCCATGTGGGTACCTGCAGCGCCTACGGGGTTAAGATAGAGCATGCCATCTCTTTTTCATAATGATGTTTCTCATTATTTAACCAGAAGCACCTGCACGGGCAAAGCTACCGTGGCCCTGTTTGCCTGTAAATAAAGTGCTTTGCAGGCTAAGTATTCTGTAAGCACATCAAAATCAAGGAAAAACGATGCTCAGGTTGGTAGATTTTTATAGAGCCAGAAAAGTATTTTGTCTAGATAATATTGGGGTAGAGCTATGCCTTACGGGTGTTTGTATAAAACAAAATTTCAGTGTTGAATTTCGCTTTATACTTGTATCGTTATCTGATTGAAAAACAAGCAAATCGGTAACATCGCAACCATAACCTAAAAAAATAAAACCATGAAAAAATCAGTAATCTTCTTGCTCGCAGCCGTGCTGCTTACCTTTTCTGCCACAACTACTCAGGCACAAGCTCACATCTCTTACTCCGATGCCTCTTTTCTGCTTCAGAAAACGTTAGGCAAGTGGCAGGTAACCAAAGCCACCTGGAACCCAGAGTTAAAAGAAATGAACAAAATTAGTGGCAAGGCTATCTATAGCCCTTCTACCTCCGATGTTTCGGTGTACGAACAGGCTGAACTGATGCTGGCCGATGGCACCTCTGAAGCGGAGGAAGGCCACCTGCGCTATTCTAAGTCGCGCCATCAGTTTGAGTTCGTTAAAAAAGATGCTGCCACCGGCAAAGAGGTGCTGCTGTATACCGGCCACTGGTACCCAGAGTACAAAACAATTCTGCTGACCGCTGCTCAGGTTACCAAAGACAAAAATCAGAAACCTAACCAATGGCGTTATGTGTTCCAGGAGAATGGCACTTTCACTAAAATGGTGCACAAAGCCAACAAAGATGGAAACATGATCTTGATCAATCAATATAACTTTAAACCAGATATTGCTGCCACTGCCGGCATAAACTAGTCAAACCTTTACAAGAATCTGCTCGCAGGCTGCCTTTGCAGCAGGCGGGCAGGTTTTTTCTGCCAGAGCTGTCAAGGCCGGCTTACCGCATAACTCCCTGCTTTAGGCAAGACTTTTGCCTGCTCCTACTTCGCCGCCTTTCCAGCTATGATACAACATAACCGCTGCTGCACAAAGCAGCAGCATATTTCTTACCACTACCCATAACAACTGTTCTCTTCCACCATTTCTGAAGCACATTGTTATAGGCTATGCAGGTATATAAACCTGGTGATTCTACGTGGTAATTACAGCGTATACAGAGAGGTGAAAACCAGATGTTCAAACCCGAGAAAAGTTCGAGTTGATTTTGTTTAAATTCAAATAAAATATTGTAATCATCTTAAAATTTACTATATTTATATAGTTGATTCACAAATATTTAAGCTCAAAAAATAAATTAATTTAACTACGTAAGCCATTCACCCTGCATGGCATTACATTGCTTGCGGCGGTGTGGCTTGCATTATAAAAATCAGTGGCAAGTGCACCAACATATATTGGTTATCTGAGTTCTGAATAGAGGTGAACTCACGAGCAAAAACCCAAAGTTATTAGTCTTCCATTTTCCTCCACAACGGGTCTTCCTTTAAGACTGCACATTACACCGGCATATTGCTTTCCTACTATAACAGTATCAGTACCATTTCTCTCCTGCCAAAGCTGCTACAGTAGCTATTCAGTAAGCGGCATATCCTGGTTTACAAGCTTACCAGCCCTGGTTTCTTACCGATCCGGTATAGGCCTGCTCCCCTTCCTCTTCCGGTTTACAGATCGGTTATATCTCCCTGTGCCTACCTGAGCTTCTATAAGTAAGCCATGCTGCACACGCTGTTCAAAATGTAAACAGCTGGTGCCTCTTATCTTATTAGCGCTTCCTTTTGAAGCGCCTTCTCAAAATAGTAAACCATTACTTCTATGAAAAAAGTAAAAGAAATACTGCTAACAGCCATACTGTTAGCATGTACTGTGCTTGCCGTCCAGGCACAAACCTTACCCAGGTTATCTCATGCCGATGCCACTTATTTGCTGCAACGCTCCCTTGGCAGCTGGCAGGTAAGTGAATCGGTTTGGCAACCAACACAAAAATCGGTGATGACCTGCGCTGGCAAAGCAGTTTACAAAGCATCTGATAAAGATATTGCCGTGCACGAGCATTGCGAGATACAACTTCCCGATGGCGCCTCTGATGCACACGATGGTTATTTACGCTACTCCACCACCAATAACCAATTTGAGTTTGTGAAAGAAGAAGCTGCTACCGGCAAAGCAGTAAAATTGTTTACCGGCCACTGGTTCCCAGAGTTTAACACCTTGCTCATGTTTGAAGTAAGACCTAAAGGAACAAAGCTGTTCAAAAAATTCAGACCGCAACAATGGCGCTATGTGTTTCAAAACAACGGAACCTTCTCTAAACTGGTACACCAACCCGATGAGCATGGCAATATGCTACTCATGCACAAATCGAACTATACGCCTCTCCCGATAGCGGACGCAGAATAATGGTTTGGGAACTCCAGCAGGCGGCCTATGTTGCCTGCGCACCAGCCACCTTGCCAGTTGGCACAGTTCTAAACTGTAGCAGCCACTAAAGAAACCACGCGTATAGCAAAAGCCAGGTTATGAAACTCCCACAGACCCTTGACCTTTTTTTCTAAAAAATCCTTTTGGAGGCCATTTTCATTTAAATAATTTGACTTTTATTGCCTGAGATGGGTTCATGAGGAGCCATACAAAAACACCTCTCCTTATAGAAACAGGAGCTGCTTTTTGTGTGGCTCTTTTGTATCTGGCAATTTAGCCTTCAGCTTAGAACTCTCCTTTTCTGCTGTTTATGGCACTTATACCCCAGGCTGAAAATGCTTCAAAGCCATTCTTTGTTGCCAGGTATATCTGCACCAGAACCTGCCAAACAAGTTACATGTAACAAAGAGGCCACTCCCACACCCTACAATAACCTGATTATCAACAGCTAACATGTTGCTATTTTTATATTTTCTACTCTACAAAAGCCCAATTAATAAATTACTAATTAGCACCCCATAAAATTGCAATAAATTATAATAAGAGAGACTAAAGCAGCCATTAATTACAAAAATGATAAATATCATCTTTTTTCTGGCCCAATAATGACCAAAATCGCTGGTTTAAAAGCTCAATATGAACAAACGTTTGCTTACATTTATACCATTAATTAACCACAGCGCAAAAAACTATACTTATAAATTATATAAAATTTATACAATGAAAAAATCCCTTATTTTCGTGCTAGCAGCAGTGCTGTTAGCATGGACCGCCACAGCTGTTAAGGCGCAAACACCAGCTCAGCTTACTTCTTCAGATGCGGCTTTTCTGCTGCAAAAAACTGTTGGCAACTGGCTCGTAGTTCGGTCTACATGGCAACCGGAAACAAAACAAATGCTCAACACCCCAGGCAAAGGAATTTTCAGTCCTTCGGCAACAGATGTTTCGGTACACGAACAGTATGAATTTACAGGCGCAGATGGCACCATTCAGAAAGAAGAGGGCTATCTGAAGTTCTCTAAAAAGCGCAACCAATTTGAGTTCGTGAAACTAAACGACGCGACAGGAAAAGAAGTACTTTTGTTTACAGGCTCCTGGTACCCAGAATATAAAACCTTACTGCTAACAGCTGTTACACCGATAAAAAGCAGCCGTGCGCAGGCAGAACAGTGGCGCTATGTGTTTCAGGAAGATGGCACTTTCTCTAAAATAGTGCATCAGGCAGATAAAAAAGGAAATATGCAACTCACTTATCAGTACCAGTACACACCAACCAGAACTGCCGAACTTTAAATCTGTACCTGCATTCCTACCTTAAACGCATACAACCGCAGGTAGCTTAAAGTGGCAACATCTCTATTTGGGATTCGGACTTGTATTACTTTCTAATGTCAGGACACAAATATCAAGACGCAGGACAAAAGACTTTTTAATAAACCTGTTGAAACTGAAACGATAACATATATCGAATTCCGCTAATTTATACCGCAGTCTATAACACCAGCTACGTGTTAATACTCTTCTTAAAAGCCTTTAGGTAAAAACAAACCTAAAGGCTTTTTTAAATTATGGTTACAACAATTCTGTAGCCGGGTCCCAGAAACGTTTCTTAAAATCGACCACCTGATCGTTTTGTACCTGCACCCCCTCCTGCTCCAGCCGCTCCTGCATGGCATCAGGGTGCTCAAAATGCTGCTTGCCCGTAAGCTGTCCGTTGCGGTTAACTACCCGGTGAGCCGGAATAGCCGCAAAAGGTTGTGAACTAATAAGTGCCCAGCCAACCATACGGGCCGATCCTTTTGTACCTAAATAAGCCGCAATAGCGCCATAAGAAGTTACCCTCCCCTCCGGAATCAGCTTCACCACTTCGTACACATTTTGAAAAAAATTCTCTTTCTCTGCTTTCATAAGCACCTCAAAAATAAATTTTCATCTAAATTAAACCCGATGCTATTTGTTTTGTCTAATACCCGAAACAAATAATGTGAGACTTTAGCTCTTCGCCCTTGTAAGTTTACTGCACCTTTAAGAACTTTACAACTAAGCTTAGGGTTAATAAAGGAGCACCTCATTAATGTTTAAACGCCAAGACAGATTTTCACATCTGTTTTTTTGCGTTTGCCACCCATGCAACCAGTATAACTTTGAAAGACAAATACCTCATAGCGCACCTTGGTGCAACAACCATACATGAACAAACCTGTTAAACTCGTACTCCTATTAGTGGCCATTGCGGCAGTTTCTTATCTGCTCGTAACCAAAGTATTTTCAGATAATGGCGAGGCAAAAAAAGACGGGCCGGCTGGTGGCCCAATGGCCAAGCTAGTAACAGTCGATTTGTTTGTTGTATCTCCCTTGGCTTTTCAGAATAAAATAACCTCTACCGGCACAGTGCTGCCAAACGAAGAGGTGGAGCTTACAAGCGAAATTGCCGGCAGGGTTACGGGCATTAACTTTAACGAAGGTACGCGGGTTAAAAAAGGTCAACTTCTCCTGACTGTAAACGTTCAGGAACTGCAGGCACAACTCACTAAGCTTAAGTCGAACCAGAAGCTGTTCCGCGACATGGAAGAACGCCAGCGCACCCTCCTGGAGAAAGAATACATTAGCCGGCAGGAGTACGACCAGGTAAGTAACCAACTGGCCACTGCCACTGCCGACATACAGGCCCTGCAGGCTACCCTCGACAAAGCTTACCTGCGCGCTCCCTTCGATGGTATTGTTGGCATGCGCCAAATTAGTGAAGGAAGCTACGTGTCGGCTAATACCCCCATTGCCCGTGTAGTCGATATAAGCCCGGTAAAAATTGAGTTTGCAGTACCAGGCCGCTATAGCCAGTTACTGAAGGAGGGCGATCAGATAATTTTCACCTCTGAAGGAAGTGCCGAACGATATGAGGCTAAGATCTACGCCCTTGCCCCAAGCATAGATGCCGCTACCCGCACGCTCTTAGTTAGAGCACTTTACGACAACAAACAGGAGGAAGTAAGACCAGGAGCATTTGTGAAGGTCGAAATTTCTTTAAAAGATGTAGATGAGGCTATTTTGCTGCCTACCGAAGCCATAATACCAGAGGCAACCGGCCACAAAGTATTTTTAGCAAAATCGGGAAAAGCCGTTCCGAAGATGGTGAAGATAGGGCAGCGATCTGAAACGCTAATACAGATAATAGAAGGTATTGAGCCCGGCGACACCATCGTACGGTCAGGTATTCTGCAGGTAAGGCCTGGCTCCACCCTGAAAGTCCGGAACATAAGCGCCTCGACCGACAAGTAAAAAAAAGGCTGGTTCAAAGCACATCAGCCCCAGGCACCTGTGTCTGTTGTTAAAACAATAGTCGTATGAAGGTGTTACTCTTACTACAACTGGCACCCCGGCTCCTTCAGGCTGAACAGAAGGAATATGAAAACAACAACATACGTATTTGCCTGGCAGTTGCTTGCTTACACCCGCACGCACCTGCCACCAGATCAAACAATCGGAGCTGCTCTTCGGTATTAACTTTAATGCATGGCAAGTTTATCTAACATAAGTATCAAGCGCCCGGTGCTGGCAATTGTAATGAGCATCACGATTATGGTGTTCGGTTTTATTGGCATTAATTACCTGGGTGTTCGCGAGTACCCCAGCGTAGACCCGCCCATTGTAAACGTACGCACTACCTACACCGGTGCCAACGCCGAAACCATCGAGTCGGAGATTACGGAACCCCTCGAAGAATCTATAAACGGCATTGCCGGCATCAGAACGCTTACCTCTTCCAGCAGCGACGGCAACTCTAACATTACTGTAGAGTTTAACCTGAGCGTAGACATGGAGGCAGCCGCCAACGATGTGCGCGACCGTGTAGCCAGAGCACAACGCCGATTACCTGAAGACGCTGAACCCCCTACCATCGCAAAAGCCGATGCAGACGCTAACCCGATTCTGTTTCTGGGCATCAGAAGCGAATCGCGATCTTTGCTGGATCTTTCTGATATCGGGGCCAATGTGTTTAAGGAGCAGCTACAAACTATTCCGGGTGTCAGCGAAATTATGATCTGGGGCGACAAACGCTACTCGATGCGCCTCTGGATGGACCCCGACAAACTCTCTGCGCTGCAGATTACTCCTATAGAAGTACAGAATGCCCTGACCCGCCAGAACGTGGAATTACCTTCAGGAAGCATAGAAGGCGCCACCACAGAGCTTTCTGTCCGGACCATGGGCCGCATCTCTACCATTGAGGAGTTTAACAACCTGGTGGTAAGGCAGGATGCCGACCGCCTGATCAGGTTCCAGGACATTGGCTATGCCCAGTTAGCGCCCGAAAACGAGAAAACAGTTCTGCGGTTCAACGGCATCCCGATGATAGGGGTCGTACTGGTGCCCCAGCCAGGATCTAACCAGGTAGAAATAGCCGACGAATTCTACAGGCGCCTGGAGTATATTAAAAAGGACCTGCCTGAAGACCTGGAGCTTACCATCGGTTTCGATAACTCACAGTACATAAAAGCTTCTATTGCAGAAGTAAAGGAGACTATTTTTGTTGCCTTCGGCCTGGTGGTAGTCATCATTTTCCTGTTCCTGCGCGATTGGCGCTCTACCCTCATTCCGGTTGTTGCCATACCAGTATCGCTTATCGGCTCCTTCTTTATTATGTACCTGATGGATTTTTCCATAAACGTACTCACATTACTGGGGATAGTACTGGCAATTGGCCTGGTGGTAGACGATGCCATTGTTATGCTGGAGAACATTTATACCCGGATAGAAAACGGGGAACAGCCCATGAAGGCGGCCAAGAAAGGATCTGCTGAAATCTATTTTGCTATTATCTCTACCACCGTGGCACTGGCAGCTGTATTTATGCCGGTAGCTTTTCTGGAAGATACCACAGGCCGGCTTTTCCGTGAGTTTGGTATTGTAGTAGCTGGTTCTGTTATTATCTCGTCGTTTGTATCGTTAACACTTACGCCCATGATGTCGTCGCGGATACTCAAGCACCGCGACAAGCCAAATTGGTTCTACCGAAAAACAGAGCCGTTTTTCGCATCGTTAACCGATGGCTACCGCAGGAGCCTGGAGAGTTTCATGAAAGTACGCTGGATGGCCTTTATCCTGATCATTGTTTCTGTGGGTACCATTTGGTGGCAACTGGGAACGCTGCAGTCGGAACTAACGCCAGACGAAGACAGAAACGGCCTGCGCATAAATGCAACCGGCCCCGAAGGAGCTTCTTTTGAGTTTATGGACCAGTACATGAATGAGCTTACCTCGCTCGTAAACGACTCTGTTGGTGGTATTGCCAGCATTACCTCCATGACTAGGAACTCCAATTCTGGCTTTATAAGATTACGTTTAAAAGAACCGAAAGACCGCGATAAGTCGCAACAGCAAATTGTAGACGAACTTCCGTCTCTTATAAACCAGATACCCGGTGCCCGTGCATTTGCATCCGGCGACAAAGGTCTGGGTGGAGGTCGTGGTGCCGGCCAGCCTGTTCAGTTTGTGGTGCAGTCGCAGAACATGGAGAAACTGCGCGAGATGATACCACCCTTCCTGGAAGCAGCCCAGCAAGACCCGACTTTTAACTTTGTAGATGTAGACCTTAAATTTAACAAGCCGGAACTGCGGGTAGAGATAGACCGCGAAAAAGCTACCACCTTAGGTGTAAGTGTGCGAGATGTGGCACAAACCATGCAACTAGGCCTGAGTGGCCAGCGCTTTGGCTATTTTGTACGTGGTGGCAAGCAGTACCAGATTCTGGGTCAGGTAGCACGTGAAAACCGAAGCGAGCCGCTCGACCTGCGCAGCCTCTACGTTAAAAATAGCAACGGTGAACTCATTCAGCTCGACAACCTGATCGAACTGAAAGAGGAAAGCTCCTCACCGCAAGTTTACCGCTTTAACCGCTTTGCCTCTGCTACTTTTAGTGCCTCGCTGGCCAAAGGCAAAACTATAGGCGATGGCGTGGAAGCCATGGAGCGTATTGCAGCCGAAGTGCTGGACGATACCTACCAGACCACCCTAGCAGGCCAATCAAGAGATTTCTCCGAAAGCTCCGGCAGCTTAATGTTTGCCTTTATTTTAGCCCTGGGTCTGATTTATCTGGCTTTATCGGCACAGTTCGAGAGTTTCCGCGACCCGGTTATAATCATGTTTACCGTTCCTCTTGCCCTGGGAGGCGCATTGTTCAGCCTTTGGTTCTTTAACGAAACCATGAACATCTTCAGCCAGATAGGCATGATTATGCTTGTCGGGCTGGTAACCAAAAACGGTATTCTGCTGGTGGAGTTCGCCAACCAACGCAAGCAGGAAGGCCTATCGAAGCTAGATGCTGCCGTAGACTCCGCTGTTTCGCGTTTCCGCCCAATTCTCATGACCAGCCTTTCCACCATTTTAGGTACCTTGCCTATTGCGCTGGCCTTGGGTGCAGGCTCCGAAAGCAGGGCTTCTATGGGGATTGCCGTGGTAGGTGGTCTAATTTTCTCAACCGGCCTGACCTTGTATATTATTCCGGCCATCTACTCTTACTTCTCTAATGCCACCGTTAAACCAGTAGAAGAAGATGAGGAAGAAGAAATAAAACCTAAAAAAGTTAAATTGGCGAAAGCTGCCACTCCTGTAGCCTAAAAAGCACCCAGTAACGCAACCTTCGAAACCTGAACTACCAACCAGAGCAGGTTTCAGAAGGTGGTAAATCATGCACATTGCCAGCATGTTGTGCCTTGTGTCTTATTCATTCAATTAGTAAATTATTTATTCTTCCGTTAGAGATACGTTTATTTGATGTCACTTCTAAAAACTACTGCGTTCATCCTTCTAGGAATAGCGTCCTTCATGCCAGGCCTCACGCAGGCGCAGGAGAAACTAACCCTGGAACAAGCCATACAGTTTGGCCTGCAGCATAACTATGATATTAGGATTGTATCGAAAGAGCAGACGATTGCCGAGAACAACGTAACCTTAGGAAACGCCGGGTTTCTGCCTGCCCTTGATGCCCGTTATACCCGCGACTTCTCCAGGAACGACCTCCGTAACCAGTTCGAGAACAACGAACCCCGCATCGTAGACAACTCCACCACCAGGGCCTCTAACGCAAGCATGCTCCTGAACTGGACCATTTTTGATGGAGGCCGCATGTTTATTAACCATAATCGCTTAAAGGCCTTGGAACGATCTGGTGCCTTTTTCACCAAAGCAACCATTGAGACAACTCTGGCTAACATTATTATAGCCTACCATGAGGTGGTGCGGCAGGCGCGCAAAATCAATTCTATAGAAGATGCTATTGCCATTTCTGAGCAACGCGTTAACATTACACAAGAGCAGTATAATGTAGGTGTAAGCGCCAAAGTAGAAATTTTACGTGCCCAGGTAGACTATAACGCCGACCGTGCCGAACTGCTGCGGCAACTGGAACTTCTGCAGACCTCCAAAATTACGCTGAACCAACTTTTAGGTCGTGATCCTAACATCGATTTCATGGTAGATGACATAATTGAAGTAAGTAACGATTTCAGGCTGGCATCAGTTAACAACCAATTGCTGTCATCTAACCCGAACTTGCAACGCCTGCGCATTAACCGCGACATTGCACTTTACGACCTGCGCTCCACCAGGGCCATGCGTCTGCCCATGATTGGCCTATCGAGTGCGTATGGCCTGAACCGGCAATTACAAGACCCCGTAATTTTTGGTAACACCGTGGGCACCAACGAAAGCCGGCGACAGGGCTTTAACTATGGTTTAACGATTAGCATGCCAATTTTTAACGGGCTTGAAATTAACCGGCAGGTACAGAACTCCCGCATTGCCGTAGAGGCAAACTCACTGGCGCTTCAACGGGAGCAAAACGCTTTGCAGTCAGATATGTCGCGTGCATTTACCCGTTACCAGAACAGGCTGCAGCTACTGGAACTGGAAGAATCTAATCTGGTACTGGCAAAGCAAAACGCTGAAATCGCCCTCGAACGGTACCGGTTGGGTTTACTGACCGCCATAGAGCTCCGCGAAGCACAGAGAAACCAGTTGGTAGCCGAAACCAGGCTCATCGATATCCAGTTTGAGGCAAAAGCTTCTGAAACAGAACTGAAACGCATTGGCAGCACCTTATTAGATGAAGTAGATTAAAAAGCTGCTCCTGCTCAAATTATTCAAATGAAAAAGGCCTCCCAAAGGCCTTTTTCATTTTTTAGCTCAAGGGTCCGGGATGTAAGAAGTACCATTCTTTATGAGCTGGCAGAATTCAGAGTCCTGGTACAAGGGCTAGGCGCACTGTTGTTTACATACTGCTGACTTGGCTTGGTTAAACGAAAGCCTGAAACACATAAACCACCTACTACGCAAATTTTCGGAGCAAAGGCGTCAGCACCAGGCTTAGCAGAAATGCCAGCATAACGGTTAGCGCAACCTCAAATCTCCTGTCGGGTGCGTACAGCATTACCCTCGCCACCACCAGTGCCAGTGTTACCAGTAGCACCAGGAGCCAATAGGGCAGCAGGTGCTGCACGCGTTTCGGAACAAGCGCAACCGGCAAGCGAAGAACAGCATAGGCAATGCCTAACATCCCCAACACTGAGCTTATGACCTGCAGCGAGAGGTAAACCGGCAGCACCACACCAGCCAACACCACTGTATTGTTCAGTTCAGGCAGAAATGCATTCCTAAAATAGCCGCCATCATGGGTAAGGCCATCCCAGAAAAGATGGGAAAAAGCTCCAACCAAAATAGAAGAGAGAACCAGCAGGTAATTTTTTCTGAAATAAGAGATCCACTCCAGGTTCTTATAAGAGTAAAAACGACTGCGCAAAAAATCGGGCAAGTTCTCGATAAGTGCATTACGAACAAGCAAATGGTAAACAAAGGAAAGCACCAGTGCCACAGGCAGGCTAAACAGGAAAACACCTGCAAGGCTATGGCTAAATTCGTTGGAGAATTTCATGGTCAGAAATTTCTCAAAATCTGGCGCAATACTTCCCATTACCAAACCCGAGAGTGAAGTCCACCTTCTGGCGACTGCATGCAGAGGAAGAACAATGGCTGGATGCGAAAATGTGAACGGCATAGAAAGCAGAATAAAAAGGCAAGCGTTCAAAAAATTGTGCTATAACAGCATACAAAACCTTTTTCTTCTGTTTGAGCAGAAGAGTTGGATGGTGGTATCCCGACAGGTTTTGTGGCAGTTTACAGCACACTATCTGTTACACCTTGTCGGTTTTGCAAGGCACTGCTACGCCTTCCGAAAAAGATGAATTCGCTTGCCTGCTTGCCAGAAGGAAGCGATAACAATGCCGAGCAGAAAAGCTGCGATCGTGGTAAAAATGAAATCCATTACGTGCGTCATCTCTACCCAAAACCTTACCGCCATAGCCAACGCCATTACACACAGCACCAGGAGCCAGTAGAGCCACGGCGAAAAACTACGGCGCTCTGGCAGTTCAGAAACAGGCAAACGGTACATAAAGAACAAGATGTAAAGCAAACCTACCAACGAACTTATAAGCTGCAGCACCAGGTACACCGGCATTCTAAAGCCCCAGTAAACGTGTTTTTGTTTCAGTAGCGGCACCATATCGGCCACGAAACTATGCTTGTGCGTAAAGGCATCCCAGAGCAGGTGCGTTAGTGCCCCCAAAATAATGGAAACCACCACACTTTTGTAATGCCTGTTAAAATGTACTACCCAATCGAAGCGTTTATAGCGGCTCAGGCGGCTTCGCAGTATATTGGGCAAACTCTCAATCAGGGGGTTGCGAACCACCTCATGGAAAAGCAGTGCTATTAAAATTGAAATCGGGAGGTTAAACCACAGAATGCCTAACAAGGTATGGCTATAGGTATTGCCTTGCCCCATCTTCAGAAACTTCTCGAAATCGGGAGCCATACTGCCAATAACTAAACCGGTTAACGAAAACCAACCTCGGCCAAACCGGCAAAACGGTAACACAATAGCAGGGTGAGAAAAAGTAAAAGGCATGCGTTTTTATTATTGATGGCTATGCTGCACTCCTGGCAAACATACTTCTCCGGAGCTATAAAGTTACTACTTCTACCAGTATACCCTTCCCTTCCCGATGCAAAAAATCGAAATACAACCACATTAGAGCTTACATACCCTTGACACCAAACATCAAATTTTTCTTCGGAAGGCCATTTTCATTAGCATAATTAGCTGGTTCCGCAATACTAGGAACCAATAATCAGGAGCAACTCACAGGAAGTAATGCTTGTGCCGATCTCTAACCGATGCCACGTCTCAGCGACTTCCTGCTTTATTCGCGCCAGGGAAACCTCAATTATTTCAATGAAATTGGCCTTCCAAAGGTTTTAGCTCCATTTTTAGTCAAGGGTTGCAGCGCGCTTTATACAGCAATTTACTTACAAGAGAAGTTGGGTACTTCGCATTGCAGCTCCGTGTACTGCCCCCAAGCTGCGTACTTGATAAAGTATAAGCCATTTATTCACCACATGATATGCTCTCCGGAGACAAAGACGAAAAAGTACTTCCTATTGGCCTTCAACACGCTATCATTCAAAACAATCTTCTATCCTGAGTCCAGCGTCTTGTGTCCTGCAACAGGTGGCAGTGCAATTCCACTATCAGATAGGGTAAGACGGAGACTATTAGAGATGGTTTGTAATGATTTAAATACCACAACAATTTCTTAACATTTACTTAACACGTAGCTGTTACCTTGGTCTGCTTCACCCAGTAGAGAGACTAGTACACATGCCTACCCTTTTCAGATGCTGCCTGGCGGCCTGCCTGCTGCTATGTTTTTTCTGGCAGCCAGCCAATGCCCGCGACTCCGTTACCATCTCCTCCCCAGAAAGTACAGAACAAGTAAACCACCTGACACAGCTGGCGAACCGGCTGTACTCCAGCCACCCCGATTCGGCCTATGCGCTGGCACACCAAGCCCTGCAACTGGCCGATAAACTGGAGTACGAACTGGGGCAGGCAAACAGTCACCAGCTTATCGGGCGGCTGCTGTACCACCAGGGGGTGTACAACCAGTCGCTGCAGAACCTGCTCCAGGCCGAGAAAATATACCTGCAGCTACAGCACCAGGATCGGCTGGGCGAAAACCTGAACTACCAGGGCCTGGTGTACTACGCCATCCGGCAGCCGGATCTCTCGCTTAAGCATCACCAGGAGGCGCTGGCGCTCTACGAAAAGCAGCAGGACCAGAAAGGCATAGCTTACTCCTACGGCAGCATTGGGCGCTTGTATGAGAAACGGCAGCAATACGCACTTGCCCTGGAGTACCAGCAGCGCGCGCTGCAACTCTACGAGCAGTTGCAGGACAAACCCGGCACCGCCACCATTCTCGAAAACATAGGCAGCATTTTAGAAGACAAGGAAGAGTTTGAACAGGCGCTGCAGTACTTTAGTCGTTCGGTAGCTTTAAGTAAGGCAGCCGGTGATAGCCTGGCCATGATCGTGGGCCTGAACAACATCGGCGACATTTACCGCAAAACCGGCCGCTACAGCCATTCCATCGAAACCACGCAGCACGCGCTGGAGCTGGCCACCCGCCTCAGCGACCGCTACCAGATCAGCAGTGCCCACAAAGACCTGAGCCAGGTCTACAGCTTGCTTGGCAATTACAAAGCCGCTTACGAACACCTCGATATATTTCGTCGCCAACACAACGAGCTTTACAACCAGGAAACTACCCAACAAATCGCGCTGCTGCAGTCGTTGTTCAACGTGGAGCAGCAGAACAATGCCATCCAGATGCTGGAGAAACAGCAACAGCTCAACAACCTTGTAAAAATTGCGCTGGCAGCTGGTCTGCTCTTGCTGGTGTTGCTGGGTTTTGTGGTTTTTAGCAGGCAGCGGCTAAAGATACGGCAGAACAAAGAGGCTATGGCACAGCAGGAGCAGATGCATGCTGCCCAACGCAAGCTAATGGAGGCCGAGCTTGAAAACACCCAACTCCGCGAAAAGCAACTGCAACACGACCTCCAGGCGCAGGTAAAGTCACTTACGGCCCACACGCTCCACATTATCGGTAAAAACCAGACGCTCGACGAGCTGAAGACAAAACTGAACGAGGCGCTGCAGGACGACCAGAAGGCGCAACGACGAAAATTCAAAAGCCTGATAAACCAGATAGACTATAGCCAGGTGCAGGACAGGGAGTGGAAAGATTTCAGGGGAACCTTTGAGCAGGTACACCAGGACTTTTTCGACAAGCTGCACCTGCACGCCCGCGACCTGACTTCCTCCGAAACCCGCCTCGCCTCTCTTATCCGGCTCAACTTACCGTCTAAAGAAGTAGCTACTATACTCGGCATATCGCAAGACAGCCTGCGTGTGGCGCGTTACCGCCTTAAAAAAAAGCTGCTCCTGCAGCAGGAAGAAAGTCTCAGCAGTTTTATCCTTAACCTTTGAGTAGTAATAAGATAATACACACTTAACATTTTACATATAGCTGTATTTCAATGGTTTAAACATAAATTCAGACTTTTTGTTGCTGTTCTGTTAACGCGCACATAACCTGTTGTTGCCTTTTTGTATACGCTCCCTGCTTGCTATCGCCTCTCCTGCCGCCCTAGTTTTGTCTTGTCGTTGGCGCTCTCACAAACCAAGTCCACCGATAACAAGCCATCACTAAAAATCATGAAAAACTTAAAGACTATTTTACCGCTTGCCGCACTTTTCTCCGTCACCGCCTGCAGCCAGCCCGGCTCCAGCCAAAGCGAAACCAGCCAGGCTGCTACGGCTACCACAGCCATGGCAGTAGTAAAGCCAGTGGTGGTAACCGACACCGTGAGGCACGACACCGACGATCCTGCCATCTGGATTAACGCCGCCAACCCATCTGAAAGCCTGGTATTAGGAACTGATAAAAACGAAGACGGTGCGCTGTATGTGTTCGATCTGGAAGGCAAAATAATAAAAGACAAAGTAGTACGTGGCCTGAAGCGCCCCAATAACGTGGATGTAGCCTACGGCTTTATGCTGAACGGCCAACCAGTAGACATAGCGGTAGTAACAGAACGCATGACGCACAAGCTCCGCATTTTTACGCTGCCCGACATGCGCCCCATCGACAATGGTGGCATAGAAGTGTATGAAGGAGAAACAGACGCAGAGTTCCGCGACCTGATGGGTATTGCCATGTACACAACTGCAGCAGGAGAAATACATGCCATAGCAGGCCGCAAAACCGGCCCCACCGATGGCACTTACCTGTGGCAATACCGCCTGGAAGATAATGGCCAGGGTGCAATAAAAGCTACCGTAGTCCGGAAATTCGGCCAGTACAGCGGCCAGAAAGAAATAGAAGCCATAGCCGTAGATAACGAACTGGGCTACATTTACTACTCCGACGAAGGCATTGGCGTGCGCAAATACTACGCTGATCCGGCCAAAGGCAACAACGAGTTGGCCCTCTTCGCTACCACCGGCTTTGGCAAAGACCACGAAGGCATCTCTATTTACAAGATAGACGACGGCACGGGCTACATCCTGGTATCAGACCAGGGTAACAACCGGTTCCATGTATTTCCTAGAGAAGGCGCAGCTGATAACCCGCACCAGCACAACCTGCTGAAGATGGTAAATACCTCTACCCTCGATAGCGATGGCTCCGATGTAACCAGCGTCTCCCTGGATGGAAAGTTCAGGAACGGACTTTTTGTAGCCATGTCAACCGATAAAACCTTTCAGTACTACCGCTGGGAAGACATAGCAGGAAAAGACCTGAAAGTTGCCACAAACGGCGAATCCAGTTCTCTGGCGAAATCGAAATTTTGATTGAATGCATGAGTGGATGAAAGAATAGAACTTTGATTGATTGGATGAGAGAGTGAGAGAATAGCAAGCAATTATTTGAATAGAAAACCTGCTTTTGGATCATAATCTATTTAAACCCTTTTCATTCAGACATTATCAGCATCCACTCATTTAAAATTCAAAGCTATTCACTCATTAAAGGGCAGATGAAATATTTAATTAACTACAGTCTTGCAACCACCTTGCTGCTTGTGCTGAGCAGTGCAGCGGTGGCGGCTACTGTAAAGGGAAAGGTGCAGGACGCGCAACGGGAGCCGCTAATCGGGGCAAATGTGGTGGTACTGAACAGCAACAAAGTCGCTCCGGTGGGCCTCGATGGTTCGTACCAGCTCTCCGACCTGCAGCCGGGGACCTACACCTTATCGGTAGCTTATGTAGGTTACCAGACCCTGACGAAAGTGGTAACGATAAGCGAGCAGCACGAAAACCAAACGCTGAACCTGACGCTGGAGCAGACTCAGAATGAACTGAGCGAGGTAGTGGTAACGGCGCAGGCACTACGCGGCACCGAAACCGAGGCACGGCAGCTGGAGCGGTTATCATCTAACACCATAAATGTGGTGTCGGCCAAAGCCATTGCCTTGTCACCAGATGTGTCGGTGGCGAATGTGGTGCAGCGGGTATCGGGTTTAACAGTAGAGCGTAACAGCAACGGCGACCCGCAATATGCCATCGTGCGCGGCATGGACAAACGCTACAGCTACACCCTTGTAAACGGCATTAAAATACCGAGTCCCGATAATAACAACCGCTACGTGCCCCTCGATATTTTTCCGGCTGCCCTGCTCGACAGGCTGGAGGTGTACAAAAGCCTTACGGCTGACCGCGAAGGCGATGCCATAGCCGGTGGTGTAAACATGGTAATGAAAAGTGCACCTGCTTACCGCGAACTGAAGGCAGACCTACAAGTAGGCTACAATTACATTAACCTGCAGGAAGGTTTCAACCAGTTTAACACACGTGTTATTAAATCAGAGTCGCCAAAGGAACTTTACGGAGCAGGTTACCAGGCGCAGGTGGGCGACTTCACCCGCAAAAACCTGGAGGTAGAAAACGTGAAACCCCTGCCCGATGTACTGGGAGCCATCTCCTACGGTAACCGCTACTTCGGCAATAAACTGGGCCTGATGCTGGGCAGCAGCTTTCAGAACACCTACCGTGGCAGCAAAAGTATTTGGTTCGATGCCGAAACCGAGCGATTCGGCACTAACCAGCCGGCGCTACGGGAATTGCAGGAGCGACATTACTCCACGCAGCAGATCCGTTTCGCGAACCACGGCCGCCTCGACTACCGCTTCAGCCCCAAACATAGCCTGAACCTGTACACCGGCTACTATAACCTAAGCAACAACGAGGCCCGCGAAATAAAAACCACCATGATGGATGGCCGCAACTACAACCCTGCTGCCGGCAACGCTATTCTTTCTTACAGCACCCGCACCCGTGCCACCCACCAGTACATTTTAAACACGACCCTGCAAGGCGAGCACCAGCTGCTTACCCCTCTCCTGCTCGACTGGTCGGCGGTTTACTCCGATGCCGGCAGCCAACGCCCCGACAATGCCCGTTTCAGCCGTAATGGCGAGCTACGCGATTTTGTGGAGCAACCAACCAACGTAGAGCGCCGCAGCCCCCGGCAATGGGAGCGCAACGCTGACAAAGACCTAAGCGGCTACCTGAACCTGCAACTGAAGCCAGCCAACTGGAATGGCAGCCTCGTAAAAGCAGGCGGCATGTACCGCAGCAAAGAGCGCGACAACTACTTTAACCGCTACCGCTTCGACCCAAACCCAGGGCGGCAGGTGCAGGGAGAACACTGGAACACGTTTTCGGATGTGCAATGGGATCTGGTAAACCCCGCAGGCAGCGATAATAACGAACTTAATTACAAAGCCACCGAAAATATTCTGGCCTACTACGCACTGAGCCAGTTTAATCTGTCGAACCTCGCTATAAATACCGGCCTGCGGGTTGAGCACACCCTACAGGGCTATACCCTGAAAACACCAAAAGAAAACCAGACACCTGATAGCAGCCAGACCTACACCGACCTGCTGCCAAGCCTCAGCCTGAAGTACAGGCCCAACGAGGTTATGAACCTACGCTTTAACTATTACAAAGCCATTTCGCGCCCAGGTTTCTTTGAAGTGGTGCCTTATGTAATGGAAGAAGATGGCTATAACGAAGTAGGTAACGCAAACCTGAAACGGGTGCGCTCCGACAACTTCGACTTCCGCTGGGAATTTTTCCCGACTGCCGTGGACCAGCTACTGGCAGGAGCCTTTTACAAGCACATACAAGACCCCATTGAGTATGCGGTGGTGCGGGAAGGCGTTAACAACGAACCTGTAATTAAACCCGGCAACTACGGTACCGCCACCAACCTGGGCCTGGAACTCGATTTCTGCAAATACTTTAACCGCATTGGCCTGAAAGGAAACTACACCTACACCTACTCCCGCATTACCACCACCAAAGCCCTCCGTACCCGCGAAAACCCGGAGGACCCGACCAGCCAGCTAACGGTGATAAACGTGGAGCAGAACCGGCCGCTGCAGGGGCAGGCAACCCATATCGGAAACCTCTCGCTGCTCTACAGAGACCAACAGCACGGCCTCGACGCGCAACTTGCGTTCGTGTACACCGGTGAGCGCCTCGAAACCATTTCTCCCTTCCTCGACAACGACATGTACGCCCGCCCCATTACACAGGTGGACCTATCGGTAGAGAAGCGGATTTCGCCGAAAGCGGAGGTATTTGTAAAAGCCATGAATTTGCTGAACTCGCCTTACGAGGTGTACATTAAAAAGCCGGTGTACCAGGAAGAAGGCAACACCATTGCCTACCCGCACCAAAACAAAATGAACAGCCAGACCCTCATACGCCGCGATGAATATTTTCAGTCGGTGAGAGTTGGGGTACGCGTGAACTTCTAAAGAAGCCAAAGCAGACCTCGCAGCGTCTACAAGACCTGCTAGCGTCTTGCCAGCTACAGAGCAGGGAATTTTGAATGAGTGAGTGGGAGAATGACTGAATGGGAGAATAAGTGAATTACAATAGGTAGCGGTTTTAGACAGGAACGCCGTCCTGAACCCTGCTTATCCTGGTATTCTTAAAATTCTGGTTCAGCCAGATAGCAACTTCCAGAGCATCAACACAAACAAGAAAATAAACAACCAAACCAATTACCAAACAAACAAAACCATGCAAACTGGAAAATCGCTTTTAACAGCCCTCTTACTTGCCGCAACGTTTACGTTCTCGGCATGTGAGAAAGAAGACGACACACTGCCAACGGCTCCGCAGGTTACCTCAGAGCTATCGACACTACCCGTGCAGCAGGATGAAGCGAAGGTATTCTCTGTGACCATTTCCGCAGCAGGAAAAATTAAGGAAGTTACCGCTACCGCCACCTCCGGCACAGTAACACTAAGCGAAATTACAGGCATCGGGCAGAACACCGGATCGGCCAGGGTAAATTTTAAAGCACCTGCCACTGTTGGTACCAGCACCATTTCGGTGTTAGTAACAGACCAGCAGAACCAACAAAAGCAGGTAGACATAAGTGTGGAGGTAAGTGAGGTGCCACCTGTAATAGTGGCTGCCGGCGATGTGGACGGCACCTGGCAAAGCGGCCGGACCTACATTGTGCGTGGCAACCTGAACGTTCCGGCCGGAAAATCTTTAACAGTAGAAGAAGGCGTAACTGTAATTGTAGAAGGTGATGGCTCACAGGGCGGCTCTCCTGAAATTACTGTACGCGGCAACTTCTACAGCTATGGCACTGCCGAAAAGCCGGTACTGTTTACTGTGCCAGCCGCACGCCGTACCAAAGAGAACATGTTTACGGGCCTTTGGGGTGGTATTCTGGGTACTATGCAGTCGCAGGAAATGGTGTTTCAGCACACGCGCATCGAGTATGCAGGTGCACCCGCAGCGGAGGGTAGCCCTATTGTAACTTCTGGCGAGTTAGGGGCTGGCGACCCGCGTTACAGCATTTACTTCACCAACCCAAATGGCAGATTCGTGATGCAACACTCCACCATCGCCTACACCAAAGACGATGGCATGCGCATTAACCAGGGCAACTTCCTGATTACAAACAACACCTTTATTTATACAGGCGCCACCGGTGGCGATGCCCTGAACCTGAAAAGCGGTTCTGTTGGCGATGCTGCTTTTAATGTATTCTACCAGTCGGCTACAAACGGTATTAAGTGCTCTAATTCCGACGACCGTTCTCCACAAACTGATGTGAACATGTATAACAACACGGCCATAAACTGCGGCTGGAGACAAACCAAAGCTGGTCGAGGTGGTTCTATTAACCTGGAGAAAGGCGGACGTGGCAAGGTTTTCAATACGTTGGTGGTAAACTGCCGTTACGGCATCCGCTTTCCAAAAGCGCCCGATAACCCCGATATTACCAACTCCACTACAGGCCACAACTTCTACTTTGGCAACCATACTACCATTGCAGATGAATTTTATCCTGCTACAGGCTCTATTACTAAAGGTCTTTTCGAAACGGCTCACGATGTAGCCGGTGCCGCCAACGAGAACAACCCGCAGTTTGCAAGCCTCAACATCAGCAACTTCGATAACACAACTGCCACATCAGCGGAGAACCTGGAGGTGCCGCCAGCAAACCTGAACTTCAAGTTGCAGGCTGGTTCACCGGCTCTGGGTGTAGGTAAAACAGATTTTGCTCCTAAGCTTGCTACTATTATCGCAGGTGGCAAAACGTATACAGCACCATCTCCTGCCTCGCATGCTGGTGCATTTGGGAACTAAACTACCTACTACTTATAATACTTACAACAAAGCCACTGCTCCAGAACCGGGCAGTGGCTTTGTTGCTTTTGAAGAAATGGCACTATTTAATTCGTAAGGTTTTCAGAAAGGTACCCTTATAACAGCACCTATACTTATTTAAGTGCCAGCGCTTTTCGCCGTACCGGAATGCTGTACAACAAGAGTCCGCCCATTATCAGCATCATGCCAACGTTACCCGACCAATTTGGCCAGGCTATGCCCAACAGTAGCACTTCTCCTATTACCGTTACCAGAATCTCGAGCGATTGGGTGGCTTCTACAGCTGCCATTGCGGCGCCATTGGTGCGGGCCATGTGCATGGCCTTAAAAAAGAAGATGCAACCTAACACACCAGAGCTTACAGCAATTACCGACACCGCCAGCAATTGCTGCTCCGAGGGCCAGCCAGCCTGACTATAGCCAAACGTCATTAGCAGCAGGTTAAACGGCAGGCTCCCGATAGCGGTTCCGGCTACGCGTTGCATGGCATTCAGCTTTAGCTGCTTTACCTCCAGGTGTAGCATCAGTTTGCGGTTAGCCAGGGGCCACAGAAAGGCAGCAGTCAGGACCAGCCCGATGCAGCATAGCAATTGTTCTGTGGTGTAGCTTCCTTCTTTCTGGCTCCACTGCATCAGGGCAATGCCAGCCAGAATCAATACCGATAAAAGGAGTGCGCGCATCGGTATGCGGGCGCGGTCGTCTTTATATATAAAAGGGGCGATTAGAATACCTGCCACAATGGTAAACTGAAACACACCTGCCACCAGCCAGCCTGGCCCAAAAAAAGCGCCAAATGTTAGCAAAAAATAGTTAAACCCAAAGGCAATACTCCCCCAGCCTACCCAGACCCAGACATGCCTGCGCATGGTTTGCAGCAGCGGCCAAAGCTGCCCCTGCCACTGCAACATTAGCCCCAGGAAGAGCACAAGCAGCGTGGTACGCAAACCGGTTGTCCAGGCCCAGTGGCCGCCAGTTTTGGCCAGAAAACTGTTAAGAATATAAGTAGAACTGAAAAAAACACCGCCCAGTGCGCCAGTTGCTATTGCTTTAGAATGTTGCGATGTCTGCATTTCCACCAATTAAAATCCTTTGGCAAAGGTAGAGCAGCAGCAGCATCAGGTAGCAGGATTTTCAGCAGCAAGCGTGGTACTTTTGGAACCACCCACCCGAAACTGCATGGGCGTGGTGCTGGTGAGCCGCTTAAAGAAGCGCACAAAATAGCTGGCATCTTCAAAGCCAAGTTCAAAAGCTATCTCCTTTACAGATAGGCTGCTAAAGTAAAGCAGGCGCTTACTCTCGAGCAGGAGGCGCTCGTGCTGCATATCGGCTACGGTGGTGTTCAGGTACTTGCGGCAGAGGCTGTTGAGGTGCTTGGGTGTAATGGCCAGCGCATCGGCGTAAAAGGTAATAGGCCGGTGCTCCCTGAAATACTCCTCTACCAGGTGGCTCAGCTGAAACAGGCGTTCGCTGTGCCGGGGCGGTGTGAGCTGCTTAATTATCTGTACACTCTCGAGCAGGAGGTAGCGCAGGAGGATGTACAGGTACCGCGACAAAATGGCCCAGTCTGGCAAAGGCTTCTGCAGCTCCAGCTCCATAAGGTGCGCCAGTTGCTCTACCGTATGCAGCAGCTGCGGCGGCAAATCGAGGTAGGGGTGCTGGTACAAAGAGCCAAACAGCACCAGCACATCGTGGGCATTGGTTCCGGTTGTTTGCAGAAACTCCTCCGAAAACGATACCAGTATACCCTGCTCCTGCCGCGCCTGCCGCTGGTGCGCCTGCCCCGGCCGCACAAAGAACAGCCGCCCCGCCTGCAGCGCATATCGCCTGAAATCGATCAGGTTATCGCCGCCCTTGGTTTCCTGCACCACCATGAGCATATAGGCATCGTGGCTGTGCGGCACCTCCGACAGCTCGCTGCTATACTCCCCCAGCGATAACACAGTGAGCGGCTGGTGGTTCAGCAGGTCCTGGTTAGGCAGTTTGTCGTTTTTCCGTTCTTTCATCTGATGCGCTACAGGCAGCTTCAGTTGCTGCAAAGGCTCCAGGCAAATGAACTAAATTTAAAGCAGAAACCGGCTTTCTGGCCCTCAGAAAAATTTGTTATATACCAGCTTCATCGAGAGAAATTATAATGCGGCTTATTTAACCGAATTCAATTTTTTAAGCACTGGCAAAGAAGTTTTGTCAGCTACATCAAACCTTTCTCAGTGTTATTCTAAATTTTTCAAATGAAAATAGCCTCCAGAAGGTTTATCATCAGAATTTAGCCAAGGGTCTGATAATTTACCTGATATATTTTAGTTGAATGTAGCTTTTGTAAGAACAAGAGAAGCTGATAGCGCAAACAGTAAGCAACCGGGCTCAAACTGCTACACTTTTGAAGTGGGAAAGGCGTTTTCTGCAAATCCGAAACTTGCGGCAGAAGTTGTAGTTATAGCTTAAATGAAGTTGTACCCTGTTCCAACCCTTGGGTATTTTTGCGCCAGAAACCTTCTGAAGGCCAATTTCATTTAAATAATTGCTCCTGCTAACTAAATTTAGTGCTCCTCCAATTTAATTTATGGAATTATGTTACCTGCAAAAGTGCTTTAAAGCTGCCAGAGGCCGCAGAATAATCGTCACGAGACAGTACGCTTGCGCCAGCATAATTTTTAATTTCTAATTTTTAATTTGGTCAAGCACTAGAGCGGTTCTTCACAGGCTGTTTCTGTTAACACCGTTGCATCGCCAAAAGTTAAGTTGCCTCTGTTCCGGAAGACCATTCTCCCGTCCTGTTCTTCCACCTCACCGTAGCCCTCTACCATCGTGTTTCCTTTTTTCAGAAAGGCCACTTCTCTTACAGAGTTACTTCCTTCTGACTGAAAAGCGTAGTCGGCAAAAAGTGTGTCGCCGCTCATTTGGCCGGAAATGGTGCCGGTGTTTTTGTCTTTCTCGTGTAAGTTATACACGAGGGTTCCGCTAACGGCGTTGCTGCCTGTGTTGGTCAGGTGCAGCCAAATGGTATCGGTGTTGCTGGTGTAGGAGTAGCACTGCTCGGCTGGTTCCTGCTGCTTAAGCGGCTCCGGATCTTCGGGTGTGGAGGTGGTGGCAGAATCGGGGTTGCCCTGGCAGGCCACTAAACCAGCAAAGCAAACGAAAAGAAAGGCTGTGTTCTTCATCATACTACGCTTACTATAAATAGTGGTCTAAAGTTAAAATACCTGTAACGGAACCGCTGAATTATTTAAATGAAACTGGCCTTCAGAAGCATTTTCGACTAAAAACATCCAAGGGTTGGATAGATGAGTTATAGCCCACTATAGCCAGCGACACAACTTACCACTATGTGGGGCACGTTTTAAACAAGTCATAAAAAATCGTGCTATAAGTGTCGTATTTTTCAAGGTGATGCCGTTTCTAAATCCGATAAGTGAGTATGCAGTCTATAAAGCAGTATAACAGAAAGGCACCTCTACTTTTGTGGCAAATCGAATTTTTACCTCAAAACGCTGCTTATAGGAACGCTTTTTGCTTCCGTTTATATTTAAACATTTGCTTTATAAGTAAATTATTATTTGTAAAGGCTTTAATTTAGTAGTACCTTAGCCTTACCAAAAAACAAAGAAAAATCTGTTTCTGATGGCTCTTTTTTTTACCTCATCAGAAACGATTGTTCGTTTGAAAACCAGCTTCTTATCAGTTTTTAATAATTTTTAGTTCATGGTATACTTAGCTCAAAAGCTATTTCTAATGGTCGGTTTGCTTGCAATGGTAAAGACCTGCTCCGACTCCGATGCGCTGCAACCTAACGAGCGGGTGCTGCAAGGCGACAAACTAGACCAATACGTAACGTATTTTAACCAGATGGAGCCGGAGGACGTGGTTAACTACGTGCCGAATGCGCAGGCGGCCAGCTGGATGAAGCAGAACGTGCCGCTGTTTGAGTGCCCCGACTCCGTGCTCGAAAAGAACTATTACTACCGCTGGTGGAGCTTCCGGAAGCACTTAAAAGAAACCCCTGATGGCTTTGTTTTCACGGAGTTTATTACGCCCGTAAGTCATGCCGGCATTCACAACACTATCAGCTGTGCCCTCTCCCACCACGTGTACGAGGGCCGCTGGCTGCATAACCAGGAGTACCTGAACCAGTATGTAAACTTCTGGTTTGAGACAGAAAAGAAATTAGACCGCAGCAAATACTACAAGTTCAGCAGCTGGGTGGGCGATGCCGCCTATAACCGCTTTCTGGTAAACCAGGATTCGGCCCATGTGCTGGCCCTGCTCGATGACTTTGTAGAGGACTTTAAGACCTGGGAAGAAACCAACGACTACGGCAAAAACCTGTTCTGGCAGTTTGATGTGCGCGATGGCATGGAAGAATCGGTGAGCGGCTCCCGCAAAGAGAAAAATGCCCGCCCTACCATCAGCAGCTACATGTTTGGCTATGCCAACGCCATTGCTAACCTGGCCACCATGGCCGGAAAGCCAGAACTGGCAACCGAGTACAGGCAAAAAGCAGCCACCATAAAAGCATCGGTACAGGAGCACCTGTGGGATGAGCAGGACAAGTTCTTTAAGACCCGCCACGAAGACGGCCAGCTAAACAGAGCCCGCGAAGCCATTGGTTACGTTCCGTGGTACTTTAACCTGCCCGACGACTCTCCGGCGTTTGCACATGCCTGGGAACAGATCCGCGACTCAGCTGGTTTTGCTGCTCCCTGGGGTCTGACCACTGCCGAGCGTCGCGAACCAACTTTCCGTACGCGCGGCTCTGGCCACGGATGCGAATGGGATGGTGCTCTCTGGCCATTTGCCACCACCCAAACCCTGAAAGGGCTGGCGAACCTGCTCAACGACTACTCCAACCACACCATGACGAAGCAGGATTATTATGATGCTCTGCATACCTATGCCAAATCGCATCAGAAAAACGGCAAACCTTACCTGGGTGAGTACCAGGATGAGAAGACCGGTTACTGGCTTAAAGGCGATAACCCACGCAGTAGCTACTACAACCACTCCGGCTATACCGACCTTATTATAAACGACCTGGTGGGCCTTAAGCCACAACCCGGTAATAGCTTAGAAGTGCAGCCACTCATTCCGGAAGGCCAGTGGGACTGGTTCTGCCTCGACAATGTGCTCTACCACAACCAGATTGTAACTATTCTATGGGATAAAACCGGCGAGAAGTATGGCAAAGGCAAAGGCTTCCGGATTTTTGTTGATGGTAAAGAGATCCATCATTCCAGGGACCTGAAACAGGCGGTGGCAAAACTGCCCGTGAAAAAGAGCTAAATATACACGGCACAAAAAATTTACTTATAATTTCCAACCAAACCTATAATGAATACGAGACGGTACAGCATCCTCCGCAGCTTCTTCTTTTCGTTATTCTGTTTTGTCATGCTTACGGCAGTTACGACAAAGGCAGAGAAAAGCCCCTACTACAACGTACTGAAGTACGGAGCTAAGAACGATGGCAGCAAAATAGCCACTGAAGCAATCAGAAAAGCCATCGATGCTGCTTCTAAAGCAGGTGGTGGCACTGTGTTCTTCCCGGCAGGCGAATACCTGACTGGCCCTATTCACCTCAAAAGCAACATCACTATTTTTATAGATGCTGGTGCCCTGATCAAGTTCAGTGATAATTTTGACGATTACCTGCCCATGGTGCCATCGCGCTGGGAAGGAATTGATGTGGTAAACTTTTCGCCGCTTTTTTATGCCTACGAGCAGGAAAACATCACCATCATGGGCCGTGGCACCATAGACGGGCAAGGCAAAAAATGGTGGGACTTCCACCACAAGCTCTACGACAAAAGCATGGCCCGTACCAAGTGGCAGCTTGAGTTCGACAAAAACAATAAAGATGTGCTGATGCCGGACATACCGGGTATGGTGGAACGTGGCTTTCTGCGCCCGCCCTTCATCCAGCCCTTATTCTGCAAAAATGTACGCATCGAAGGCATCACCATTATCAACTCGCCTTTCTGGACTGTTAACCCGGAGTTCTGCGAAAACGTGACTATTACAGGCGTTACCATCAACAACCCGAAATCTCCTAACACGGATGGCATTAACCCATCCTCATGCCGCTACGTGCACATTTCTGATTGCCACATCAGCGTAGGCGACGACTGCATTACCATTAAATCCGGTAAAGACAGAGCAGGCCGCAAAATGGCTACACCGGCCGAAAACTATACCATTACCAACTGCACCATGCTCAGAGGCCATGGCGGCGTGGTAATCGGCAGCGAAATGTCTGGCGACGTGAAAAAGATCACCATCTCGAACTGCGTATTCGACGGAACAGACCGTGGCATCCGGATAAAAACAGCACGTGGACGTGGTGGCGTGGTAGAAGAAATCCGTGTCGACAACATCATTATGAAAGACATTAAGGACCAAGCCATTGTACTGAGCATGCAATACGCTAAATCTGACCCGGAACCGGTTTCTGAAAGAACCCCGATCTTCCGCAATATCCACATAAGCGACATTACCGTGGACGATGCCAATGAAGCGATACTGATTGATGGCATTGAGGAGATGCCTGTTGAAAACATCACCTTCAACAACATCAACATAAACTCCAAAACAGGTGCCACCATCCGGAATGCTAAAAACATTGAATTCCATAACGTGACGATCAATACCGAATCAGGCCCGGCCATTATAGCGCAGGAGGTACAGATGATGGAGATCGGCGGCGTTAAAACCCATACGCCACACGCTAACACGCCTGTTGTAGAGCTCAACAACGTAGACGATGCCTTTATTTTTAACGCCAACCCACGCCCGGGTACTGATGTGTACCTGCAACTGAAAGGCAGCAAAACCAAAGGCATCATTCTGAATGGCAACAACTTCCGACACGCCAAAACACCTGTAGCCAAAGACCAGGAAGTAGCTGAAACGCCTGCTCTGGAAATTAAGCCACAGGCAGCATCCAGGAAGTAAAAAGAAAAATTCACATACATTAACAGGCCTTTGGACCCAACCATGCGTCAAAAAGCTTTTATTTTTTCATTGATAATGCTGTTTATCCTGGCCGGCTCTGTTGCTGCCCAGGATAAACCTGTTCAGGGCCAGCAGGTAGAGCGGTGGGATGTTTTTGAGCTGACGCTGCAAGGCCCATCGGCCGGAAATCCGTTTATACAAGTACCGCTCACAGCTACTTTTAAGCAAGGCGACAAAACCTTTACCCCGGATGGCTTTTACGATGGCAACGGCACCTACAAAGTGCGTTTTATGCCCGACACCGAAGGCACCTGGACGTATGAAACCCGGAGCCGCCATGAGGTGCTAAACGGCAAAAAAGGTTCTTTTGTGTGCACGCCTGCCGCGGCCGGTAACCATGGTCCGGTACGGGTGCGCGCGCAGTACCACTTTGCCTACGAAGATGGCACTCCCTATTTTCCTTTCGGCACTACTATTTACGAGTGGCCCTACAACCCCAAAGAGCGGCAGGACCAAACCATCGAAACCCTGAAGAACTCGCCTTTTAACAAGGCGCGTTTCCTGGCTATTCCGCCTTTTAAACCAAAATATGTGGAGGGGCCGCTCAAGCTAACACAGTTTCCGTTTGAGGGTACCAGTAAAGAAAACTGGGATTTCTCCCGCTTCAATACCGACTACTTTAAGCACCTGGAGCTATGTGTAGAGCGGTTACGGGCATTAGGTATAGAGGCCGACTTTATTTTGCTGCGCCCTTACGATGGTGCCTGGGGTTTCGACAAAATGGACATGGAGACGAACGAGCGCTTTATCCGCTATATCATTGCCCGGTTCGGTGCCTACCGCAACATCTGGTGGAGTTTGGCCAACGAGAACAGCTTTATGCGCCACCTCTCGCAGGAAGACTGGGATCAGTTGTTCCAGGTAGTGGAGAAAAACGACCCGTACCAACACCTGCGCTCCATCCATAATGCCGATAAGTTGTACGATTACTCCAAGCCTTGGGTAACGCATGTGAGCCTGCAGTATTACAATGCCGTGAAGGCCTTTGGTGTGTCGCCGCTCCTGCGCGACATATACCGCAAACCTATTGTGCACGACGAAATTAACTACGAAGGCAACGTAAGCCGGCGCTGGGGACAATTAACCGGCGAGGAGATGGTAGATCGTTTCTGGATTGCTTATGTTGGCGGCTCCTACGCCACCCACGGCGAGGCTACAGAAGAAGGCTGGATCTCGAATGGCGGCACCCTCTCCGGCACCAGCCCTAAACGCATTGCTTTCCTGAAAGAGGTGGTGGAACAGGGACCAAAAGAAGGACTGAACCCGCTGGACCAATACTACCTGATGAACGCCGCCGGCAAGTACGGCGAGTATTACCTCTACTACTTCGGTAAAGACACACCCAAAAACTGGACTTTTGAACTGCCAGACGATGCCTTAAAACCCGGCATGAAGTTTAAGGTAGATATTATAGATGCCTGGAACATGACGGTTACTCCACTAAAGCAGGTTTTTGAAGTAGAAGAAGTGAACCGCTACAAGTACAGGGATAAGAAAAACACGAAAATAAAGCTTCCAAACAAACCATACATCGCGCTCCGGATTCAGCAGGTAGATACCGGAAAGTTGAACGATACAAAAGAAACCATAAAGCGAAACGAGCTAACAGATGAAGTAGAACCGTAGGGCTGCGCCAAATTAGAAATTATGGCTGCCAGATTCTTAAAACGACAATTTAATCTGTAATAAAACTGAAGTAACCCTTGACCTTAAAAAGCTAAAAAAGCCTTTGGAAGGCCATTTTCATTAAAATAATTAGATTGTCTGTTGATTGTTGAATAGTTAAATGGCTTAAATGTTAAAAGCTCTAATTGCTTTTGCTCATTATATGAATTAATAGGAGTATCAGAGTGTAAGTAATTACCATTGGCTATCGAACTTTTCCAGTCTTTGGCTTGAGCTGCCTCGTGAGATCCGGTGCCGCTTAAGCGGCATGCGCAGCTTTAGCGGAGCAAGGAGGGAACGCAGCGGCGATGGCCAAAGACGAGGCCCCGCGGCCGTGAACGCTCGGAGCCAAAACTTATGAAACAATACGGCAAGAGGGCACTGGATCAAGCAGCTTTCAATGCATTAGAACCCTTTGCCCTAAGTCTTATATCACTTTTGTTAACAGCGACATCTGTTTACAGATGCTCCACTGATTTTACTTTAACCCAAACCGCATGAAAGCCAAAAGCTTTGTAGTACTTTGTTTTCTCCTCCTTACGTTGTTTGCCTTCAACCAAAAGCAAGAAAGCAAAAACGATCTAACCCTATGGTACAACACGCCTTCTAAAGAGTGGACAGATGCCTTGCCACTTGGCAATGGCCGCCTGGCTGCCATGGTATATGGCGGCGTAGAAAAAGACCGCATTCAATTTAATGAAGAAACCCTCTGGACCGGAGAGCCACGCGAATATGCCCGCCAGGGAGCCGCCCAATACCTGCCCGAACTAAGAAAATTATTAGCTGAAGGCAAACAGAAAGAAGCCGAAAAACTGGCGCAGGAGCATTTCATGAGCCTGAAAAGCAACGAAGATGGCGATCAGGGAGCGTGGGTAGAGAAAGTAAAAGCGCTTCAGAAACAACCTGCCTCACCCGCACAACCAAAATTCAACGACAGCCAATGGAAAGAAATGACACTCCCGACCGAACAAGGCTGGGAAAGCACCGATATAGCCGGCATGGAAGGCATGGACGGAGCCGTTTGGTTCAGAACTACCTTTGAGCTTCCTAAAAAGTGGAAAGGCAAAGACCTGAAGCTGGAACTAGGCCGCATCCGCGACGAAGACTTTACTTTTGTAAACGGCGAGTTAGTGGGCACCACTACCGGCATCGGCAACCACAGACGCTATGTTATTCCGGCTAAACTCCTGAAGAAAGGAAAAAACCAGATTGCCGTGCAGGTGCTCAATTACTTCGACAAGGGCGGTATTATCGGGCATAAGTTTGGCAATATTCCGCTATCGATTTACTCCGAAGGCGACCCGGAACCTGAGAAGAACCTGATTCCGCTAAACACCAAGCCCTGGAAATACTGGATTCAGGACGACATGCCACCTGCCGTGCCCGCTTTTCAGGCATCGTACCAGGCCTTCGGAGACCTTTGGCTTGATTTTAAAGGACACGAAAATGCCAGCAATTACAGACGTGAGCTGGATATTCAGCAGGCGATTTCCCGCACGACATATACCGCCAACGGTGTAGAGTTTACGCGGGAGTATTTTGCCAGTGCCCCCAACCAGGTAGTGGCGGTGCACCTGAAAGCCAGTAAGCCAGGGCAGATTACGTTCGAAACTTCACTAAGCAGTCCTCATAAGAGATCATCTACCCGCAAAATAGATGCCCAAACACTGGGGCTGAGCCTGCAGGTGAAAAGTGGTGCCTTGCGCGGCGAAAGCTTTCTGAACGCCAAAACCAAAGGTGGAAAAATAACTGTTACCGACGATAAAATAACCATTACAGGAGCCGACGAAGCCACGCTTTACCTGACGGCAGGCACCAACTTTGTACGCTTCGACGATGTTTCAGGCAACCCGGAAGAAGTCTGTCGGCAAGCTTTACGAACAGTGCAAAACGCCACTTACGAACAGGTAAAAACGGAGCATGTAAAAGAATACCAGGGCTATTTTAACACCCTCACCTTTCATACGCCTCATACGGCCAATGCCGATTTACCTACCAACGAGCGTATTGCAAAGTTCTCAACGTCCTCCGACCCCTCTATGGTGCCGCTGTACCTGCAATATGGTCGTTACCTGCTTATCTCCAGCTCACGCCCCGGCACACACCCGGCCAACATACAAGGCATCTGGAACGATATGCTGGTGCCACCCTGGGGAAGCAAGTACACCACTAACATCAACGTAGAAATGATTTACTGGCCGGCAGAACCGCTCAACCTCTCGCCTATGCACGAGCCCCTGTTCGACATGGTGGATGAACTTGCGGAAAGAGGGAAGGTTACAGCCAAAGCCCATTACAACGCACGTGGTTGGGTAATGCACCATAATACTGATCTGTGGCGCGGCACTGCCCCTATCAACTCATCTAACCACGGTGTTTGGGTTGGCGGAGGTGCCTGGCTGAGCCACCACCTCTGGGACCGCTACGAGTACACACAAGATAAAGAGTTTTTGAAAGAACGTGCCTACCCTGTTATGAAGGGAGCAGCCGAATTCTTTGTAGATTTCCTGGTAGAAGACCCTAAAACAGGCTGGCTGATCAGTACGCCTTCCAACTCTCCTGAAAACGGTGGTTTGGTAGCCGGTCCTACCATGGATCACCAATTAGTTCGCAGCCTTTTCCAGAAAACAATAGCAGCCAGTGAAGCACTAGATACCGATGCTGCCTTTCGGAACAAACTAAAAGAAATGTGGCCGAAGATTGCGCCCAACCAGATTGGCAAGCACAGGCAGTTGCAGGAGTGGTTACAGGACATCGATGACCCGGATAACAAGCACCGCCACGTGTCGCACCTGTGGGGCATGCACCCGGGCAACGACATTACCTGGCAGAAGAACCCGGATATGATGAAGGCGGCGAAACAATCGCTGCTGATGCGTGGCGACGAAGGCACCGGCTGGAGCCTTGCCTGGAAACTGAACTTCTGGAGCCGCTTCCTGGATGGCGACCACGCCTACAAAATGGTGAACATGCTCATTCATCCGGCAGCAAAGGGAGGAGGCTCCTACCCTAACCTCTTCGATGCGCACCCGCCCTTTCAGATAGATGGTAACATGGGCGGAGCAGTAGGTATTGCCGAAATGCTGGTGCAGAGCCACGATGGTGCCATCGACATTCTGCCAGCTTTGCCAAAAGCTTTACCAGAGGGAGAGATAAAAGGAATCAGGGCCAGAGGAGGCTATGAATTAAACCTGAAATGGGCCAATGGCCAACTGCAGAACCTGGAGGTAACATCCTTAGCCGGTAACAAATGTGTGGTAAGGTATGGTGGCAAAACCATCAGCTTCGATACTCAGAAAGGAAAGACTTATAAGCTAAACAAAGAGCTGAAGCAGATTTAGAGCTGTATCAAGACCTCATAGCGTCTTCCAGACTTGGGAGTATCTGAGCCTCAGCCAGAAAATTTACCCAAAGCGTCGTAGCCTCCAAAACGCTCGCAGGTCTGAAAGACGCTGCGAGGTTTGTGCGGTAGCCGGGGCAAAAATTAATCACATTAAGTAGTCTCACTAATTTCATTCATGAGAGTTTTACATTTTTCAGTAGCATCTATTCTATCATTAAACAAAAAGGTAAAAGCACAAATCTTGTTGCTGCTTCTGGCTTTGTGCATGGCTTTTACTGCCAAGGCACAATCAGAAGTTCGCCAGGATATTTCGCTCGACAAAGGCTGGCATTCTATTGCCGACGACAAAAATATACATGCTTACCAGGGTTTTGAACAGCCAACTTACGCCACAAAAAATTGGAAGAAAGTAGATGTGCCGCACAACTGGGATGGCTACGAAGGCTACCGCCGTATGCGCCACGGCAACCGGCACGGCTATGCCTGGTACCGCAAAACGTTTCAGGTGGAGCCCCAGAAAAAAGGGCAGCGCTATTTCCTCTATTTTGAAGGCGTTGGCTCCTACGCTACAGTCTGGCTAAACGGGAAGCAGGTCGGTTACCATGCCGGCGGCCGCACCACCTTTACCTTAGATGTTACAGATGCCATTCTACTCGACAAGAAAGAAAACCTCCTGGCTGTTCGCGCCGACCATCCGGCCGAGATAAAGGATTTGCCCTGGGTGTGTGGCGGCTGCTCCGATGAGCGGGGATTTTCCGAAGGTTCGCAACCGATGGGAATCTTCCGGCCGGTGCACCTGATCGTGACAGACCCGGTACGAATCGAGCCATTTGGCGTGCATATCTGGAACGACTCCACCATCTCGGAGAAATCTGCCCAACTCAACATCAACACAGAGGTCAAAAACTACGGCAGCAAATACAAAACGGTAACAGTTATCAACCGACTTGTGGATAAGTCGGGTAAAACGGTGGCCGAATCTAAATCGAAGTCGAAAATTCAGGCAGGTAAAATGGCGATAATCAGCCAGAGGCCTCCGGTTATCAACAATCCGCATCTTTGGTCGGTTGAAGACCCTTATTTATACACGCTGGTAACGGAGGTGGTAGAGAAAAACAAAACTATTGATCAACTCAGTACACCATACGGCATCAGGTGGATCAGCTGGCCAGTTGCCCGAAACGACAACGATAAACGCTTTTTCCTGAACGGCAAACCGGTGTTTATTAACGGTGTGGCAGAATATGAACACCTCATCGGCCAGAGTCATGCTTTTAGCGCAGAGCAGATAAAGTCGCGGGTCATGCAGATGAAAGCAGCCGGCTTTAACTCGTTCCGCGATGCACACCAACCGCACAACCTGCGTTACCAACAGCATTGGGATGAACTTGGCGTTCTGCTCTGGACCCAGATTTCGGCACACGTATGGTATGATACTCCTGAATTTAAAGAGAACTTTAAAAAGCTGCTGGTAGACTGGGTGCGGGAGCGCCGCAACAGTCCGTCGGTGGTGATGTGGGGGCTGCAGAACGAAAGCAAGCTGTCGGAAGAGTTCTCAAGAGAGTGCACTGAACTGATCCGGCAACTCGACCCGGCTGGCTGGACAACACGCCGCGTTGTAACGACCTGCAACGGTGGTAGCGGCACCGATTGGGATGTGCCCCAGAACTGGACCGGCACCTATGGCGGCAACCCAAGCCTGTATCACGAAGACATGCAGCGGCAGGTCCTGATCGGCGAGTATGGTGCCTGGCGTACCCTCGACCTGCATACCGAAGGCGAGTTTGACCAGAATGGCGTTGTGAGCGAAGATCGCATGACACAGCTCATGGAAATGAAAGTGCGGCTGGCAGAATCGGTGCGCGACAATACCTCCGGCCACTACTTCTGGCTCTTTACCTCGCACGACAACCCCGGCCGCGTGCAGGGCGGCGAAGGTCTCCGCGAACTGGACCGCATTGGGCCGGTAAACTATAAAGGAACGCTTACGCCATGGGAGGAGCCGCTGGATGTGTACTACATGTTCCGATCTAACTACGCGCTCAAAGAAACCGAGCCGATGGTTTACATTGCCTCCCACACCTGGCCCGACCGCTGGATAAAACCGGGCAAAAAAGACGGTATTGTAGTTTATTCTAACTGCGATGAAGTGGAGTTGTTTAACGATGTAAATACCCGTTCGCTGGGCAAGAAAAAACGTCCGGAAGGCAAAGGAGCGCACTTTACCTGGAACGGAGCAGACATTACTTACAACGTGCTCTATGCAGTGGGTTATGTAAACGGCAAGCAAGTAGCTAAAGATTATATCGTGCTGAACCACTTGCCACAAGCTCCTAACTTCAAGGCCTTCCTGAAAGATGCGAAGCCACTTACGGCAGCTGCGGCCAGTCAGAACTACCTGTACCGCGTGAACTGTGGTGGCCCGGCTTATACCGATGCCACCGGCAATACCTGGTCGGCCGATGTGCATAAGACAACAGCCAACACCTGGGGCTCCGTATCCTGGACAGATGATTTCACGGACTTACCTCCTTTCTTTGCCAGCCAACGCCGCACCTACGACCCGATAAACGGAACAACCGAGTGGCCACTTTTCCAGCAGTTCCGCTATGGCCTCGACAAGCTTCGGTATGAGTTTCCGGTGCCGGATGGCGAGTACCAGGTGGAGCTTTATTTCACGGAGCCGTGGTTAGGAACAGGTGGCGGACTCGACTGCACCGGCTGGCGCTTGTTCGATGTAGCCATAAACGACCAGACCGTAATTGAGAACCTGGATATCTGGAAAGAAGTTGGACACGACGGGGCTCTGAAGAAAACAGTAACCGCAACCGTAACAGGCGGGCAACTGGTTATTTCTTTTCCGCGGGTAACTGCGGGCCAGGCACTGATTTCAGGTATTGCCATTTCTTCTGCCAATCCTGCTCTTAAGGCGGCTGCCCCCTCTCCTGCTTTAATCCAAAACCTGACGGTAACAGACAAAGCCGCTGCAAAAAACTGGTCGGCACATACCTGGCTGGGTACAGGCAACAAACCGTATGCAGGTTCAGAAACTGCTTTTATCTCCCTGCCTTCTGATTGGTATGGCGCTGAGTGGCTCCAGACTCCGGCATCTGTAAAAGCAGCGGCAGGCGCCAACATAGCGCAGTTTGTGGTAAGTGCTGAGGCTGATGTTTTTGTAGGCATCGATGCACGTATCACACAAAAGCCAGCCTGGCTGAAAGATTACGAAGACACCAAAAGCTTTATGCAGAACACGAAGGACGAAGGCAACCGTTTCCAGGTTTACAAAAAGCGTTTCCAGGCTGGAGCCACCGTTAGCTTAGGCAACAATGGCAGCATCTCCAAAGGAAGCGCCGCTATGTATGCCGTAGCCGTAACCAAAGCAGCCAACATAGATCCGGCCTACGACCTCAAAACCACCGCCCGCTACAATGCCAAACCTGGAGAAACAGCTGGCCCAACGCAGATAGTAGACGAGGTAAATAAAAAAGCGACCGTAACTTTTAAATCAGCTTCAGAAACCAATGTGGTAGAGTTCGATTTTGAGGTAGGCGTGGCTGATATTTACGCGCTGGAAGTACGCTATCATAACCCCCACGAACGAGAGTTTAAAGGTAAATTGCAATTATTAGCAATAGATGGTACTTTGATGAAAGAGGAAGCTGTTGAGTTTACACCTACACGCCCAACCAAGTGGAATTACATAAACAGCACCACCGGCAGTATGATAAATGCAGGATATTATAGAATCCGGATTATCTCGTCTGAGGCTGAGAATGTGAGTTTTTATGATCTGGCGGTACAGTAGGTTGTTTAGATAGGCTATAGATATTATCAAGATAAACTAATAGTAAGGGGCATCTGTGTTGCTCTACTTTTTTTTGAAGAGGGGGTTCCATCTGACTTAGTTGCTGTTCTATCCGGTGCCCTCCTGCTGTTTTGTTTCATAGTTTTGGCTCCGAGCGCTCACGGCTGGGGAAGGGGCCCTATATAAGCGAGGCCTCGTCTTTGGCCATCGCCGTTGCGTTCCCTCCTGCCTTCGCTCGCGCTCAGGCTGCCGCAAAGGCGGCACCGGATCTCACGGGGCGGCTCAAGCCAAAGACTGGGATTTGTTCGATAGCTAAGGCAGTGGCGGCAGGCACAATACCTGATACACCTTATTTAACATTTACCACTTTTAATCGTTGCGCCGGGAAGAAGTTAAATACATTTAAGTAGCACTTTTAACTTCTTGTTTTGCCAGATGTAAAATATCAGATTATAAATTATTGTAATAGAAAAAGCCTTCAGAAGGATTTTAGCCAGAACTTTACTAAGGGTTTATTAAATTAAATTTGTACTGACTCCTCAATACCAGGTGTAAGACAGGCTAAGAATTAATTCCTCTACGAATGCTACAGAGCGAATACCTTTGCCAGGTGCACGGAATGAAAATAAACTGTCGGGGGAAGGGGCCCTCTTTAAAGAGCGGTCAGCGAGTGGGGGAAGGGACCCTCGATTTTTATTTTCTTGATTTTTTTGTTCTTTTTGTATCAAGACAAAAAGAACCAAGAAGCCAGCTATGCAATAGCTTCAGCCTGATTAACAGGTAAACAGCAGCTATGCAAACTTATACTAACAAGCCAGTAGCTATTGCTGATGGATCTCGCCCACAAGATCCTTTCAGGATGACAAAGAGGTAAGTGCTTTACAATAAATAGAACAGTAGTAGGTCTATATGATAATACACACTTACAGTACCTAATCGTTTTTAAACCCTTAGCTACTTTTACCTATTTCTTCTTCGGAAGGCCATTTTTATTAGAATAATTTCGGTTGTAGCCGATAGAAAACATAAACAAAAGAGATATGCCTTTAACTTTTAAAATCAATTTTCTGGCATCTAAAAAGCTGCTGCTGGCACTGCTACTTGCCATTATTGGTGCAAAAGCAGGTGCACAAGCCGTAGACACCACGCTCCTCACGCAGGGTCGTTACTTTACGGAGGCAGAAGGCAAGGCAGCCCTCGATAAGTTTGCCAGCACCTACAGCGACCGGAAAAGCTGGGAGAAAAGAGCCAAACGAATCCAGAAGGGCATAGTAGAAGGAGCCCGCCTGCACCAACTCCCCATGAACACACCGCTGAACCCGATCATCCATAGCAAAAAAACCTACGATGGCTATACGGTGGAAAATGTGGCGTTCGAGAGCTTCCCCGGCTTTTTTGTAACCGGTAACCTCTACCGCCCTACCCAGCAATTGGATTCTTATGCCGCTATTCTGTCGCCTCATGGCCATGGCAAGGACCCCAGGTTTAGTGCCTATGTGCAGGAACGATGCGCCACCCTTGCCCGTATGGGAGCAGTTGTGTTTGCCTACGACATGGTTGGTAACGGCGATGCGCAGCAAACTACACACAAACACCCACTAGCCCTGCAGCTGCAAACGCATAACAGCCAGCGCGCCGTAGATTTTCTGCTCTCGCTACCGGAAGTAGATAAAAAGCGGATTGGTGTAACCGGTGAATCTGGAGGAGGAACCCAAACCTTTGTTCTGACGGCCATCGACAAACGTATTGCGGTATCGGTGCCGGTGGTCATGGTGTCTGCGTTTCATTTTGGCGGCTGCGTGTGCGAGAGCGGCATGCCCATTCATAAAAGCAAAGACCACCAGACAAGCAACGTAGAAATTGCCGCACTGGCCGCACCTCGCCCTATGCTCCTGATCTCCGACGGAAAAGACTGGACCAAAAACACATCGGAGGTAGAATACCCGTACATCAAAAATGTGTACAGCCTCTACAACAAAACCGAAAACGTAGAAAACCACCACCTGCCCACCGAGGGCCACGACTATGGCCCCAACAAACGAAAAGCAGCCTACTTCTTTCTGGCAAAGCACCTGAACCTGGCCCTGGAGAACATTATAAACGATGAAGGGGAAATAGACGAAAGTTTTGTAAAAATTGCACAGCCGGAAGACCTGCATGTTTTTGATGCCCAACACCCAAGGCCTGCACACGCCGTAATGGGCGACGAAGCCGTAACAAAACTGGTGGCCTCTTATGCCAAAGGTAAGAAGCGGAAGAAATAAAGTTAGCAGCTTTCGGCCCTGAACCGAATTATTCTAATGAAAACGGCCTCCAAAAGGATTTTACCTGATTTTTAGCTAAGGGCTCCACAAAGTTTAAGGCCAGAACAGTTGGTTCTGCTCTACCTCCTCCAGGCAGTTCTCCAGGGTCAGATCTTCAAAAACGGTAAACCACTGCCCGGTATGACGGAAGTAGGCCATATGATATTTACCTGGCCCGGCATATTCCAGCCGTGTGAACTTGGTTTCGTTTTCAGAAACTACGGCTGCCGGATTATCGCAGCGGTAGGTGGCGCAAAAATAGAAATAGCTGCGGTACCACTTGCCGTACACATCATGCACATACCCCCAGTCAGGATTAGGCGGTTGTATCCAGGTAGGTTTCATTTTTTCTATAAGAGCCTGACACATTGCGGCTACCTGCTTTTTATCAGTTTCCGAAACGGTGGGTTTAGGAGCTTTAGCTGAGGTAAATACCCACATTTTCGGCGCTTTCTTTTTTGCCATGTCTTTACATGAATAATAGTTTCCAATTACTCTTCCTCTTCAGACCAGTATTGTTCCGGCGCATCTCCTTTTGCTTCTACTACAATCGCTTTTTTTGGTTCAGGCAAAGAAGTGTCTAATAGGAGCACCTGAAGCGCAAACTGCCACTCATCGCCAAAATCGAAAAGGTAGAGCAGGCGCTTGCCTTCGTACAAGCCTGCTTTACTTAAAGTTACTTCATCGGCGTATGGTGGTTGCTCGCTATAAGGGTCGTTAATGGCATTCCTGGACCATCGTTTCCCATCCAGGAAAAAGGCATACAGATGATCGTTGTCGAAATTATAAGCGTCCTGTATGGCCAGGTGCAGTTCCTCGAAGGTGGCAGAGGCTCCAATTAGTATTGTCCGGTATAGCTGCTTCGACAAAGAAACTTTTATGCGATAAACACCGTTCTTGGAGGCTTCTTTTTCTGCGGAGCGCTGCAGAAGCGATTGCTCTAACTCTCCTGGTGCTACCAAGGCTTTAAAAGCCACCAGAAATGGTTCTTCGGGTCGCTGCTCCTCTTCCTGTTCATCCTTATCTCCCTCCTCCTCCTGATCGCCTAACAAAAAAACAGGCTCAAAGTTAAAGGAAAGCTCGTCGCCATTCAGGTCATTCCAAAGTTCAAACGGACGCTTTTCGAGGAGCACGGGTATCAATTCTTTTCCAGTTGCTGTCGCCCCGAAGCTGCTGAACGGAAATGTATAACTATCAGGAGCTGTGGTGAAGGCAGCACCCGGTTCCAGATCATATAAATTCAGAAACCAGAACACATAGTACATGTGTTGGTTGCTTACCCAAAGCGGTCTGGTGTTTTTCTGTTCCGGAATTACTATTTTCTGATCCTTTATGAGTAACTGCTGCCCTGGCTCCAGTTTATTTAAGAGTTCGAACAGGTGCATGATAACCCCAAAATAGTGAAACGACCTGCTCCCCTCCATCGCTTCATAATCGAGGTGGCACCAGGCTGTTTCGAGCAGGAAAAAATATTTTTCGCTACGTGTCAGCTGCTCATACTGCTCCAGCACGGCATGGTTTAGCTGTAAACTGGCTGCCTGCTTCTCGTGGTACAGGCGTGCCAGGTCCGTTTGAATTACTACATGGTAAAAAAAGTGGAGCAGCGGGTATTTGGGCTGCATACTTTTGTCGTGGGCCCAGAAAGCCTTGAAATGCATCTCCTGGTTCAGGCGTGCTAAATCTGTTCGCTTTAAGTGGTTGTTACCAGCCGTAAGAGGTACCTTTGTTTTCGCCTTAAGAAAGGTCAGAAACAGTTCGAAATCATCAATAACAGGAAGTGAGGAAATAGTAAGCTTCTTCATGATGAAATTAAGTATCTTTTTACACGAAAAAATTATGTATTACTGGTTCATATGGTGAGAGGAAGTAGCGTAAACTAATTGAGGGGGTAACGTGCTTGTGCAGCTAAACGAAGGTGGCGGTTTCGAAGCACTTCACTGTCAACCAAGCAGAAACTTTGATAGAAGCACAAAGCTTGATTTAACCACTGAACCGCCACTTTTGGGTAGCTGCTGTTATATGCCGTTTTTCTATCTTTCATATATTTCAATTTGTCCGTTTGTTAGTCCAACCGCAATTTTATTGTCAAAGGTCGCAAGCGATAATGGTCTTGCAAATGATTGATTTTTGCTTCTGTTAATGACTTCTATTGTCTTGCCGTTTTCACTTTCAATTAACTCAATTTGTCCATTAGTCAAAGCTAAAACTAATGTCGAATTGTTGTCAAGAATTGCGAATGAACATACCTGACTACCAACAGTTTTCAACCATTTTTCTTTTTTGGTCACCAAGTCTATACAGAATAATTCTTGTGTGTCGTAAGGATTTCTGTTTGAGGAATAAACCTTACCACTTATTATTATGTAATCATTGATTTTAATCCCGTTTAAGTCATTGAAGTGATTAGGTTGTTTTTCTAATTGCCAAACTTCTTTTATTTCAAACGTCCCTGGATTTATAGAACACAAGGTTTTATTTTGGTACTGCTCCTTCGGATTGCCTACTAAATAATAAAGCAATTCGCTGTTGTCAATTCTTAAATAGTGATTAAATAAGTCATAATGCCCAATGCGTTTTTCAAAAACAACTTTATAGCTTGGGTTAAGAATAAAGTCCTTTTTCGTTTTCTCTGAATGGTCAACTTGCCGTGCTAAAAAATAATTGTTTTTGCTTTTTGAAATGATATGACTGCAATTGATTACTTCTTGAAATTCTAAATTTGAAAGATCAATAGAAAATAATTCGTTCGTGTTTTCAGATTGAAAATCTCTACTCCATAGGTTTACGAGTAGTGAGTTGTTAGATGAGTTGAAGAATAGTTCAACACAGTCGCCATTGTTAAACAATTTAATTTCTCTAACTGTTCCTGTGTCAATGTTCCATATTTCAACGGTTGCGTTGTTTCTTGCTAATGCAATTTCATTCTTGCTAATAAATACTATGTCCCAAATTAAATTTCGGTTTTTGTAAACTTGTTTCTTCTGATTTGAAATATCGGTCAATACCCTGTCGGCATTACTTAGTCTGTTATTGTAATCTTCGATATTGAAATTGTCAATGTGGTCGTTTACTAAAACGGGGCTTAAATTGTCTAATTTGATTTTAGTTAGAATGGGGAAGTCAAGGTCGTATTGTTTGTCTGTGTAGTCAGGGCAATCAAGGTCGTCTGTAGGATTTAGGGTAAAGGAGAGTTTGTCTCCGTTTGGGCTGAATGAACATTTGATAACTTCTCTGTTGTCCGCCAGGATGGAATTAAGCTCATTAGTTTCATAATTCCAGAGTAAAAGTTCACCTTCATAATAAGCACCACCGTCATAACGACCTATTCCAAGAGCAATGTTTTTTTCTTTTGGATGAAATGAAAGGTCATTTACTGGATAGTCTAGATTGTCAACGAAATTCTTTAGTTCTAAAGTGTCAAGGTCATAGAGCAGTATAGATGTTGACCAAATAGAGATGTTTCGACCTGACCATTGAGTAGAAAATGAGTTTGCAACTGCAATTAGTCTTTTGTCTTCGTCAACAAATGTCCTGTATGGAATTGTCGTGTCGGCAAAAGTTGAATTTGATAATATTTTCGTCAGTGTCGTTCTGTTCATTGCGGTCGTCCTAAAATCACAGCTAACGGTGCTAGTATATACGACTTGCGAGGCTTTAGCCGAAGCATGAAGTATATACTGGGTTACTTGCTGTAATTTTTATATGTTTTGACGGTCTTCTAAAATCCAACCGTCTCTATAATGATATGGAACTTTATTCTTACCAAAGTAGAAATTCACTTCTCTAAATGCGATAGTTTCTAAACTCTTTTTTTGCTCTTCTTCAGGAATCCAACTATCAAACGCTACGAACGGAAATTCTTTTTTCGTAGGATAAAACATGTACTGCTCGTCGTATATGGGGTCATAAGTATTGAAAGTTCTTTTATATCCGTCAGTGAGTCCGCTAAGAAACTCAAATGTAAGTGAGAACTTATTTCCTTCTATTCCAATTCTGTCTAATTGTTCATTCTGTGTATTTACAATTATCCTTTCTATCCTTGGGTTATTTGGCTTAAGAAAATATATTGGGTCTTTTTTATGGTCAGTATCGGTTCTAATTATTTGCCCCAGCCATTCGATAACTTTATCTAAAGTATTCTTTTCACAAACACCTATCAATTCTTCTACCCAATCTCTATCTGAGTTCATAATTATTTATTACAAGTAACTACTAGATAACAGTAGTAAACCTACGCTTATCTGCACTATGCACCAAGTATTAAATAGATTACCATCCAAAATTGCAGAGTGTCTCTTTGTGCACTATTCCCTCACAGAACCAGATTGCAGGCTGCACAACAGATAAAATGGTGCTATAAGATAAGAAATTAGCTCTTAAGCTCCTAGTTTACCAGCTAACACTAAAATCCCAGCTGGCTCCTTCCTACTCCAAACACAAACCTTACCTCCAGCATGCCCTATCCGTGGCATGAATTATTCTAATCAAAACACCCTTCCAAAGGCAAAAAAGCCCTTACCGTGGCAAGGGCTTTTTGGGGCAAGAATTGGCTCCGGCTACTTTTTGCTGGTAGCCAGATTCGTATTAACCTGGTCTTCGGAGAAGTTAAAGTAAAGCGTCATTTGTTTCGGGCGCGATCTCCAGTAGTCGAAGTAGTTATTCTGACGACCGGAATTGCCCAGGTACTCAGGCTTCTGCGATTTGGTACCAATCGGCGTAATGCCATGCATAAAGGAAATATCGCCCTTCGGGAAAGGCGGGGCCGTGTGGTAGGTTTTCTCGGGTGTAGTGGCTGGCGTAAATAACCGCAGGAAAATATCTTCCTGATCGGTTACCACCGTAAAAGGCTGCGACGTGGTCAGCAGTTTCATCCAGTACATGTTCGAGTGATAACCCTTAAACTCCGGATACTCGAATCGTGTATGACCAGAGCCAATATGCCCGGTAGTAGTGTTGTTGTATTTCTTCGTCCAGATATCGAATTTGTTGCCATGCAGGCGGTTCTTCCAGACTCTGTACGGGCCATTGCCCAGCCACTGCACACCCTTCACCTGGTCTTCAGGGAAAGAGAAGTTAATACCCAGGAAATCGGAATGTTCGCCTAACTGGTCGTTTTCATCACCTTTGTAGGTCAGGTACTCCACGTCCAATTGCAGCCAGCCTGACGGATGCATGGTCCATTGCAGGGTTTTGAACTGTTTCTTTTCAGCGATATCGTACTTAATTACCACATTATTGCCCTCCTGCGCCACGTTCAGCTTCTGGAAACCCGATTCGCCTTCGGCAGGTATCGGTCCGTTGGCAAACGGAATCACACCTTTCGGATTTTTCACCTGCTGTAACAGGCCGGTTGTTTTGTCGAAGCTTACCTGAACGCCATTGGCAGACACCGTAACGATGTTGCCAGACTCCTGGAAACTTGCTTTTTGTGTACCATCTTTTGTAACGATGCGCTCTGCTATGGTGGCAGGGCGTGTAATGGGCCAGCTCCAGGTAAAGATCTCTTGCTGGTGCGGGTCAGTGGCCGTGATGTAAAGCACATCAAAATTTTGCCAGTCGTTGGGGAGTTGCAGCGCCAGTGTGCCTTTGTCGCTGGGTGCTATGGCAGGCGCTTTAAAGGTGCCTGTTTTGGTTTCGGCCTTGCGGGTGCTGTTCGGTTCTGGCAGCTGCGCCAGTTTATAGGAATAGGTGCATTGGTCGAGGTTGGTGTAGAAGTAACGGTTCTCTACCCGGAAAGTGCCATCGAAGGCAGGCGTGATTTCGCGCTGCTCAAATTTAATGGGCGACCATATTTCTTTGATTGCATAGAAACTCCCCTCCTTTTCTTTGTGCGGCCCCAGGATGCCATCCGGAGCATGGTCGCCGTCTGTATCTATTTGCCCTTTCTTGTCGGTACGTACAAGGCCTTCGTCAGCAAACACCCATAAAAACCCACCGGCCGACAAGGGCTTCTGCCACATCAGCTCCCAGAAATCGTAGAGTCCGGCACCAAGCCCACCATCGTAGAGGCCGTGCAGGAACTCCGTCGGGAAGAACACATCGCGGCCTTCGAAGTAAGAACCGGTGCCGTAGTTGTAGTTGGTGTAGTGCTGCGTATCTATGCCACGGAAGTTCTGCCAGGGGTGCACTACGGGGCGCTTCTGTATGTCCATAGAATCTATCACAGGGTCGAGGTCAAAGTTATGACCGCCTTCGTTGCCGTTGGTCCAGATTACGATGGAAGGGTGATTTACATCGCGGATCACCATTTCTTTGGCCAGTTTAGAACCAACTTCTGTGTCGTAAGCATCGTGCCAGCCGGTTAGCTCGTCTATTACAAATAAGCCAAGCGAGTCGCATACTTCCAGGAAATGTTTATCGGGTGGGTAATGCGACATGCGCACCGCATTCATGTTCATCTCTTTAATGAGCTGCACATCTTCAATGCTGTTTTTCTTGTTGGTGGTTCTGCCCGACTCTGGCAGGAAAGAGTGGCGGTTCACTCCTTTGAATTTGATTTTAGTACCATTCACGTAAATGCCATCCCGCTCCCGGAAATCGACAGTACGGAAACCGAAACGCTCGCTTACCGTGTGCACTGGCTTGCCGTTTTGCAGCAGCGAGTAAGTAACGCGGTAAAGATTCGGGAACTCCGGCGTCCACTGGCTTGGCGATGGCACGTTGGTTTGCAGTCTGGCTACGGTTTCGCCTTGTTTTATACTTGTCTTAAATTCAGAGCCTACTTTCTTGCCATCCAAAGTATAAACCTGGGCTGCCACTTCATTGGCTCCTGCCAGCCCTTTCAGGTTAACTTCAGCTACAAAGCTGCCATCGTGTTTGGCATCTAGGGCGGTGCGTTCGATGTGCTGCACAGGCAAGGCCTCGAGGTACACAGGCCGGAAAATACCGCCAAAAATCCAGTAATCGCCCTGGCGCTCCGCTTTCACTACCGATTCGTTGGCAGAGTGCTTGGCTACGGTTACTTCCAGCACGTTGGTTTTTCCGGGCTTAAGAAGGTTGGTAATATCATACTTAAACCGATAAAAAGAACCCTGGTGCACCGGCCCGGCCAACTGACCGTTCAGCTTCACTTCCGTATCGGTCATGGAACCTTCGAATACGATATTTACCGTGTTGTTCTTCCAGTTGGCGGGCACTTTAAAACTGTACTTGTACAGGCCTTTCTCTTTGCCGCGCTTCTCGTCTTTGTCGTGGCCGTAGTTGTACGTACCGAAGCCCTGCTGCTCCCAGACAGAGGGCACCGGTATTTTCGTCCACTTTCCTGATTTACGGCCTTCTGTTACCATAAACTGCCAGTCTACGGTTTTGTCGTTTCCGGTGCCGGACAGGTACTGCACTTTCGTTTCCTGGGCATGTAGCGCAAAAAGCGGCAGGAGCAGGAAGATAGCAAATAGGAATCGGACTGAAATAGATTTCATGATTTCTGGGTAATAATTAAACTAATTGTATGCTAATAGAATATTTATAGTAAGAGTTGTGCTGAAGATTTTAGCGGTGTAAGTCTGTGGTTAATCTCAGCCACACCCTGGGTATAAAATCCGGAAATATGCTTCGGAAGGCCATTTTCATTTGAATAATTCAAGGTATTACCCCCACGAGCTTTCAACTCGCGGCAGAAGGCTAAATTCTTGACCCTGCTACCACCATTTTTCAGGAGCACAAACCTTTGTTCGTATTCAAATGTAAATAAGGCATTTTTATATGAAAAAACCTTGCCTTTTTCAGCCTTTTTAGTGCCCGTTAAAGAACACGTAAAGGCTCACCATAACCACGATAAGCAGTAGCCAGAACACATACACGGTCCGGCTTGGCTTTACCAGGTTGCTGAAGTCAAGCACATTCTGGCTTCTGAACTCCGCATTTTTGTCGAAGTAAGAAATAAGGAAGGCTAACACGCTCAGGATTACAAAAATGTAGAACGACAAGAGCAGGAAGTGCGGCCAGAAATCGTAAATAGCGGATGGGAACACCCACAGGTACAAAATTCCTGTGCCAATGCTAAAAGCGGTACCAACCGTCAGGATTAAGTTGGCAGCGCGGGTGGTAGTCTTTTTCCAGAAGACTCCGAACAAAAACACGACCGACATTGGCGGCGCAATAAAACTCAGCACCGACTGAAACACATCGAATAGGTTCAGGCCCTTGATACTATCGATGGCCAGGCTACACCCAATGGCGATGAGTGAGCCCACCACTGTTACAATACGCCCCATCTTCACGATTTCTTTTTGGGTGGCATCTGGCTTCACTTTTTTCACATAAATATCCATCGTGAAAACAGTACTGAGCGAGTTCAGGGCCGAGTCGATGGTACTTACCAGTGCCGCAATGAGCACGGCCATCACCAGGCCCGTCATACCGGCCGGGAACAGGCGTGTTACCATAGTCATGTAGGCAGTATCGGGGTTCTCCAGTTCGGGGTACAGAATAAAACAAACGATGCCAGGCAAAATAAACAGCGGCACATCCAGAATTTTGAGCCAGGCGGTAAAGTTAGCCCCTAGTTGCCCCTGCTTCAGGCTTTTGGCCCCCAGCACCGACTGCACCATAGACTGGTCGGTGCACCAGAACCATACGCCCATAATCGGGTAACCCAACAAAATAGCTGCCCAGGGGTAGTGCGGGTCGTCGAGGGGGCGCAGCAGGTTCCAGTACTCACCCGGCACGGCTTCGTAAACAGCCACTGGTCCGCCAGCTTTCATAACGCCCACCACCGTTAGCGCCAGCGACACCACAATGAGCAGAATCATCTGGAAAACGTTGGTAAAAGCAATGGCCTCTAAACCACCTGCTATGGTAAAAAAGGCCGCAATGGCAATCAGTACCATTACCGAACCCCAGAGCGGCAGGTCCAGAATCTGGCTCACCAGAATACCGCCGGCAAACAAAGTTAACGACAGCCACGAAATAAGAACGGTTACAATAGTGTACCAGGCCAGAATGCTGCGCGTAGATTGCCCGAAGCGCTTGCCCATAAACTCAGGCAGTGTGAGCACCCTGGCACCCAGGTAACGCGGTGCAAACACCACAGCCAGCAGAAAAATAAACAGAAAGGCGTACCACGAAAAATTACCGGCCACCATGCCCGTGGTAAAACCAATACTGGCCGAGGCAATAAGCATCGACGGCCCTACGTTTGTTCCCCACATGGTAAAACCAATGCTGGACCAGCCCAGGGAATGACCAGCCAGGAACAGGTTTTCGCCGGTATCCTTCTTTTTCCGGAAACTCACCCAAAAGCCTAAGCCAATTATAATAACCAGGTAGGCCGCCACAACTATAAAGTCTATTGGCTCTAAAATGCTGTAAATATCTTCCACAATCAGGTTGGTTTTACTTGTTGGTTCCGCTCCAGTACTGATACTGGCGCGAAACACCTAGATGTTAAAACGATGGATAAAATAAAGTTATCTGCGGCTTGCCGGGCCAGGAACAAATTATGCTAATGAAAAAGGCCTTCCGAAGGTAAAAACACTTTTTTGAGGTCAAGGCTTTTGCAGGACAAGTATTTTCTGGTAAGGTTTACCAGAAAATATAAAGAAGCTACCTGTAGGCAAAAGGCACTACAGGCAGCTTCCGGATAGATGAACCAACAGGACGGATGGCCTAAACGGCTGCACCCTGCAGTTCGGCCAGGTCGTGCTGCTGCAGTATGTCGGCTACTTTTACAGGGGCACCTGTCTCCAGCGATTTTTCCATGGCGTTGAGCAGGGCAATGGTGCCGATGCCTTCTTTCAGGTCTGGGTAAGCGGTTTTGTCTTGCGCTATGCAATCAGCGAAATACTCGAGGTAGTTCTGGTATTCGCCGGCATGGTGGCTCTTGCCCTCGAAACGGAAATAGTGCTTCAGTTTATGCTCAAACGTAATCACTTTTTCTTCGCCGGTGTTCGTGGTAATGGCATAGCGCAGGTCCATGTAGTCGCCCTGGCTGCAGCCTTCGGTGCCGCGCAGGATACAACTCATTTCGCTGTCGCGGAGAACAGGCTGCACCGGCCCGGTATACACGCCGCTTACACGGGCAATACGGCCATCTTTGGCTTTAAAGATAAAGTGCATGGTGTCTTCGTTTTTCAGGCCGCCTTTTACACCGTTGGGGCTCAGCATGCCGTAGCCCATTACTTCTTCAATGTCGGGCATATACCAGCGCACCAGGTCTACCGGGTGGCTCAGGCCTCCATATAGCCACCTGAAGCTTTTCTCCAACGCCCAGGGTTTCTCCAGAAACCAGCGGTGGTCGGCGTGGTAGTAGGCTTCTATAGTCACCAGGTCTCCGATCTGGCCGTCTTCATAATCGGCACGCTGTCTTTTCATGGGCTCGAAAAAGCGGCTGCTCTGGCCAACAAATAGTTTTTTACCAGCCTTTGCACTTACCTCCAGTAGCTCTTTTGCCTGCGACAGATCGTTGAGCAGCGGCTTGGTGCAAACTACATGCTTGCCAGCCAGCAGCGCCTGCTTAATATGCTCAGCGTGCAGGTGATCGGGGGTATAGATAGCAATCACATCCAGTTCCGGGTCGTTAAGCAGGTCGCTGTATTCGGTGGTGTACTGGTGGAAGTCGAACTCTTTAGCTCTGTGCTTACACATATCCAGGTTTCTGTCGCAAACTACCTTCAGTTCCCATTTCGGACTTTGCAAAGCGGCAGACATGGTGCTCCTGCCTTCTCCCAGACCTAATATTCCTAATTTTAACATATATGATTTCTTTAGATGCTATTCATCCATAAATATCTAATTTATGAATGAAACAACGAAATTTTACTAACGCTATTTAGTCATTTATTTTATCCTGATGCAGTTTCAACAAGTAAAAACTCAAAATCAGGAACAAAAAAAGTAGCCCCCCTTTCGGATGTGCAGCAACAGTAGCAAAGCCTCCGGAGCTAATCTTGTAAGCAAAACCTTTGTAGCGGGCTTACAGTGTAATGCCGTCGTAACGGTTGAAGAAACTTGGGCAACTTCCTCATAAAAAACTGATAAAGATGCTTCTATAAGAGCCCTTACAGCACATTTTTTACCATTTCTAATTTCTAATTCGGCGAAGCTCCTTAACCATTCAATCTGCCAGATTCCAGGCTTGCTGCTTTGTCCTGTAGCGGCCTTACAGTGTAAGGCCGCTACAGGACTCGTTTAGCTCCGGAAGGCCAGTTTCATTAGCATAATTTGTACCTGGCTCTATACTGCAAAAGGTCTTCTATTTCAAACTAAAAAAAGATGGAATACCCGCCAACATCTGCTGATGAAAAACGGGCACTCCATCTTTGTTTTCAGAAACCTCTGTAACTATGAGCGCTAATAACCCGGGTTCTGTTCCAGGTTCGGGTTGGCGAGCACATCGGCAGGCGGTACCGGGAACACCAGGCGAATCGGGTCAGAGGCTGGTTTCAGGTGCCAGGGCTGCAGGAATTTTCCGTATCGTACCAGGTCTGTTCGGCGCAGTCCTTCGGCATTTAGCTCCCGGCCGCGTTCTGCCAGCAGGTTATCCAGGGTGAGCGCCTGGAAAGCGCCAACGCCCCGGTTTGTCCTGATATTATTCACGATTGGCAAGGCTTCGCTGGCTGATCCTTTTCGCAACAGGGCCTCTGCTTTCATGAGCAACACATCGGTGTAACGGATCAGGATATAATCGTTATCAGCAGCAGTTGGGTTGGCATAGTCCGGAATGTATTTCACCGGGCGCACACCATTCCAGAGAGAGGCTCCTACTATTGTAGGAATTTCTTTTGTGAACACCACATTCGGGATTGGATCGCCATTAGCATTATACTGCTGCCCTACCAGAAAACCAGCGTTGTAGCCTCTTGCTTTTACAATCGGGTGCTCATAGTATCGCCTGATGTCGTTCTGCTCGAAGGTATCATAAAAATCTCCTAAAGCAGCAAAACCGTTCCAGCCGCCACCGTTAGGCAAGTTTATCTCAGTAGGGAAAATGGCATTCCAGAGTACGTACAAAGAGTGAGAACGTACGCCACCCTGCCCCTCGATGGTGAAGAGCAACTCGGTTGATTTAGTGTTGTTGTCCGGCCCGAAGCTATCCCAATAAAAGTTGATGGACTTGCCTGTAATGGCATCGGCATACTGGATCACCTTATCCAGGTCGGCATTGTTGAACTGTGGGTTAGCCCGATCGGCATACACGCCTTTGTTCAGGTAGAGCCTGGCCAGGAAACCATGTGCAGCATTTTTAGAAGCTTTGTACGCTGGTGCGGTATCTGATAATAGCGGCAGGGCCTCCTCCACTTCTTTAATTATAAAGTTGATGGCCTCTGTGCCGGAGTACACCACCGGTGCAAGCAGTAGGTTAGAGCCCGGCTCCCGATAAGGCACTCTATCGTACAGGTCGAGCAAAGTGAACATGAAGTAAGCTCTCAGGAAGCGTGCTTCTGCGGCCACCTCTGGCGTAGGGCTAAAGTTGAGCACATTGGTAGCATCGAACACGCCCCGGTTCATACGCTCCCACACCTGCCGCAGGTAGGCATGGTCGGCGCGCCAGGTGTGCTGGTGCAGGTCGCGGTACACGCCACCGTTGTCCCAGCCCGAGGGCCTCGACGGACAGACCATGGCGTCGCCACTAATTTCGTCTATTACCCACACCGATGCCCCATGCTGCACAAAAGGGTTGTCGAAATCGCGGTACACCCGCTCCATCATCGACGCATAGTTAACGTTCTCTTCCAGAAATGCCCGCGCTTTGTCAGCAGGAAGTTCAGAGTGTACTTCTTCGGCCAGGTCGGTGCAACCGGCCAATACCAGACTAAGAGCTATATATCTTATAAATTTCATCTTCTAAAAATTAACAGGTTTGGTCATAAGAACACCGGTACCACAGGACAGAAAATTTTTCTATTTCGCTTTACTGGCCCACAACACAGTGCTTACTATTCAATTTTAAATTCAACTCTCCTTTTTGTTAGAAAGAAACATTAAAGCCAAGGGTGAAATTTCGTGGCATAGGGTAAGGCGTATACTCTATACCGAATGATGGAACACCACCAACACCACGGTTTGTGTTTACTTCAGGGTCGAAGCCGCTGTACTTTGTAAAGAGCAACAGGTTCTGGCCAGTGAGGTACAAACGAGCATTTTTGAAGGCGCTGCCAATGTTACCCAGCGTGTAGCCCAAGGCGGCGCTTTGCAGCCTCAGGAAGTTTCCGCTCTCCATGTACCGAGTCGATACCACATTGGAGTTGCTCAGGCTTTCGGGGCCAAGGGCTATTTCGGCGGTGGCGTTGCGGCCTACGCCAAAGTTGGCTGCCGTAATAACGGCGTTGGCTGTGTTGTTATAAAGCTGGTGACCAAAGGCCCCGTTAAAGTTCATGTTAAACGTAAACTTGCCTCTGCTCAGGTTTGTGTTGATGCCCAACAGGTATTTTGGGTTCGGGTCGCCTACAAAGCTCGCCTCCTGGCTGTATTGCGCTGCACCGTTATCGTCGAAGCCAAGGAACTCGCGCATGTGGAAAGCGAACAGTGGCTGGCCGTTTGCCAGGCGCTGGCTGTTGCTGCCTTCGCCCAGGCCGTTGCCGTTTATCTGGCCGGTTAGCACAGGAGCACCGGTATAATCTTCGAAGCGGTTTTTCAGATAGGTGGCGTTCATGCCTACTTCCCACATCCATTTCTCGTTCTCTATAACCAGTGCACTAAGCAACAGTTCCACGCCGGTGTTTTTAACAGTGGCCGGCAGGTTGGTCCAGTAGTTGGCAGCCGGGGCAGGTTGTAGCGCAGGCAGCCTGAACAGCAGGTCTTTGGTGGCTTTATCGAAAAACTCGATGGTACCGTTTATCCTGTTGTTAAAGAACCCGAAGTCTAAGCCCAGGTTAATGGCCTCTGTGGTTTCCCACCTCAGGTCGGGGTTGGCTACGTTAGCCAGCGCAATGCTTTGCAGCCCGAACTCATACCGCTCCTGCGACGAACCTGCCGGGAACTCCTGGTTACCTGTTTTACCCCAGCCCAGTCTCAGTTTCAGGTTGCTCAGCTTTTCCGATCCGGCCATAAACTGCTCCTCAGACAGCACCCAGGCACCGGCAAACGATGGAAAGTAACCATACTTGTTGTTGCTACCGAACTTGGTAGAGCCATCGGCCCGCATGGTAGCCGTAATCAGGTAGCGGTCGGAGAAGTTCAGGTTGGCACGACCAAAGAACGACTGAATCTCATTGGTAGGGTCCTGGTACGAGCTGATGTTTACCTGGTCTCTTCTGGCGTTCTGTAATATGTCGGTTCCGCGCAGGTCGAAGGAGGTAAAGCCTCGGGCGGTAATATTAAAGTTTCTGTTCTTGTAAGTCTGGTACTCGTAACCTGCCAACAGGTCTAAGGTCAGGCCATCGGTTACCTGGTTGTTATAGTTTAAGGTGTGGGTCAGGGTGCTGCTGGTGAGCGTAGAGTTATTAACCACCGCCAGACCGATATCGGTTATAGTAGAAAGAAACAGATCGCCGGAAGTATCGATGGCTCTGTTACCTTTTGACTGGTTTACACCGAGGCTGGCTCTGTAGTCGAGGCCTTTTACAATGTTAAAGGTGGCCCCTACGTTACCGAGCACATTGGTAATGTTCGTAACATCGTTGTAATACTCGAGCAGAGCAGCCGGGTTAGTTGGCAAGCCCGAAACGCTGGTGCCAAACAACCGTTGCACAAAGGTGCCATCTGTATTTCTGAAAGGCACGGTTGGGTTCCACTCGATGGTGTTACCAATAAGGCTGCCGTTTACGTTAGAGTTCTCGCCAATAGGAGCGCCATTCTCGATGGTGTTCGCTACAATCAGGTTCACGTCTACTTTTAACCTGTCTTCCGGCAAAAAGCTATAGGTGCCGGTAAAGCTGCCGGTATACTTTTTAAAGCCAGATTTTTTGATGATACCTTCCTGGTCGTGGTAGCCAACAGAAAGGCGGTAGTTGGCTTTGTCGTTACCACCGGCCATCGATACGTTGGCGATATGGGTTTGCGCCGTACGCATTATCTCATCAAAAGCATCTACATCGGCGCCACCATCGCGGTTCTCGATCTGGCGCAAAGCAAGGCCCTGACGGAACGTGTTGGCATCCATCAGTTCAGGTTTGCGGGCCAGCATGCTCACACCCGTCGACATATCTACATTCAGTGTTGGAGCGCCCTGCTGTCCTTTTTTGGTGGTGATGATTACCACACCGTTAGCTCCTCTGGCTCCATAAATAGCGGTGGCAGAGGCATCTTTCAGCACATCGATGGTGGCAATATCGTTCGGGTTCAGGAAGTTGAGTGGGTTAGAGCCTGCCGGGCTGCCCAGTTCGCCGGCTGCAGCGGCTGGTTTGGTGTTACGGCCATCCAGCGGCACACCATCTACTACAAAGAGCGGCTGGTTTCCAGAACGAACCGAAGAAGTTCCCCTTATCCGGAAGGTAACCTCACCGCCTGGCGCTCCATTATTGTTCACAATGTTCACACCGGCTACTTTACCTTGTATAAGTTGCTCCGGGGAGGTGTTGATGCCCACGTTAAAGTCTTTTTCTCCTACACGTGCCACAGAACCGGTTATATCTTTCACACGGGCGGTGCCGTAGCCAACTACCACTACCTCATCAAGGGCTCTGGCATCTGGCCTCAGGCTGATGTTAATGGTGGCACGGTTGTTTACCGGCACTTCCTGCGACGTATAGCCTACAAAAGAAATTACCAATGTAGCTGTACCGCTTCCAGCCTGAAACGAAAAGTTTCCGTCCAGATCAGTTGCGGCACCACGGGTCGTTCCTTTCTCCATTACGGTTACACCAGGCAAGCCAGCGCCTTTCTCGTCGGTAATTCTACCCTGCACGGAGTGGCTCTGAGCAAACGCGCTGCTGCAAATCAAAAGCAATAGAGGGAGTACCAATGCGTATCTCAGCTCTCTCAGTAAAATATGTTTCATCTTGATAAGGTTAAAGGTGTATAACTATTCGTCAGTTGCTCTCATGCCTGCCATTACCAGCCATGCCTCCTGGTAGCGTTTCAATGAACTACTGTTTGTAAACTTAAACTATTGTTTTCGTATTTTTACCTGGTTGCTTCACCTGTTTGCAGAAGCAGAATTTCAAAAGTAAGGGGTTTGTGTTGTGAAGGAATAAGGTGTAAGCAGTATCGCTGTTCGTGGCCTTCCTCCTGCTGGTAACAAAGTTCGTTCTTTTCCGATGCAGGGCAGCCTATTCTACTACAAAGCTAACCTATCGGCCTGTAACCAGATTATTTGAATGAAAATGGCCTTCAGAAGAAAAAATGGCCTAAACGAGCCAAGGGTTAAATTCTTGCTGCTTCAAGTCGCCCTTCTCCGGATGACTCCGAACGGTGGAGAAGATTTAGAACTTACCAGGGTGCCATTCATCAAGCAACCCGATTATTCTAATGTTTTTAGCCTTCCAAAGCTCAGAGAAGCTGTTTTGCCTCAAGGGTCCGGAGGGTCGGGTGTGCATCAGGAAAGCAGGTGACTGCTGTTTTGCCTGCACCTGCTTTCCTGTTATACATTAGCAGCCGTTTACGAGCAGTTTCTCGTCCAGGAACTGTTTG
>NZ_VRTY01000031.1 GCF_008017455.1 Pontibacter qinzhouensis | reverse complement strand
TTGTTGCCGTCCACTCCCGTGTCCTCTGCCACGAAAGGAGCAACCTTAACAGACTGGGTGTCAATGTGCAACTGACTCGGGGTAGGCTCCTTGTTGACCCGCTGACGCTCCAGTTTGTTGAGTGACCAGTTCAAGCGCTCGAGGGTGCCGTCTCTCTGCCACTTCCTGAAATAGTAGTAGACCAACTGCCACTTGGGGAAGCTCTCGGAAAGGTTCCGCCACTGATGGCCGATGCGAAGGCACCAGAAAATGGCGTCCACGATAACCCGTAAACTGTGATTGCGTTTGCGTTAAGTAGGAAGCACTTCTTTAATCGCTTCCCATTGCGAGTCAGTGAGTCTCTGATACTGAGATTGCATAAGCTATAAGGTGTGGTTACTCTATGGCTTACGTGCTGACTCGCTCTTTTTCTGCCAATCACCAAAATTTAAACATGCTCTTATACCCAATTGCATAAACCTCATTCCAAAACTATATTTATTTTTCTGTCATTTTGGAAAGATCTTGTGGCCGGAAACTATACATGACTGCGAAAAGAGATGATTAGGGAAAACACTATGGAAGTGCTAAACACTACCTTAGTATTATTCCTTCCCAACACGAAATATGATATTTAGCAACATTAGAAATGTTAAAATAAGGTATGTAATGACATATCTAGAAGCATTTCTATCCATTTTCCTTAGGGGAGTTACTCAAATTGTTAGAATAGCTTTACTTCGAGTAAACTTCAGCAAAAAATACTAATCAAATTCCTTTTTTCAAGGAGATGCAGGGGTGGTTAATGAGGGTTTCCTATTTCGATAAATTTCCTGCTGCCCTTACCCCAGGCACCCACAAGTCTTGAAAACACTGTGAGGTCAAGGCTGCTGCTTCACCTTAACAAAACTCATCTTACAAACGCGCGTCCACCAGATCCCTATTTAAACATGCTTTTGTATCAAAAATAACGGCATTATCTCGCTTCAACTTGGCAAAGTCGATGCTCAGGAACTCATTATGAGCAACAGCCACAACGATAGCATTATAAACATGGTTTTCGTTCAGGTTGCTTTCTATTTGTATACCATATTCATGCCGCACTTCCTCTGAATTTGCCCAAGGGTCATAAATGTCAACATCCATTCCAAACTGAACCAGTTCATGATAAATATCAATTACACGTGTGTTCCGCACATCCGGACAGTTCTCTTTAAAGGTAAAACCCATTATTAGCGCTTTAGCCCCTTTTATCTTTTGGTCTTTGTTGATCATCAGCTTCACCAGTTTATTGGCAACAAACTGCCCCATGTTGTCATTTACACGTCGTCCTGACAGAATCACCTGCGGGTGGTAACCCAGGGACTCCGCTTTGTGCGCCAGGTAATAGGGGTCCACACCAATGCAGTGCCCTCCAACCAGGCCGGGTTTGTACTTCAGAAAGTTCCACTTCGTTCCTGCGGCTTCAATCACATCGTGGCTATCAATACCGATCCTGTCAAAAATAAGGGCAAGCTCATTAACGAACGAAATGTTCACATCCCGCTGGGCGTTCTCAATTGCCTTCGAAGCCTCCGCCACTTTTATACTTGGAGCCTTATGGGTTCCTGCTACAATAATAGAACGGTAAATATCGTCTACCCGCTCCGCAATTTCAGGTGTGGAGCCGCTCGTCACTTTCTTAATTTTTGTGAGGGTATTAATTTTATCGCCAGGGTTGATGCGTTCCGGTGAATATCCGGCGAAGAAATCTTTATTGAATTGGAGGCCTGAAATTTTTTCCAGCACAGGCACACAATCTTCTTCCGTACAGCCCGGGTATACCGTAGACTCATAGATCACCAAGTCACCACGCTTTAAAATCTTACCAAGCATTTCAGAGGCTTTGATTAATGGTCTTAAGTCTGGTGCTTTAAACTGGTCTATAGGTGTAGGAACTGTTACAATAAAGGTATTATACTTCCGCAGCTCCTTTGTGTCAGATGAAAAATACAGCCCGATTCTCCCCTTCCTGTCAACTCCCTTCAGAGCCATGACAGCTTCCAGGTCCTGCACATCTGCTTCCTGGGTACGATCCTGGCCTTCGCCCAGTTCCTTTACCCGTACTTCATTTATATCAAACCCTAACACATCATATTTCTTGCTTAGTTCTATGGCAAGCGGCAGACCAACGTAGCCAAGCCCAATGACAGCAATCTTCGCGTTTTCAACTACCAGGTTATTATTGTTGTTCATTCTTATAGATTAATGGAATTGTAGCACTATTTAAAATACCGGTGCGAATTTAGCATTTTTTTAATTTAGACCACCTTTGAATTAAAAAACTTGTTGTAGTGAGATGCAGAAATGTTAAGGAGAGCTAGTATGGAAACTCAACCTAAAAAGACCCAGAATAAGGTAAAGTTTGCCTCTTAACTTTTATCATGGAGTTTCGCCAAATTATAAATACTGAAAAATGTACTTCAATGGCCCTAATAGGAGCATTTATAATCCGTTTTTATTTAGGAGTTGCTGACTTTACATTCTTATTCCAAACTGAATAAGGCTATGTTAGCTGTCAAAGTTTCTTCGTCCTGCAGCACCTCTAGAGCATATTTTGCGACAGCTGCCTGCATAGTTATAAAGTTTTCCTGCGGCATTTTAAGCAGGTTTTCGATAGCTTTATGGAATTTATTTGGTTGCTCCAGTGGCAAATCGAACCCTACACCAGCCTCATGCAGGTTTCGCCAGGGGGTTTTGTCGCTGATTATCACCGGCAGGCTTGCCGTCAGGCTCTCCAGAATAACATGTCCGAAATTTTCTCCTTTGGTAGGCAAAAACAGGGCATGGTATTGCTGCAAGGCAGCAGGTACCTCCGTATTGTCTATGCTTCCTCTGTAAGTAACCTGAATATTGGCAGGCAATACTTTTATTATTTCCAGGCAGGAATTCCAATAGGCCGTATCATTAATTTGCCCAAACAGATCATACGTTATCTCCCCCTCGAACCTGTTACTGGCCAATACCTCCAGACCATAGCGGGTATTCTTTTCAGGAGAGATACGGGCAAAGCTTACCAGCCTGAGTTGATTTACTTTCTTTTCGAGGCTCACTGACTTACCCTGCCCGTTATACTTAGCAGCCAGGTTCGATGCCATTATAACCGGCGTTTTCTTACCCAGTACCTGACGTATATGTCCGGCCTCCAACTCATTGGTTGCATGAAACAAAATCGATTTGTAAAGCCCAACATACCGGGCAATTTTAAAGAAAAGTTGTTTTTTACCACCTTTTACTTCCCTTGCTCCTGGCGCAAACATTCCTCTTCCCGCCACTATTACTCTCCTGGCTTTCAACGACCGAGAGATTAAGAGCGGATAGAGGGAGAAGTAGCGTGAGAAAATTCCATTGATATAGATAATATCCGGCTGCACCTCCTTCATCACATGCTTTAAGGTGCGATAGCTAAGCTCTCCGGATGAGAAGTAATAAATAGTTATCCCATACAGCTTTTGCCAGGTATCAGGCTCTATGCCAGGGAATGGCTCTGTTGAGTTATAGTCTGTATTGCGGGTAAGGATGAAAAATTCGAATTCCTCCTTCAGGTGATCAACCAGGTTGGCACAGGATCTGATAGGTCCTCCAGCTTTATAGCCGGGCAGGAACCAGTCGATCGTAAGTAAGATCCGGGTTTTCTTCTTCATAATGACATGCTATCATATAGCTCCAGGTAACGTGCTGCTATAACTTCAGGTCGGTATTTTTTCACATTTTGCAGGCCATTCTGAATGAGTTGCTCCCGCAACTGATCGTTCTGAATCAGTTCTACAATACCTCTCCGGATATCTTCCATGCTTAATGGGTCTACTAACATGGCCGCATCAGCCGCCACTTCTGCCATGGCTCCGATGTTACTGGTAAGCACCACCCGGCCAACAGCATTGGCTTCAATAATAGGCATCCCAAAACCTTCGAAAGTAGATGCAAACGTTATGATATCTGCCTGCTGGTATTCCTGCAGCAATTCTTCATTGCTCAAGCCCACCTTGTTTATAAAATCGACTTTATGCTGCTCCAGCATCTTTACTTGAGATTCACTTAGTTTACCGACAATGGTAAGCCTGCAACTAAGTCCTGCAATGGCTGGTATCAGTTTCTCCAGATTCTTGTTATACTTGGTCCCGATCTGCAACAAGCGTGGCTTCTCTTTCTGGAATGATTTAGGTGTATAGTGATAGATACCTGAAACAGGATTAGGGATGACAATAATCTTATCCGGGTCCACAGAAACCTTTTGAAGCAACTTTGATTTTGTATGCTCAGACACTGCTGTAATTTTGCCTGCCGCCTTGACCGGCAAAACCAGCCAGAAAAAATGAAGCAAATGGCTGGCTAATCCACCCTTCCTTTCTAATGACTCAATATCATGTATGGTTAAAATTGTTTTCCTTTTAGGAAGCGCCAGCGTAATAAAATTAATATCACCCGTCACATGGTTAAGCCCCTTGTGATTTTTAGCAGCTTCACGGAGTAAGTTTAGCCTATTTTTTAAACCGGAGCTGTGACAGGACATATAATGATTGTGAAACCGTATTTGGCCCTGTAGCTGTTGCTGCACGATACTAAACAGGTTCTCAATACTAAAGGCACCCTCGCGAGGCTTACGGAAGAAGAAAGTAACTCCTTTTTTCAAAATAGCATAAATTTGTAAAGATTATTTTTAGACGATATATAGACAGCGACAGTACTTCCTGGAAAAAAGTTTTACGAAAAATACAAAAGAAAAAAAGTCATATGTCTTGAGTCGTGATACTTGTATCCTGTTTCCTGGAGAGATACAATTTCAATTTCCGATAAGTTATGACGCAGTCTATAGCGCTGCCTCAATTTTTATTGTTAGAGTTATTTTAATCTTTTTGCAGCCAGTTCATATCCGCATTAGCATTATTTCTAATTCATGATCTCTAATTTCTATCTGGCGTATCAATTACTACTCAACAGGTTTATTTATCAAATCTCCATAAGAACAAATTCTCTTTATTTTACCGCTTTCCAGCTCAATAATCGAGTCACACCGGCGTAAGGTAGTCAATCTATGAGCAATAATAATAACGGTCATATTATTGTCAGCTAACCGACTGACTGCTTCGTTGATTTCATTCTCAGTCGTAGCGTCTAAAGCACTGGTGGCTTCATCCAGTATCAACAGCGTTGCACCATGATATAAGGCCCTTGCAATTCCGATTCTTTGCCTTTGCCCCCCCGATAACAGAGAGCCCCTGTCACCCAAATTGGTATTAACACCGTCTGGTAAATGGTTCACAACATCAGACAAACTCGCCAGGCTCATCGCCCGGGCGAGTTGATCAGCATCAATTTTTTCTTTGGGCACACCAAAAGCAATGTTTTCTGCCAAAGTAGCATCCAAAATATAAACGTCCTGCTGTACGTAGCCATTTTTCCTTCTCCAACTAGTTATATTTTTTACTTCAAGTGGCACGTCATCAATGCATATTTCACCAGAAGTAGGAGCATAAAAACCCAACAGAAGATTAACCAGCGTACTTTTTCCGGAACCAGATCTACCAATTAAACCAGTTATACTATTTTTCTTTATTTTAAAAGAAACATCATCCAACACACCCTTATCACTATTATAGGAAAATGAAACATTTTTTATCTTTATATGAGAAGAAAAACTAATATCTACTAAAATAGCTTTGCTGGAAGTTGTATCACTATGAGTCAATTGATTTAATACATCAAAAGTATATTGAAAACCTTTTAGCCCAACTAAGGCTATCATAGATCTGTTAATGGAAGGAAGAATTCTATAAGCTGCAAGAGCAAAAACAGATAGTAACCCTACGATATGCTGTTTATCCCGCACAAATAGCAGCCCGTAAAGTGCAACGATAGTTATAGTAGCCATCAAACCTGTTTCTATAACTTTAGTAGGTGCCTGCTGAAAAACCCTATCAAGCATATTTAACTCTGAAACTTTAACAAGATGCTTTCTATGGTTTTCCAAGAAATATTTTTCCGAGTTATTCATTTTAGCATCTATAAATCCATATATAAATTGGAACAAATTGATGTTTAGTTTAGGATTTTCTTCATTTAGTTCCTGCTGAATAGCTTTAGATCTATTTTTAACTACTCTGTAGAATATAGTAAGGATAGGGACCACAAACACTAACAGGAATAGCACTAAAAGAGGATCATATAAGAAGATTGTGATTAATATAATTACAATAATAATAAACTCATTAAGAATAGTTATTAGATTTAAAATTATATTGTAAACAAAATTATAAGGTATTTCATTTATATCCCTGATAATAATACTAGGATTATGGGATTTAAAAAATTTTAGATCCTTATTCTGATAAGCTTTAAATAGCTTTAATGAGAAATATGTGTAAAGTTTAAAGGAAAATTTTGCTTGCTGTTTGTAAATCAAAAGACTAAATACATTTTTTGCGATCATAAAAGCCATAACTAACACGGCAAAAATAACTAGAAAATTTGTCTGAGACTCAAAGCTAAACAATTGGTAAAGCCAACGGAAAACTTTTATATCTTCGATAATATTGTCTTGCAGCAGAATCATAATAATAGGAAGAATGGCAGCAAGCCCAACAATTTCGAGGATTGAGTTAAATAATAACAATACCATCATACCTAACGCACTACCTCTTATTTTAACAGGTAAAAGTAGATAAACCTTCTGAAGCGTTATAGCTAAAATGTTGTCAAGCATTTCTTATGATTACTCACTAATATGTGTCAGGCCGATATATATTTCACTGATGTCTGCAATAAACAGCTTCAAAATATAAATTGCCACCAACGCTTTTCATTTTCCCCTACTCTTAAGTATTGGATGGCTAAAATTCAAATCTGCTTAAAATTATATTTTACATGATAATATTTATATATTCGCCCCCAACTAATAACTCAATGGTTTAGTGATGTCCTCCAAATTTACCAATTTTCCTCCTTTAATCAGTAACCTTGGATAGACAAAACATGATTAAGCTCATCACCTTGCTAAGAAACTGTTTTAAAACCTATTTGAAAGCTATTTTAGAAACCGGGATTAAATCTATAAAGTCCATTTCTGCTTTATTTAGCCTATTTCCCAAATTTTACTTTATCCGTTTGAGAAGGTTTTAAAACAGCTTCTTAGGAATTATTAATTCATAGTGATCAAAATAGTTCTTTCTTCTCCAGACTTCTTCACAATATCTTTAGAAGAGGTTGACTTTTGAACTATAATTTTAATTTTAAAAATCTGGGAAATGACTTATATAATATCCAAGTAATAAAGCAAGCTTTAACTAGGTGATTAAAAACTGTTGTAAAATCTGTTTCAGCTTTTACAACTTGTAGGAAAATAAGTGGAAGCCAAAGAATTAAAGAAGGATAAAATTTTGAAAATTTGTAAATTGAAGCAAGTATAAAATTAAAAATCATACCAAAAGCAAACATAAAGAGCGCACCTCCAGAAGACCCAAAGTTAGCATAGGCTTCCCCCAGCGGGCTGATATTCATACTTGTGCCAGATGATAAAACTAATCCGGAAAATCTGGTGAAGTATTCTTTACCACCTGCCACATATTTGTCAGGATTAAGAAATCGAGGAAGAATACTTGCTGAAATTCCATCAACTATCGTCTCGCCATTTGCATAAGGTTCCCAAGTTGGCACATTATATAATACGTTACCGACAATCCATCCTTGATTAATACGATAAATAAAACCATTTATACTTTTGTCTGAAAAGAGAGTAGTCATATCAGAAATTCGTTCCTCAATTAAACTTTGAAAATACTCAGTTTCCTGACCAGAAGGTATACTGCCAAACCAAAGTGCATTCCTATATTCACCTTTAACAGATTGAACTAAGAATAAAACAAAAAAGCCTGCTGCAGCCGCCGATAGTTTAATAAAAAATGGGATTTTTTTAGTAAGTGTAAATAACATACCTACAAACATCGTCCACAGAATCAGGTCGTGGAACATGGAGCTAGTAATAGCATTAATTGCTAATAGTCCAAAAACTAAAATAAATAATGTAGTCTTTTTATTTGATTTTGAATAGAATAGGTAGAAGACACCTATAAATTTCAGATTCTTTAGTAAAAAGAAAAAGAAAGCTAGCCCACCAGGAACTATTTTAACTAAGTAGGAAGATACTAGACCAATCCCGATTAGAATTAAAGCAACTTTTTCCTTATCTGCTAAATAAGTTTTTGTGGCAGATAAAAGCCCAAAACTAAACTTGCCTTTAAATAGAGGGAAATAAAGCCCAATTATTAAGGCTATAATTGCCGGAATAGCAAAACTGAAATATTCATCTTCTGTAACAGGAATTGAATAATAATCCCAATTAGGCAAATATTTAAAACTCAGAATGGGGCCCAGTAGCAGCTGAAAAGCATACATAAAGGCTATCAATCCTCTGATGGCAATCTCCCTATCTAGTTCTTCCAGTAAATTTATTAATGTTATAAACCATAAGCTCAAAGCCATAACGGAATAACTGTTAAGGTTGAAATAAATACTGATGAATCCATAACAAAAAAGAAAAACAAGAAGGTATTTAATTAGGTATAATGCCCCTAAAGACGTAATAGACCTATTTCGTAAAGGTTCAGTTAATACCATTTATATTTTTGTTAAACAAGTTCTTCAAGGAACTTAGTGTAAACATTTTCAGCAAAGAAAATACTATCTTTCATATTTAAACCATCTCTATTGAAAGCTTCATAAACATCAAAACTAGCTAAGTTCTCAAAATCAACTTCTATAACCTTAGGATAAGATTTTTTTGTAATATAAGGATAAGTGCCTAGCATTTTATCAGAAAACCAAACATCTAAACCACAAGCTAAATATTCAAACAGTTTATTTGAAGCACAATATTTGCTATTATTAGATAAGCCTTTATAAAGAATTACCCCGATATCATAATTCTGCAATACTGATGGAAGACCTGAATATTCTATACCACTAGAATAAAAATTAAATTGAGGCATATCTAAAGTATTGAGATAATCAGAAGTTTCTGGGTCTAGATTAAAACAATAAATATCAAATGTAAATTTATACTTACAAGAAGCTAACCATGTACAAAATTCTTTTATATAAGTCGCTTTAAGTGACAATGACCCCACATAAACTAACTTAAGCTCCTTTTCATCACCTGGAAATTTTAAAACTTTATTTTTCAATTGATCCGACCAAACAAGTGGAGGATAATTGGGTAAAACCCAAAGCATGTCTTTATTTAAAAATGGGTAATCAGCCAAAAAGAATTTCATCCTATATTCATTTGTGTGTGAAATAGAATAAGCTCTTTTAAAAAGAAAATTAACTTCTATTCTATGATAAAGCTTAACAAGCTTCATCCCTCCTTCATACCAGTCTTTAGAAAAGTACTCATGAAAATGAATAAGCAATTTTGCCTTTTTATTAATAAATCTTAAATAGAAGAAGGCGGGAAGAGCAGAATAAGTTTCATAATACAAGATTGTATCAGGTTTGTAGTTAAGTAGTTGAAGAAGCGTATAGATATTAAAATATATTTGCTTCAAAAAGCTAACAACAGAACTCTCATTTTTCTTCGGAAAAGGAGAGCGTTTTATTACAATTTTTTCTGAAACATGAGTTGCTCTTTGGTGTTGATTTTTTGATGAAAAGACCTTTAATTCTATGTTATGATTTAAATTCTTTTCTAAATAGTCTAAAAAGTTTGTTACAGGAGGGTAATATTCTAAGGGTTGATAATGTATTAGGGCTATTTTTTTCACGTGATTATTTCTTTAACAATTTCCTGCAGTAAATCTCCATACTCGTATTTCCTCATTACCTTTTTATAGCCTCTATCTGTTAGCACTTGTAGCTCAGACAAATTGCAAGAATAATATTTTATTTTCGAAATTAGTTCAGAAATATTTTTGTAAAAAATAGCTTCATCATTTTTAAAAAAGGTATTTGTTTCAAAATTCGCTTCTGTCAATAGCGCCGTTCCACAAGCTGGAATCTCAAATGTTCTTGTTGTATGCAATTCCGGAAACTTTTTAGATAAAGCACCAAATCCAAACAAGCTACCAGAAATAGCTTTCGCATACTCTTCACCAACTAATTTTTCACCTAGAAATTTTAAGTTATTATGGTTACTGTTCAAAAATTTAGACCAACCATAACCAGCTAATTTTACAGATAATCCAGCATTCAAAAGGTGAGTTAGTATTCTTTCTCGACTAGGCTCACATAAACCGATAAAAACTATACTTTTCTCCTTTTCATAAAAGGAATGATATGGTTTGTGTATTGTTTTATCAAATCCTTGTGTTGTAAAAATGAGCTTATCGGCGTTCACTAATTTTAAATAATTTTCTTTATCAAAAGATTTTGTCGTAATCAATAGATCGTAGTAATGGATTCCGCTTTCAAACAAAAAAGATTTATTTTGGAAAAATGCAGTATCAGGAGTATAATGAATAAGCTTAGATGTTCTTGCTTTTAAAAACTTAAGGGTATCCTTATTTATGAATATCCCTTTATCAATCCAAATTAACTTATAAGCCAGCTCTTTCACGTTACATTTGATATAGTTATTGATACTGCTAATTAAAGGACCAACTTTAAATCTAAAGCCAATACTCCTGCTGAATTTATTACATTCATAAAATGGAATATCACTATTAATAACGTGAAACTGGTGGTCAGGTAATAATGATTTAAATTTATCGGCTCTCATTCTAGATGTAGAACCTGCTGTGTATTGACCAATGTAAAGGATATGAGCCACTATTTAATAATTGTTTTAAAAAAGTGCTCTCCTACCTTTTCCCATGTAAAATTGGATATTGAAAATTGTCTTACACTTTCTCTCATTTTTAAATATTTACTCGGTTGAGAACATAGGTAACTCATCTTTTCATACACATCATCAACAGAAATGGGAGTATGTAGAAGTAGCCCTGTTATATTATTTTTTATTAATTCTGGTATAGCAAAAGAAGCTGGCGCTATGGATGGACATCCATAGTAACCCGCCTCGCTTATAACTAATGCATTCGTGTCTTTACTAGTAGGATGGACTAATGCAAAACTATTACTAAAAATACATTTTAGCTTTTCATACTCCTCTGGCTTACTCTTGCTAAGAAAGCCTGCATATTCCACATTTTTCTTAACAAGAATATCCTTTGGGGGTTCCTCTCCAACTATAATCATTGTAGCATTTGGATAATATTCACGCAACCGTTCAAAAGCCTTAACACATAAGTCACCTCCTTTAGGAATAAATTCTTTAGAGATAAATAAGAACTGGAAATCTACTATCTTCTGGAAAGACTCTGGGATATCAATAAATCCACCTAAACCAGCTACACTAAAGTTATGCCCATCTAAACCATAATGCTTCTTTGTCTCGTTAAGAGCCCATTTACTTCTAAAGAAAATTTGAGAAGCAGCATCTAACCACTTTGCTTCTGCTGCATAAATACGTTCTAAATCGGATCCAGAAAATTTAATACCTTTATTATAAATAGAAACATAAGTAGCAAAGCAAGCATCTGCGTAAGCATAGTAAGGCAGGCTACTTTTATACTTAATCCAGGAAGTAAAACCATGAAAGAAGTTGGCATCAGAGTCATTCTTATTAACAGCGGCTACTTTAGCTGCAATTTGCTTCAGCCTGTTGTCAGAAAAGAAATGATAATTCCCCGGTAAACCAATACTTCTGTTGAGCTTTGATGTAAATTTTGAGGCTGTATCAATTGGTAAATTAATCGGGCCACAGTAGTTAACATCAAAGAAGCGGCTTAACTGCTGATAGGTAGCAGCATTTACAGCGGAACCACCTCCGGAGGTCTCGTTTAGTGATAAATTTGTTATGAAATTAATCTTCATTATCTCAATAGGTTTCGAAGCTTTAAAGCTTTAAAGAAGCCAAATAGCTTTACAAGAACTTTGAATAGTGGTCCCCCCATTGAAGTTCTACAATTGACTGACAAATTCTTTAGCTGTAAGCATGCTCTTTCAACAAGATGAGGATAGGCAGGCGAATACATGTAGATAAAATTACAAAAATTTATTGCAAGTGCAGCTCTAATCATTGGTGAGTCATATTTTTGCATCACCACCTTTTTATAAGACTCAAAGCTTTTAAGAAGCGATTCAGCCTTACCTTCAGAATTGTTTATCTTGGATATGCTATTTTTATTGCCTGATCTATAATAAACGAATACTGATGGGCAAAACTTTATGGTTTCGGTTTGTAGCAGCACCCTTGCAAAAAACTCCCCATCCTGATTTAGGCTAAGTTCTTCATTCCACCCTCCAGCCGCGCTGATTATTTCTCTTGGAGTTAACCAAACAGAGGTCTGTGCTGCTCCCCTTCCACTCCAAGAATCTATTAACCATTCAACTGGTTTTTCATAATCTTTATTGACTACTTTTACTTCAGGTTTAAAATCTGTAATAGAATCATAAAACCTCCCCCATGTACATGAGGCAACAGATTTGGGAGTGTTTGAAATTAAATAAAGTTGCTTTTCAATCTTATCAGGAGAAAGCAAATCATCCGCATCCAGATATTGAATGAACTCTCCGTTTGAAACAGAAAATGCAAAATTCCGTGCGGCACATGCTCCTTTATTTTCCTGTTTAAACACCCGTACTTTTTCTGATTCAAAAGCCTTAGCAACTGTATAAGAATTGTCTATAGAACCATCATCAACAATAATAATTTCTACATTTTCCCAAGTCTGATTTAACACAGAATTAAGTGATTCCGAAATATATTCTCCAGAGTTGTATACAGGAATCAATACTGAGACTAAGGGTAAATTCATTTTGAATAGATATTACTAAATGGATTGTCCGCAAAACTTACTCTTAATGGTTTAACTGGAGAATATGCAGAAAACGGATCCTTAATCTTTCTTGATTTAAAATAACAGGTTATGGTATGAATAGGCAAATTTAGACCTTTTATTAATTTAAGTGCATCTGTAAATTTGAAGCGTTTTATTTTACCTATTATTATCTGCCACTCAACTCTTCTTATATTAAAGAAAGCATCCATTTTTTCGTCCTCTGATAAAGGACAGGATGTATCATTTAAGAAGTAATGATACATCCTCTGTCTTAAAAAATAAAATTCAAGATGCTTGCTCAAGTTTGAAGACGCCTGCCCAGGCGTTTGTCTCCACCAGGTTATATTATCATTTATTACAAGAGAATTATGGCTGTTAGCAATTTTTAACCTTATAAAATCATCTCCATTAGGATAGTCTTCAGATAAGCCTCTTACTTCTTTTAGTACAGATGTTCTGAATAATATACTGGTAAAAGCTGTTCGCAAAAAAGACTCACCTAAGAAATGACTAACATAAAATTGGTGTGGTGTAACTACTATAGGATAATAAAATCGTGTACTCCGCTTTGCCATCAGTGCCATTGCACAAGTAGGAAAAGCATGAAGCATTCTAACCATGAAGTCCAAACCATGAGGGTAAATCATGTCATCGCCATCAATAAAAATAAAATATTCTCCATCCGCTAGGGTTATTATTTTATTCCTATTAGGATACTCCTTTAAGTTAATTTTGTTTGTGTATAGTTTTATTCTGGGATCTTTAAAAGATTTAACTTTATCGATTGTAGTATCAGTTGAGCAATCGTCACAAACAATTAATTCAAAGTTAGTATAACTTGAGCTAAGAACACTTGTAATAGCATCTTCTATATATCTTTCAGAATTGTAGGTTACCATACCGATGGTAACTAGTGGATTGCTCATTTTAATTAACTGCCTTTTGTAATAAATTATAAACCTGCTCCACCCTTTTCTTATGGTTACACAAATTTAAAATAAATTCTCTTCCTTTTCCTCCCATTCGAACAACCAAATCTTTGTCTTTTAAAAGTGTCATTGCCTTTTCGGCCATTTGTTCATAATCATATTCTTTAACCAGGAAACCGGTTTCACGATCCAAAACATTCTCAGTAATTCCACTATGAATAGTTGACACGACTGGTAGTCCAAATGCAGATGCCTCAGAAATACTATTTGGTAATCCCTCCTGATCTCCGTTATAGCTTGTTACGCTATGTTGCATATAAATCCAGCTCTTGTTTAATATTTCATAAACTTTTTGTCTTGGAAGGGCTCCCCATAATTTTACATTTTTGATATCTAAGTCATGAACCTTTTTTCTGCAATCAGCCATTAAGGGCCCATCTCCCACAATATTTAACTCTGCATCAGGAAAATTTTGATTTATTGTATGGAATGCATATAAAAGTGCGATAGGATTCTTTTTAGGCGTTAATCTTCCGACAAATGTTAAAACAGGATTCGGAGATATTTCAAATCTTTTGTCCCAGCCATGAGGCTTAATAATATCATTGTTAATTCCATAAGGGACAACAAAAATTTTATTCACATCCCCTCCCTGAAGAATTAAAAGTCTTTTAAGATGTTGTGAAGGTACAATTATTGAGGCAGCTGAATGAAATACCTTCTGAATTTCGTGTTTGTAAGAAGGATTACTAAAAGCAGACGAAGCGTCGAATCCATGGAAATGTACGACATAGGGAATGTTAAAATGATTTAAGAGTTCACTGAAAAGTACAGAAGTTGTGCCATATTCAATATACGCAACATCAAACTTATTCTTCCTCAGGAAATCTGTGCATCGTTTTTTTACATAAGAAATATCTGATTTAAGTTTATACTTATTCCCCGTGATAAAATGCAGCTTGTTAGCTAAAGGGGAGCGAGTCTGGTTATAACTTAAATTTTTAACTTTAACCTTATCATTGTTTATCTCAAAATTACTACTCGTTAAGAATGTTAAAGAGGTGGTTTCTGCAAGTGAAAATAGTAAATCCTTGATAAATGTTTCAGAGACTGACAGCCCTCCGTTGATATATAATAAATTCATGATTTAATTAAAGATATAAACTCAGAGGAAATTTGCTCCCAAGTAAAATGTTTATGTAACCTTTCATGCCCTTTTAAGCCAAGCTCTTTAGCAATATCTGGGTTTTCTAATAAATATATAATAGCATCCGCGAATTGATTGGTATTCTCAGGTTCTATAAGAATACCGGTATTCCCTATTACCTCTGGTATACCTCCTCTGTTTGATGCAATAATAGGAAGTTTAACAGCCATAGCTTCCGTTAATACCATTCCAAAAGGTTCCTCCCATGTAGACGGACAAACAAAAATAGAAGCATTAACTAATATGGGTAAGATTTGATCGTGAGTTAAATATCCTGTAAATGTTACTTTGTCCTTTAATTTAGATGCCTCAAACTTTACTTCATGAATAAAATCGCTTTCATAATCATCTCCAAAATGATGGCCGCCAATTATATACAGATGTACATTATCTAAACTTTTGCAAACTTCACTAAAGGCATTAATCAGTTCAAGCACTCCTTTCTCCCGCACAACTCGACCTACAAAAACGATACTTCTCTCGCTATTCGACCTGGCGCTTTGCAGATTAGCAAGCATTGCAGAATTATAGGTATTTGCCCCGTTAAATATTACTTTTAATTTTTTATCAAATGAAAATTGGGTCCTTTCATTTATCTCATCGTTTAAAAATTTACTACATGAAATAATTTCATCGTTAGACTTCATCACATCAGCCAATAGCTTGTCTGGAAGACTGAGCAGATGACTATTTTGCATGTGTAAAATGATACGTGCCTTGGGTAAAACTTTACGAAACACCAGTGCATAAGCCGGTCTGTTAAGAATATGGATCGTATTAATATTTTTCCATTTACAGTAAAGAGCAATGACAAGAGGATAAAGATTGTATTTCAAGTGATGAGATACTTGCTTGCTTCCTTTTAAGTACTTTGTGAAATTTTCAGTAGGAACTTGGTACAGATTCAATCCAGTATATGCATTCTTGTCTGGAGCAGCAAAAACTAAGCAGTCTACATTTATTCTCCTGTATACTTCGTAAACCCACCTTGCCAAAGCCCCGCCTCTTAAAGGAGAGAAGGGTTCATTGGATGGCAGTACAACAGCAATACGCATATTTTTATTAAATATTTTTTTTTAAACTTTTCAAAAATTGCATAAATGTCAATTTATCGAAAAAACGAAAGCCAAAATAATTTAACCCTATAAAAAAAGTAGAAATAGCTAAATCGTGTCTTCCCATCTTATTAGCATAATATCTAATTCTCGATAACCTGGCTCTAACAGCTTTTCTTAATAAATTCTCAGGAACTTGTACTTGATGCAATTCTAATAACTTTATCCATTTGTCTAGGCTCATTAACTGAAAATAGAACATTCGCGAGTTATCAGATCGGGCATTATTGCTATGGTTTCTGATTAACACATCAACTGTGTTAGAATATGATACTTGGAAGCCATTTAAGATACACCTAAGCCAGTAGTCAGGATCTTCACTAGACCTCAAATACGTGTCCCAGTCGCCAACTGCCTCATATACTCTTCGGGTAATAATAACATTAGAGGCAGAACCTTTTAGAGGGTTGTCATAAAAAAATTCTAATGGTGAGATATTATCAAAGTCGGTTCGTGCCTGCTCATGACTCGGTGTAGTTTTACCTTCTATAAGTAAATTATAATCTGAAAGTGCAATGTCAGACTTTTTTGATAATAAGACAGATATTTGGTTCTCTAACTTATTCTTAAGCCAAATATCATCCGCATCAATAAATGCAAGTACTTCACCTACAGCTTTACGCAACCCAAGATTTCTTGCAGACGAAGGACCTCCATTTTCTTTAAAAAAGGTTTTTAAACTTCTATGCTTTTCCTCTAACTTTTTAATAATCTCATAAGAATTATCTGTAGAGCCATCATCTATTAATATTACTTCTATTTTTGAATAGGTTTGATTATAAATGGAATCAATACATTCTTCAAGATAGGTGGCATTATTAAAATTGGGAACAATAACGGAGACTAACGGATCCATACGATATGAAAGGAAAGAGGGAGCTATATTAGGCGTTTAATTTCACACGCTTGTAAAGTAGAGTTCTAAAAACTCCTTTAAGCAATGGAAGTTTACTAGTAAATGTATTTTTCCAAGTGAAATAGCTGATTTTTAATAAATAGTATTCCGTGCCATTGAGAACCCCATCCTGATAAGAGCTAGATATTAACTGCTGTAACTTTTCATCATGACTTGTATTATGAGCCAGTGTATGCCTCGCAACAAGATCTATAAGGTTAGCCTTTAAGTACGGTAAGAATTGAGCTTTAGACTCTGTGGCTAAACAAAGGTTAATATACTTCTTGATAAAATAGATTCGGCTTTCGATAATTCTATCCAAAAATTTATGATCCTTATATCTATTCCTGCTCTCTTGCTCTTTTCTATAGTACACATCCGCGGGCAAGCTATCAAAGATCCCAAACAAGATATCAGGATAATTGAGAAGAATATTTAAATGAAAATCTGTATCCTGCAGCCGGGCAAGATTTATGTCAAAAGGCTTATCATTTATTACATCTGTTCGCCATATGGGGCAGGAAATAACCCATGGAGAGTCAGCTTTTATAAATCGGCTGATGTAATTGGCCGAGTAGCCAGGAAATACTCGTAAACAGTCATCAATGGCATTCTCCTTTGATCCGTAATAACTTAACATTTTAAATAAACCAAACCCGAGGTCAGGATTAGATTCCATTTCTCTCACCCTCTGTTTTAAACAAAAGGGCTCTAAAAAATCATCAGCATCTAAAAATATAAGGTATTTACCTTTTGCGTTTGATACACCTAAATTCCTGCAACTCCCTCCCCCTTTTGGCAGTCTGTTCCTGATTATAATTTTAAATCGGCCATCCTTGCGAACATACTCTTCCGCAATCGAAACAGAATGATCCGTTGACCCGTCATCAACAATTAAGCACTCCCAAAAGGTATAGGACTGTTTAAGAATTGACTCAAGGGTAAACCGGATATATTTCTCCCCGTTAAAGAGTGGAATTACTATAGAAACTAGTGGATTGCTTATTATCAATTTATATATTGTTTTATTTAGGCATTTGTGCTTTTGCTTAACCTCAGGCCTTTAATGATACCAGCAATATGGAAAGAGTCAAATAATTTAGTAATGAATTTGCTTCTGGAGAATAGTATGGCGTAGATAATCATTGAAAGAACATTTTTATATATCTTAAAAGATAAGAGCGTCTTACTGTATTTAGATGGCTCTAAAAGCCCTGTACTAATGCCACCCTTATATTTCCGCATTAAACAAAATTTTATAGTCGCTCTTTCTTTTGGAACGTAATGCCATACTTTCGCCTCTTTAACATAACATAAATCGAGCCCCAGGTCCTGCAATTTAAACATAACCTGGTGCTCCTGGCCTGTTGCTCCAGTGGTAGAATTTGGACCAAACCTTGGATTAAACCCACCGACCAAATTTAACTTATTTAATGAAACAGCCCAATTGCAACCAAAAATGTTAAAAATTTTATAATCTTCTCCTTCTTTCAATTTCCACCCTTTAGCAGACATGGGCAGAAACGTCTTATAATATTTAGCCGGTTCCTTTTCATAATCAATATCAAGTGGACCTCCGTAAATAAAACCGTCACCAGAATCTTCAAATGCCTTAGCATATGACGTAAGAAAATCTTTTGATAACCTGATATCGTCATCTAAGAAGATAATAAACGTGTTTTCCTGAAGACTGCTGATAACCTGGTTTAGTGCGGAACTCTTATTGGCTATTTCTGTGTACTGGTACTCACATTTAATATTGGTAAATTTCTTACAAACCTGTTCCGCTTGTTCTTTTGGACCATTTTCGATAACAATAGTTTTGGTATAAGAAGCAGGAAAATGGCATTCAGAAAGACTTAATAAGGTTCTCTCTAATAAGGAGTTTCTACCATAAGTCGGGATTATTAACACTATATTACTCACTTATAATATTCTTTTAAGTCCTTGTGTTCCAAAAGTTTATTTAAACAAAATAAAAGTGTTGTTTATTCTTTATAATCTTTGTTCACTTTTACTCATACTAAAGCTGTTACTTATAAGTTACTAATTACCATATGTTATCATTTAAATAAATTTTTAAAATTATAGTAATTCAATTGATCTATAAGTGTAAAATCATATAAAAGGTTTAAACCCAAAGCGAGTATAAATCTATGGGTACTAAACATTTCTGAATATTACTTTTAACAATGTTAGAAAATAAAAATTCTTGTATTTTAAATTAAAGACTGTGCATTGACGTAAAAGCTCCATCTTTAATTTATTGTTCTTATTTTCTATACTTAAGTTAACATAGTCTCTGTATAATGAATTAATATTCCTTATTAGAGCTTTTTTATTTTTTACAGGAGAGCTTTCAAGATAATGGGTAAATGTACGAATTGAATTTCTCAATTTCTTTTCTTTATCTATCATAGACCAGACCCCACCGTTATGAACCCGATAAGCAGCTGAGCAGTAATCCATATAGGCTGCATCTCCATTATATGTTAACAAGCTAAATAGAAACGTATCACCGTTTAAAACCAGTTTTAGATCTTTAGGGATCATAGAAGAAAAAACCTTTTCTCTGAATAAAACAGTCAGCGTAGGTGGGGTAGTGCTAGATAAAATATCAGTTTGTGTTAGATTTCTTTTGTACCTTGAAGTTAGCTTCTTACCAATACATACTCCAAATTCATTTACAACTGTAGCATCAGTAAAGCACAATGAAAAATCAGGATTAGCTTCTAAAAAATCAACTTGCTTTTGTAATTTAAACGGATCCGTCCAAAAATCATCTCCTTCACAGATACCAATATATTTTCCCTTACAAGCCTGTAAATTTTGAATAAAGTTAGGCATTACTCCCAAGTTTTTGGGGGGTAAGCGTAATTTAATAATCTCTGGAAATTTCTTCTGGTAATCTATACAAATTTCTCTGGTTCTATCGGTGCTAAAATCATCACCAATTATTAGCTCAATAGGAAATTCTGTCTTTTGCATTAATACACCTTCTATTGCCTGAGCAATAAAACGCTCATGGTTATAGGTTATCATACAAACACTTACAATTGGGCTCACTTCCATTAATAGTTTGATTTTATGATTTTTGCTGGAACACCAACTGCTACTGTATGATCAGGTATATCTTTAGTTACAACAGCTCCTGCACCTATTACAACATTATTGCCTATCTTGACTTTTGGTAAAATCGTTGCACCAGCACCTATAGAGACAAAGTCTCCTATTGTTACTTCTCCAGTAATAATAGCCCCAGGAGATATTTCAGAGAATCGACCAATACTAACATCATGATGAAGTAAGGCACCTGCATTTATAAGTACTCCAGTACTTAATTTAACTCCATTCGAAATATAAACATTTGCCATGATGTTTAAACCAGGCCCCAATTCAACATCATATTGTCCTATGCTAGCACTTGTAGAAATTACTGCTTGAAGTTTTCCTCCCAAGCTTAAAAATTTACTACATAGAAAGGAACGGCTTTTAGGACTACCGAGTCCTATGGCAAATTCTGGTGACTGCTGTAACACCAATTTTGCTTCGTCGATTGAATTAATAATAGGATAAATGCCGTAAAGTTTTTCTGATAAATCTTTAGACACATCATCAAAAAAGTAAAGATCCTGCAGTTGTTTATTTTTCGCTAATACACTTAGCACATCTTTTGCATGGCCTTTAGCTCCTAAAATTATCATTTAAATTAGTAATTTTGGGCTCGTAATATAGCTCTTGACATCATGTCTACCTCTTCAAAAGATAAATCATGATAAAGGGGAAGACAGAGCACTTTTTTAGATAATTCACTTGAATTTTGCACCTCCTGCGGTGTTACATAATTAAGTGTTTCTAATGATGGATAAAAATACCTTCTTGGATATGCATAAACTCCATGTAAGGCTTCGACAGCTTTTAGGAGTGCAGCTTCACTTTCAAATACAAGCGGATAATATGCAAAATTGAATTCTGCATTAGCTTGTATTACCGGTCTAAAGGCTCTAAGTGGACGAAGTATTTTATTATACCTTTCGGAGATTTCTCGTCTCCGGTTTAATATCTCTGAAACATATTTCAGATTACATAAACCCATAGCAGCATGAAACTCACTGTTCTTGCCATTTATACCTAAGCCATGGAACTTATCTGGTCCGTCATACCCGAAGTTACGCATGTGAGCAATTTCTTTGGCTATTGCTGTATCATGTGTAATGATAGCGCCACCTTCTGTAGTATGAAATAATTTAGTAGCATGGAAACTTAAGGTACTTATATCTCCAAAATGAAAGACAGATTTTCCATTATATTTTGTGCCGAAAGCATGGGCGCCATCATAAATAACTTTGAGCTTATGTCTTTTGGCTATTGCTTCAATAGCCTCAACATCGCATGGATTACCGTAGACATGTGTTGCTAATATAGCTGTTGTTCTCGGTGTAATTGCAGATTCTATTAGAGCAGGATTAATATTTAGGGTTTCCGGATGTATATCAACAAATACAGGTTCGCATCCTTCCCACACGATACTACTTGTAGTAGCTACAAAAGAGAAAGGAGTGGTTATTATTTCTCCCGAGAGTCCTAGTGCTTTAATGGCTAACTGTAATGCAATTGTACCATTACTTACAAAAAAGAGGTGAGGCACATCGAAATACTCTTTTAAACTTAGTTCAAGTTCATTTACCAGAGGACCATTATTAGTTAGCCATTCCCTTTTCCAGATCCCTTTAATCTGCTTTTCATACTCCTCCAAAGGAGGTAAAAATGGCTTTGTAACATTTATCATTTTATAAATTCTTTAAGAATCGTATATCTTGTATTAAGCTGCTTATCATGAGAATACAGTTCTAAAGTTTTTTTCCTACCTCCTTCACTAATTGCCAATAACTTAGAATAATTATCTTTATAAATTAAAATTTTGTTTACTATTTCAGATACATGAGGCTTTATTATAATAATTTCTTCTTCATTGATATAGCCATCATTTTGGTTTAATTCGTCACACGCCATTATTGCTACACCATTTAGAGAAGCTTCTATACATGTACCTAGTGGGAATCCATCGAAAGCTCCGTCAGCTAATTGAAAAGGTATATTTGGGGAAAGGATTAAATCTTTACTTTTAAAGAAAGTATTTAAGAAATTGATATTTTGAAATCCATAGAAGGTTATATTATTACTAATTTCAGAAATATCAATATCATCACTGTTAAACCCACCCACAACGTGGAAATGAAATATAGAAGATATTTTAACTAGCTTTTTAGCTACAGCTATAAAAGTATCATACCCCTTATCGATTCCCAACGGGGTATACTTAGCAGCAACAAAACAAATATCAAAAGTATGCTTCTCACTTCCTAACCGTTGTTTAGGCAAATGATTTGTTTTACTTTCTACATCACCAACTACTCCAAATATATAACTTATTTTATCCTTAGAACATACACCTTTTGCAAGAAGATAGTCAAGTGTAATTCTTTGTGTTACAATCACCTTTTTCAAATTAGGTGACTCTAAGATTCTCTTTAGTTTTATATCTGATTGTTCGTTATGTAATCTAAAACCACCTCCAGGATACAATGTAAAAACAAATGGAATTTTGTAGTAATCTACTAAATCAATTATCCTATAAGCATTGCTTAAGAATACACAATACAACAGTTGTGTATTAAAATTTACTAATCCCTTATAAAAGTAAACTTTTGCATCTTTTCTTTTAAGCAAAAACTCATTTCTGATCGAATTAAAAGATTCAGTTCCTTCAAGAAATCTTAATGCCGATCCAGTAGATAATACTTTCGTATTCTTAAAAGCAGAAATATAATAGTTAAACTCTATAAATCTAAAGAGTGATTTTTCAGAAGGAAAAATATCATCATAAATAATGAGGTTGTACTTCTTGAACCCTATATAAGGTTTAAAATAATGCGAACCTCTAAGGGCATTAGTAATTAATTTGAAACTATGTTTAACTTTGTCCCTTATTCTACTTTTTTTGTATTCCAACATAGTTCAGGTCTTATTAAACCATTCCAGGTACCAAAATAATTTCCTCTTTTCTTACCGTTATCAATATAAGAGAGAGTAATAATCTTTTCTAAATGGCAAATGACTCTATTGACATTATTTACTAATAATACACTTATATTAAAGTCACCTTCATTAAATAAGTTTGCTGGAATTACACAACAAGATTCATAAATACCTTCTTCTAATGGGATTCTGTAATATGGATCATTGATAGAAGGAGATGCTAAAATGTATTCTTCTCCTTTACCATAAATTGATATTGAATAGTTGATTCTAGCTCCTTCAGATTTCGATTTGAATCTAATTTTAATGTAAACTTCTTCATCCAGATAAAATTCCTCATTGTTATTTGAATGAGAATCTTCAAGGTGAATTGAAATAATTTCTATAGACTCTCCTCCTGGCCTTGACCCTTCTTTCCAATGCATGTAACTTTTTCTTTCAGCTCCGTCATTGTCGGCTAAATAATAGGAAATCATATCCTTAACATTACCTTGATTCCAGACGCTTCCGTTCTTAAGCAGAATTGCTCTTGAACAAAGAGCTTGAATCGCAGCCATATTGTGACTCACAAACAGAACTGTTCTGTTTCCGCCTTTACTTACATCTTGCATTTTGCCTATGGCTTTTTTCTGAAACTCTGCATCACCTACAGCTAATACTTCATCAACAATTAAAATTTCAGGCTCAAGGTGAGCTGCAACAGCAAAAGCCAATCTGACACGCATACCTGAAGAATAGCGTTTAACAGGTGTGTCTATATATCTTTCGGTTCCCGAAAAAGCTATAATTTCATCTAACTTGGAGCGAATTTCAGCTTTTGTCATACCCAGGATGGCCCCATTAAGAAATACATTCTCACGGCCTGTTAACTGATCGTTAAAACCAGTTCCCACTTCTAGTAAAGAGGCTATCCTGCCTTTTGCTTTTATAGTACCGAGAGTTGGTGATGCAACACGTGACAGCAGTTTTAACAGGGTAGACTTTCCGGCACCATTCTTACCTATAATGCCCAATAGTTCTCCTTGTTTTACTTCGAAATTTATATCCCGGAGTGCCCAAACATAATCACTGGTCCCCTTTATAGTTCTGTCATTGACTTCACCTAATTTAATATAAGGGTCTTCTTTTCCTCTTAGTTTGTGCCACCACCTGTTCAGGTCGTGCGATATAGTTCCTGAACCAACTTCCCCTAACCTATACTGCTTAGATAAATTTTCAACTTTTATTACTGTACTCATTTTTTAAATTTAAACTGTATCCAAAAACGTCTTTTCCACTTTATTGAAGACAATCATGCCTAGAATAAAAATCACAACTGCAAAGACGGTAGGATATATAACATACATCCATTGAAATGAACCTGAACTTAGAAATGCAAATCTAAAAACCTCAATGATAGAAGACATTGGATTTGCCATTATAAAAGTTTTGTACTTTTCTGGAATTCCGGAAACAGGATAAATTACAGTAGAAGCGTACATTGCCAATTGCACACCAAAACCAATTAGAAATTGCAAATCTCTGTACCTTGTTGTCATGGCAGAAATAAGCATTCCAAACCCCATGGCAATAATAGCCATTAAAACAACCAACAGTGGGACCAACAGCAGGTAAGCATTGGGCTGCACGTCAGCACCAGTGAAAATATAGTAAGAAAGGAGAAGCAGGAATAATACAAACTGCACACCAAACTTCAGCATGTTTGAAACAACAATAGCAAGCGGTGTTATTACCCTAGGAAAATATACTTTACCGAAGATATTGGCATTGCCCACAAATGTATTTGAAGTAGCTGTTAAACAGGCTGCGAAGTAGTTCCAACAGGTTATGCCAGCCATGTAGAAAAGAAGTGGCGGCACACCTCCTGTAGAAATTCCTGCAATATTACCAAAGACAATGGTGAAGGTAATAGTAGTAAAAAGAGGCTGTAAAAAGAACCAGATAGGCCCAAGAATAGTCTGCTTGTATACCGCAATAAAGTCTCTTGTTACAAACATCTGCAAAAGGTCCCTGTAACGCCAAACCTCTTTCAGTTGCAGGTCGAATAGGCTGGATTTTGGTTCAATTACCAGAGACCAGTCTTCTTCTTTCTCTTTCATTAAATTTGTTATCATGTTTTAAAAATAAGGCAGAATAAAAGCATTTTCATTAAAATGCTTTTATTCTGCCTGCAAAGATACATGAATACTTTTAAGATCGGAATGCTCTTATAAGTAAAATATTTACCTACTCATGATAATTTAATATACGATGTCCCCCTTCAGCCAGGTAGGTGTCACGCTTAAAGAGTTCTATATCTGCCTGCATCATATCTTTAACTAAAGCAGCCAGATCATATTTAGGTTCCCAACCAAGTTTAGTTTTTGATTTCGTAGCATCTCCTATAAGCAATTCCACCTCGGTTGGGCGGAAATAATTAGGATCCACACATACTACCTCCTTGCCAATCTCCACCTGATAGTCGGGATTAGCACAGGCTTGTACATATCCTTTTTCCTCTACACCTTCTCCTCTGAATTCCAAGTCTATGCCAACCTCCGCAAAAGACATTTTCACAAAATCACGAACCGTAGTCGTAACGCCGGTAGCAATTACAAAATCTTCAGGAGTATCCTGCTGCAGAATGCGCCACATGGCATCTACATAATCTTTAGCATGCCCCCAGTCACGCTTAGCATCCAAATTTCCTAAGTAGAGTTTATCCTGCAGCCCCAGCGCAATTCTGGAGGTAGCCCTTGTTATTTTACGGGTTACAAAGGTTTCACCTCGCAATGGAGACTCATGGTTGAAGAGGATTCCATTACAGGCATACATACCATATGCTTCACGATAATTAACCGTAATCCAGTAGGCATAAAGTTTAGCAACAGCATACGGTGAGCGAGGGTAAAAGGGAGTAGTTTCAGACTGTGGCACAGCCTGCACCAGACCATATAATTCTGAAGTAGAAGCCTGGTAAATGCGGGTTTTCTCTGTTAGACCTAAAATCCGGATGGCCTCCAGAATTCGCAGTGTTCCCAGGCCATCTGCATTGGCCGTATATTCCGGCGTATCGAAGCTTACCTTTACATGGCTCATGGCGGCCAGGTTATAAATCTCATCCGGCTGGGTTTCCTGTATAATCCGGATAATATTAGTAGAGTCCGTCAGGTCACCATAATGCATCTTAAAGTTTACGTTCTTCTCATGCGGGTCCTGGTACAGGTGATCTACACGGTCTGTGTTGAAAAGGGAACTGCGACGTTTTACACCGTGAACTTTATATCCTTTGCTTAGTAGTAATTCAGCTAAATAGGCACCATCTTGACCTGTAATGCCAGTAACGAGGGCTGTTTTCATTTTATATAAATTAGAAATTCAAAATTAGAAATTATGTTTATTGATCTCAGTGTTAAAAACCACTCCTTACCACCAATACCGTTTACTTGAGCTTGTGATGAGGTCATTCTGAGCTTGTCGAAGGATCTATTTCGAACCGGTTTATATTTAATAGTTCCCTCGGCTACGCTCGGGATGACCTTTCGAGTTCCCTAAGTTGATGGCATTGTCCATATCTCCTCTTTGAAAAAAGGAAGGGTGTTTGGATAATTTTTTCTTAAGTAGTTTCGCTAAAATGCGGCGTGTCTTTAATGTTATAATTAGCACATCAGCACCTTAGACCGTTAGCACATTAAAGTGAAGTTACATACTTTTCTTTAAAGTCGGCATAAGACAGGGCAATGCCTTCTCTCAGTTCAGTTTTGTGTTTATAGCCTAACTGGTGCAGTTTCGAAACATCCATTAGTTTGCGGGGGGTACCATCGGGTTTGGTAGTGTCGAAAACAAGTTCACCCTTAAAACCAACCACTTCTTTTACCAATAGTGCCAGCTCTTTAATGGTCACATCCTCCCCTGTTCCAATATTCACCAACTCACGTCCACTGTAATTTTCCATTAAAAAGACACATGCTTCGGCCAGATCATCGGCAAACAAAAATTCTCTTCTGGGACTGCCTGTGCCCCATACGGTAACAGATTGAGCTGCGTTGTCTTTCGCCTCATGAAATTTCCGGATTAGCGCTGGCAATACGTGCGAGTTATTCAGGTCGTAATTGTCGTTGTAGCCATAAAGGTTAGTAGGCATAACACTTATAAAATCGCAGCCATATTGGTCGCGGTAAGCTTCACAGAGCTTAATGCCGGCAATTTTGGCTATGGCGTATGGCTCATTTGTCTGCTCAAGTGTACCAGTCAGCAAGTATTCTTCTTTAAGTGGCTGGGGTGCCATCTTAGGATATATGCAGGAGGAGCCAAGAAACTGAAGTTTTGTAGCTCGATGCACATAGGCTGCATGAATAATGTTAGCCTGTATCATTAGGTTATCGTACAAAAAATCAGCCCGATAGGTATTGTTTGCATGGATGCCCCCTACCTTGGCGGCAGCCAGAAACACATAGTCAGGCTTTTGGCTTTCAAAAAAACTAAGAACCGCTTGCTGATCCCGAAGATCCAGTTCCGCAGATGTTTTGGTAATAATGTGAGTGTATCCATCCTGCTCCAGCTTGCGGCATATGGCAGAACCCACCATTCCCCTATGCCCTGCAACATAGATTTTAGAACTTTTATTCATGGTTAATTTAGAGTATTAGTCAATCATATGTCAATATACATGAAAATGTTACTTCGACTGTAACGGGAAATCTGTTAAGAGGTTCTATATTTTAGACTAACCTGTAAATTTTTAAAATGGACTTGCAATGTTTTACTGAAGACTTTTTTCAGGCGGCCACTGTTTGATTGTTTAGGAGTTCTTCATACTGGTACGGGGTCAGGTAACCGAGTGTAGAATGCCTCCTTTTGCGGTTATAAAAGCTTTCAATGTACTCGAAAATAGCCAGCTTTGCTTCCTGCATGGTGGCAAATTGATGGTGATATATCATCTCTGTTTTCATTGTTTTAAAGAAGCTCTCTGCCACAGCATTGTCCCAGCAATTGCCTTTCCTGCTCATACTTTGCACGACCGGCTTGCTCTCCAGTTGCTCCCGGAAAGCACTGCAGGCATATTGTACGCCCCGGTCAGAATGGAACAAAAGAGAGTGAAATAGCGGCCTGTTTCTGATAGCCATTTGAAAGGCAGCTACCGTGGTCATCTCCGCCTCCATGGTCTCGCTCAGCGCCCAATCGACCACTTTTCTGTCAGCCAGGTCCAGTACGATCGTCAGGTAAAGCCAACCTTCCAGCGTCCTGATGTAGGTCAAATCGGACACCCACTTCTCGGCCGGCCTTTCCGCTTGAAAATCCCTTGCCAAATGGTTCTCTGCCACGGTAAAGACATGACTGGAGTCGGTGGTCTGTATCCTATACTTCTTTCTGATGATGCTTTGTATCTGATGTTTCTGCATGAGACGGGCTACTCTTGGGCGGGAGGCCCGGATTCCCTGCTCCCCAAGTTCAAAACTGATCCTGGGGCTCCCGTAGCGGCACTTGCTCTGCTGATACACCTCCTTTATTTGTACCACCCACCAACTCCTGCTCTTTCTGCTCTCGCAGACTCACGGGGTGATGAAGCCAATAGTAGTAACTGCTGCTACTTACCTTCAGTACTTTACACATCTTCTTAACGGGAAACTGGTTGCGGTGCTCCTTTATGAATCCGTATACCGCCCGTCTCCCCTGGAGAAGATGTTGATGGCCTTTTTTAAAATATCGCGCTCCAACTGCGCCTCCTTCAACTCTTTTTGTAGCCGCTTAATCTCTTTCTGCTCGTCATTTAATCCTTCGGTAGATCGTACCGTTGAGCTGTCCTTCTGCCGCCACTTGCTCAATCGACCCGGATCTATACCCAACTCGTCTGCTACCGCTTTTACTGATCCTCTCGCATGGGAAAGGTCAATGGCCATCCGTTTAAAGGAGGCGTCAAATACACGTCTATCCATCTTTTTCAAATTTAAGCATTTAATTAAATCTGCCTAAAAAAGGTCTCCACTCAAAGGTAGCAACTCCAGCTCTTGATGTTGCGCCTGAGGTAGTTGAGTTGCCTGGAGATGGCTTTGCAGATTTCCTTCCTGCTCTTCTTCTTTTTCTTGGCCGTGTTTAGATAGTCCCGGCGGGCCTTGCGCCCGGTAGGTGCGTGGCGTTTTTAGCCAGCCTCAGATGCAGGCACAGCCCGTCAATGAGGCGCTCGCTCTCTTCCCGGCTCCGGGAGAGCAGGTCCAGGTCGGTCGGGTACTTGATCAGCTGGTCAGCCACGGTGGCGTCTAGCTTGAGACTGCCCTCCCGTTTCTGATTCTTGGCCGGGCTGTCCGCTGCTGCCTCTTCTTCCAGGGATTGGCTCTCTGTCGGGGTAATCTCCGCCGGAGGCTCCGGCTTATGGTCTGACTGCTCTGGGGGCTGCTTTTCTGCTGAGGCCGCCTGCTCTGCCGGGCCGGCAATACCGAGCGCGCTGGCAATAAGCTCCTGGCTCATCTCATCGAACTTATCCGCACCCAGCCGGTAGCGGAAGGATGTAAAGAGGCTGCGGTCGAACAGGGGCTCGGGCTGTTAGGAGCTCAGGCCCAGGAAGTACTGCAGGTACATGTTCTCCCGGATCGTCTCGACCACCTCCCGGTCGTCGAGCTTGAGCTTGTGCTTGATGATAAGCGAGCCGATGACGATGCGCGCATCCAGCGAGGGGGCGCCTTTATCGGCGCTCATGCACCGGTAGTAAATCTGGGCCAGGCTGTCCCAGGGAATGGCAGCTGCCAGCTTTACCCATCTGTTCTGCCTGTCCAGATGCAGCTGGAAGGGTGTCTTGAATTCCACTATGCTGAGCTGGTTGCTGGGCGTGTAACGGATCATCTGGTGCAAGCTTTTTGAACATAAATTACTAAAATCTGTGCACTTTAAAAACAAATGCACCTCCTAATACACTTAAAAAGAGATCCTTAAGCCTTTTTCATCAAACCTTAATTATATATTGATTAACGTGGGCTATCATTGCCATATAAAAAAATTTTACTATTCCATTGTTAACCAAGGCGCTTCCACCACGCCTTATCCTCAGAGTCTTCGGCATAATAGCCATAACCGTAACCATAGCCGTAGCCGTAGCCACTTTTAGAAAAGTTAACGTCGTTAAAAAGAATAGCAAGATTTTTTACTTTACCAGATTCATACTGCTGCTGTATCTGAGCGAGAAATTGTTTTGGGGTATACTCCTGCCGTACCATATACACATTTACATCTGCCAATTGCATAAGTTCCAATCCATCGGAAAGAATGCCGACCGGAGGTGTGTCAAGAATGATATAGTCGAATTGTTTTTTGATGTACGTGATTAATTCTTCGTTTCGCTCACTTAAAAGCAGTTCGGAGGGATTTGGAGGGATATCGCCGGAAGGTAATACAAATAGCCCATTAACTTTTGAAGGAAAAATGACCTCATTTAAATTGGCATGACCGGCTAGAAAATTACTTAAACCCACAGGCGATTGCACGCCAAGGTCGGCATTATCGTTTGGCTTGCGCATATCGGCATTTACCAGTAGAGTCTTTTCGCCCGAAATTGCCAGGATATAAGCTAAATTCTTAGCTGAAAACGTTTTTCCTTCACCACTGATAGAAGAAGTTATTACGATAATTTTACCTGATCCGGAATCTGAATTGATCATAAATTTCAGATTAGAACGCAAGGTTCTGAACGATTCAGCCAGCGCAGATTTTGAATTTTGCTCCATCAGCATTTTTTGCTCTTTTTTATTATGGCCGATCATTCCCAACAATGGTATAGTGCTTAAGCGTCGCAAGTCATCTACCTCATTTATTTTGTTGTTAAAATAATTTTTAAGGAAGATTAGGCCGATAGGAAGAGCTAAACCTAAGAGTAAAGCTGTAATATAATTTTTACTGTCGGTAGGCGCAATCTGAGCTGATATTTTTCCTTCGTTGATAATCGTGATATCTGAAGTATTGGCCGCCTTTGCAATACCTGTCTCGGCTCTCTTCTGGAGCAAGAACACATATAAATTTTCGCTCAGACTATAAAGACGTTGAATATTTACAAGTTGGCGTTCCGCTGAAGGAATCTCCTTAAGTAAGCCTAAAACTCTGCTCATACGTCCATTTATATCTTTTAATTCTATGTTGTTAGCTACCACAGCATTATTAATGCTTTTAAGCAAATTGGGAATCAGTTCATTTAATTCCCGTTTTAGTTCTTCCAGCCTTCTGGCCTCAATAGGATTTGCTAAAGTTCTGCTCTGCGATAGCACATCTATCTGCACCTGGAGATCAAGTAACCTAGTAATATGAGAGCTTAAGACATTGTCACTAATTCCAAAACTAGAAGGCACAATCACATCATTGTAATCCTTTCTGGTATTTATGTAATTGATTAGATAATCATAATACTTTTGATTGAGCAGCAGGACAGCCTTGGCTGATTGTAGTTCCCGAAGTTCGGAATCTATCAGACTGCCACTGTTCCGGATATCGAGGGAGATATTATTCTTCTTAAAGTCCTCGAGTCTAGTTTCTATAAAATAAAGCGAATCAGATATTTGAAGCAACTGATCATCTATAAAGTTAACCGTGTTCTCAGCCTGTGTATTTTTAATGGCCAAGTTATTCTCCCGGTAACTCTCCATATGCGCGTTCAGAAAATCGATATCCTTTTTAGGAGTTGGACCTCTAAGCTTTATAACAAGAAGAGCAGATGCATCCTTAGGGAATGAAATATCAAGGGCATTAGCATAAGTCTGAGCCAATCGACTAAGGTCATTAATTTTAAATAATGACTGCTCCTCCTCTGATCCTATTGAAGCTGGAATATAGATTTTAAATTTAAAGTCTTTAATATTGTAAAAACGACCGGATTTAAAAGTCTTATCTTCTAGTAACTTTCGCCAGCTGGAACTTTCACTAGTCAATGTATACTCTCCATTATCTTTTGAATTAATAGTGAACATAACACCATAGGGTACTTCTGAAGCAGCATCAAATTCTACCTTAAAGTTATGATCCTTGTAAATTTCTGTTAATTTTACATTACCCTTTATATAATAGCTTACATCAAAATCTAGTTTCTTTATCGTTTTAAGGGCTAAGGATTTACTTTTGAGTATTATAGATTCATTAGATAAGTTCTGACTACTTCTAAACATTTCGGTATTCGCCATAACAGCCGACGCAGAAATCCCCTCAGTATTTCCAGCTCCTACCATAACAGAAGATCTTACCTCATAAATAGGTTCTGTATACCTGTTAATGAGGTAAGCAAGTATCAGCGCGACAAATGCCGATCCTAATATTAGATACTTAAAAGCCAGTAGTTTACTAATTAACTTTTGGATATTTAAACCCTGGGATTCTTGTTGAGAACTATTATTTTCCAATTTCAAAGCTTAATACAAAAAAGAAATCCGAATTAAATTCTTTCATATAACAAAATTATCTAGTAAATCTCCAGACTAACAACGAGATAGACGATACAACGGAAAGCATCAAAGTAAAATTCTGCACTATATTTTCTCTGAAGAATCTGGCAGGTAAAGGATCTATTACTATCATATCATTTGGCTGTATATAATAATTTTTCATACCAATTATATCATCTTCTAAAAGACTAAGCATATAAATTTTTGCCTCTCCACCTTCCTGCCGTATTAATCTAATTTGCCCCCTATTAGCAAAAGGTGTCATACCTCCTGCACTGGCCAATGCTTCCATCAAATTTAAATTATCCTGAAGTGAAGTAAACTGACCTTGCCTTAAAACCTCACCTACGATAGTATATTTGAATGTTAGTAATCTTAGATTTACTGTTGGATATTCAAAGTAAGGAAGTAATACCGAAGAAATTCTAACTCTTGCTTCTTGCATGCTAAGGTTAAGTAGATTAACATTACCGATAACCGGCAAGTTCAAGTTTCCATTTTCATCAAGTGTATAACCAGTAAGTAGCGGATCCCGTTCCGTACCAAAGGTAGTGGCGGGTGCTGCCAGAAAGTTATTTTCAGCGGGTGTAGTAGTGCGAATTTGTAAAGACAGCACATCACCAGGCTTTAGGGTATAAACTGGCGGTTGTAATTTTATGATTTTGAGCAACACATCGGCTTGCGCCTGATCCTTTACATTTGCTTCTTCCTGTAGCAATTTTATTTTCCTTTGTGGTACACAGCCTCCAATCATCAGAAGGGTTGCAAAGAAACAGATAAGGGAAAGAATAGGGTATGTTTTCTCGATTTTGAACATTGCTAATTAAGAACATGTCAGCTTAAATTGACGGTTAATTCATTAATCTGAAATGGCGAAATTAGGAAATAAATTAGGATATGCTTCACCTCCTTATAAAAATAAATTTATTGACACTCATAATTAAACCCGTTGTTGATTGAATAGATCAACTTAGAGCATGTTTAAATATTAGCCAATGGTCATACAAAAGCGAGTGAATGCGTAAGCAAAAGGGTAACCAAACCATAAAACTTATGCAATCTCACTACCAGAGACTTACTGACTCGCAGTGGGGAGCTATCCGAGAAACGCTCCCTACTCATCGCAAACGCGATCATAGTTTAAGGGTTATAGTCGATGCCATTCTCTGGTGCCTTCGCGTCGGAAACCAGTGGCGGAATCTACCCGACAATTTCCCTAAGTGGCAACTTGTCTACTACTATTTCAGAAAGTGGCAGACGGACGGCACGCTCAAACGCTTGAACTGGTCGCTTAATAAACTGGAGCGGAAGCGGGTTAACAAGCCGGCCGTGCCCAGCCTGTTCTGCATTGACTCACAGTCCGTTAAAGTAGCCCCATTCATCAAAGAGGAGACAGGGGTGGACGGCAACAAAAAGATAAACGGTCGCAAGCGCCATGTCATCACAGACACCCTGGGGCTGGTTTGGGGGGTGGTGGTGCATGCTGCCAACAAGGCCGACGGAGCGGTGGCTGAACGGGTGGTAGAGCCGATGCTGGGTTACATGGACCGCATGAAAAAGATACTGGCCGATGCGGCATATGAGAAGGTTTTTAAGGGGTGGGTCGAGGAAAACTTACTTGGTGTGGCGTTAGAAATCACTTCTAATCCCCCAGGGACAAAAGAATTCGTTCCGGTTAAGTGGCGGTGGGTGAGCGAGCGGGCATTTGGCCTCTTCAACTTCTTCCGCAGGCTCGATAAAGACCATGAAAAGACCACTCAGAGTGCAGAAGCATGGGTGTTATGGCACAACTGCCAGCTGATTCTTAACAGAATTGCCTGACGAACAACAACTTGAAAATTTAAGCACGCTCTTAGTTACCGGAACAATTGTTTCATCTTCGAAAGTAAAATTAAAATTAGTGCGTAGGCTTAATTTTCCGTAAATCTTCACATCAAGGCCTATATTGCTGTTTAACCTGATCCAAAGCCTATTATAACCTTATCGTAGCCGGTCTGGTAGTATCTGATGGTACTCGTACTTACAAGCTCATTTAGGTTTTCCCTTATATTGGAATATTTGGTACTTTTCAGGAGGCCAGACCTATGCAGTACCCCCTCCCTATCTGGGGTTTTCCAGGATTCGTATTCGTGCATAAGTCCAGTGCCGGCTTATAGCTACACTTCATCGGACCGGAGCAGGGCCAACCGAATACCTGCTCCGGTCAGAGACTGGAGATCTAACCCGCGTGTCTGGTCGTTCTGCAACTGCACAAATGGCTCATAACAAAGCCTTTGCTTCCGATGTAGGTTTACTCTGGAATGCATAAATCCGTTGCTGACAACTGTATTCCTTAATTCTTTAGATGTACAATTTACTATACTACAGTACAAAATAAATAAGTGAGGCGCAAAAACTTGTTATGGAGTAGGACCAAAATGACAAGTTATGTACGCTCACGTATTAGATAAATTTGCGGAATTAGCTCAAGTTTGTAAACGCTCCCAGTTATAGAATACGCTTTTGATGGTTGCACTGTTACTGGAAGAAAAAACAGTTAATTTATGGTCGCTGAAAGGCACTGTAGGCAAGCTTTTGGGCAAAATCGTCACAGACGCTCGATCGCACTACCAAGGGCTAAAGCTATGGCTATGGTCTTTCAGGAACGACAAGAGCATTTGGATGGGTATGTTGCAGGCATACTATGAGCCTGCTGGAGACAAAGAGCCTGCACCTGATTCTGGAAATGGGGCGGCCGCAAGTATCATTTCCTTACCCTGAGCGTGCTTTGTCAGGGGGTGAGTATTCCTCTTTGGTGGCAGGACCTCAAGAAGCTTGGCATCTCCACTGAAGAGCTCGAAATCGATGCCCCCTGCCAGCTTGCTTCTCCAGCGTGTCGCCCACTGTACTTAGCTTGCTTCACCGAAAGTCCTCGTCAAAGAGACCTAGGGGTTTATGCCGTTAAAAGCTTTTCTTTATTTCTCTGCCTATAGTAGCTACAAATAAAATACCTCTCCAAGTAAGAATCAAGTAGTTGAGTTTTTAGAAGTGCCCTTAATTATAACACATGCTTAACCATTTATCCTCCCCATATTTACGGTTTAGGTGCTACAGGTTCTTTATAATAACATGTATCTTTATATAAAGGCAAGAATTCTATTATAAACTGTTAGCTCGACTTTAGCATTTTCTATACGAAAATAGAACTCACCAAGAAAGGGCATAGTTAAGATGTGACTAAACAAACTTATGCCATGTTTACCCTCCCTGATGAGTTCGTTAGTTTGATAATAGGATGTTCCGGCTTGTTTTCCAAACCGGTCTTTGTCCATGCCCGGCGTCTTTTGGCAGGGCCATCTTAGTTCCTGGCAAACGAACCGTTACCTCTTTTCTACGGGTACTGGGGCTGAGCGGAGAGACCAAGTTTCACGATTACCAACGGGTGCTGAGCCTGGTCAGGCGGTGTGCCTTGGAAGGAGACCGTATTCTGCTGGGCCAGCTGCTTGATGCTTTCCTGGCAGAGGGTCGTGTAGTAGTGGGGATAGACGAGACGGTGGAGCGAAGGTGGGGTAGTAAGATAAAAAAGAGAGGTCATCTATCGAGATAGTGTGCGCAGCAGCCACTCGCACTTTCTCAAGCGCATCGGCCTTCGGTGGGTAAGCCTGATGCTGCTGATGCCCATGAATTGGGCCGGGCGGGTTTGGGCGCTGCCTTTTCTGACGCTGCTGGCCCTGAGTAAGCGCTATGCCCAAGAAGCCGGGAAGCGGTACAAGAAAATCACCGACTGGGCCCGCCAGATGCTCCTGCAGTTAAAGCGCTGGCTTCCCAATAGGCAAGTAATAGCCGTGGGAGATAGTTCTTATACTGTATTGGATTGGATGCAGCACTTTATGAGTCTGCTCCGGCCCGAGTGCCGGGCAAACCGGGGCGCAATAGAAAAAAGAGAGAAAGGCAGCCCACCCTGCAGCAGGTGTTAAAGAGTACTGCTACAAAATGGCGGAAGGTGACGCTGACCAACTGGTATGGCCATAGTCAGAAAGAAATGGAGATAGCCACGGCGACAGCTCTCTGGTACCACAGAGGAAAGCCAGTGGTGCCTCTAAAATGGGTGCTGCTGCGCGACCCGGAAGGGAAGCTGGCCCCGGTGGCCCTGCTTTCTACCGACCTGGAATTACCGGCAGAGATGGTAGTCGTCTACTTCGCCAGAAGATGGTCACTGGAAGTAAAGTTGGAGGAGACACAGGCACACCTGGGCGTGGAGACGCAACGGCAGTGGTCAGAGAAAGCTGTTGAACGTACTACACCGGTGCTGCTGGGTCTTTTCTCTATCGTCAAGCTACTGGCTGAGAGGGTGCATCAACAAGGAATGCTGCTGGAAGATGAGGCGACATGGTATAAAAAAGAGAAGCCTACTTTCAGGGATGCGGTTGCCGCTGTCAGAAGGCTTCTATGGCAGAAAATTGATTTTTCAACCTCTGATATACACACAGAGATGGTGAAAATACCACAACCCTTGCTACACCAGTTTCAGCATAGGCTGGCTAATGCTGCTTAATGCTAAAGTCGAGCTTAGAACCGGTCGGTTTTTTTCTCTCCATTACGCTATCCTTTGAAACTAAGAAATCAAATGCCTTAACTTTACGTTTCATTTCTGCAAACACATTACAATAATGCCGCACACCCCCCTCATCCAAACAACCGCCAACCACATCCAATCCCTCCTATCCGGCGAAGGCTCCGGCCACGACTGGTGGCATGTGTATCGCGTTTGGCAGAATGCCAAAGCCATTGCCAATAACGAGCAGGCCGACCTGTTTATTGTAGAACTCGCGGCTTTGCTGCACGATATCGCCGACCACAAATTCCATAACGGCGACGACACAGCAGGCCCCAGAGCAGCCAGAGCCTGGCTCGAATCGCTTCAGGTAGAGGAACCTACTATTCAACATATCTGCCTCATCATTAAAGAAATATCTTATAAAGGAGCAGGCACCAGTTCAGCCATGAGCACACTTGAAGGACGGATTGTGCAGGATGCTGACCGCCTGGATGCCATTGGGGCAATCGGGATAGGCCGCGCTTTTGCTTTTGGTGGCCACAAAGGGCGCGAAATGTATAACCCGGATATAAAGCCGGTGCTGCACGAAAACTTTGAAGCTTATAAAACAGCCTCTGCTCCTACTATCAACCACTTTTACGAAAAGCTGCTGCTCCTGAAAGACCGGATGCATACCAAAACAGCAAAAGCAATGGCGGAAGAGCGGCACCAGTTTATGGAAGCTTTTCTGAAGCAGTTCTACCACGAATGGGATGGGTTGTAATTTTAAAGATCTGGAAATAAAGGCGAACAGATACTAAATATTGCTTTGTAAACAATCAGCAACTCTCAACTAAAAACAGATGAAACTGCTTCCAGAGGGGCTAGTAAATCATATTTTCAATATTTCTAATTTTGAATTTACCGAAACTCCTTCGCCAGAATTGCCTCTACCTGCCGATGAATTTTCTTATAGCCGGCGTTGAAGTTACTGATGGCTCCCTCTGTCCAGCCTCTCCAGAGCAACTGACTGGAAGCCGGGTCAACTAAATCTATGATAAAGGTCCCTTGCTTAAATAAGTCAACGGCACGATAACCTGGAATTCCGGCGCTTTGGTAATTGTACCGATAACCTGCCATATGCGCATAGCTGTAGCCAAAGCCATCCGCAAAGTTTGCCGCAATATCCTTCTCCTTCGGCACCGACACACTTACATCGTAAGCTACCAATACATCCGGGTTACCCGAGGTTTTGCGTAAACCTTTCTTTTGCAGTTCCTCTTCAATGGCTTTCCTGATATGTTCGTCTAATCCTTTATCGAAGTCCTTTATAAAATCAGGATCCTGCTGCGGTTGTTCCTGGTACCAACTGTAGGTGGTATAGCGGCCTGGTTGTGGTCCGGAGGCGGTAATAGCATGGGTTGTAGTAATGCCGGAGGTAGCCACACAGCCTGATAAAAGGAAGATACACAAAGCAGCCTGCAGCCACGGGAGGATACGTTTTTTCATAGTGATAGTAGCAGATGTAAGAGAAGTAACCTTGCTTCAAAATAGCCTGAACAGCCATACTTCCAAAGTTAAATAAGATCCTGAAAAGAAGCTGCTTCTGAAGCCATTTTTCTGAAACGAAAAAAGTAGCGGGCCGTTTACCACATACCTTTTCATCCATACTAAACCTTAAGGATTATTATTACAACCAATTATTCAAATAAAAACAGCCTTCCAAAGGAAAAAAGGAGTTTTTGTGCCAAGGGTAAACTAGGTCAGCTAAGTGTATAGAAACAAAGAAATTAAAAGTTAAAGCCTTATTCTGAAGCTATAAATCTCCGAGGCCTATACGTAGGTAGTGTAAAACTATATTTACTTTTTAATTGAGATTAGAGTGTTTAATCACCATTCATACAGCTGATTATCTGAAACTATGAACATAGCTAACATGGCGCAAAGACTGCCTTCGCCGCAGCCTGCATGGGTTATCCGGTTTGCCCGACTAGGACTGGCTGCCAAAGGCGTAGTATACTGCCTGGTAGGCATACTGGCCTTTATGGCTGCCTTTGAGTTGGGCGATAGCAGCGATCAGCAGGCAGGAAAGCAGGATGTGTTCAGGTTTATACTGAAGCAGCCGTTCGGAAAAGCGCTGCTGGCAGTGGTGGTGGTCGGTATGCTCTGCTATACCCTCTGGCGCCTTATACAGGCCATAAAAGACACCGACAACAGAGGCTCTGATGCCAAAGGGCTAGGCTCCCGCATTGGCTATGCCTCCAGCGGCGTGGTGTACGGCTCCTTTGCATTTTATGCGGCCAAGTTGGTTATTGGCTCCGGCGGTGGCAGTGGTCAGGGCGAAGACTCCAGGCAAACGCTGGCCCGCGAACTTTTGTCGCAGCCCTTTGGCCAGTGGCTGGCAGGAGCCGTCGCCTTAGGCATGATGGGCATGGGCATCTACCAGTTTTACCGCGCATTTTCCGGCAGCTACAAGAAAAAAATAAAAGAAAGCGAAATACGGCAGGAAGTAAAGGGCTTGTTGGTAAGGGCCGGCAAAGTGGGTTATGTTGCGCGAGGCGTGGTGTGGCTCATCATCGGCTACATGTTTCTGCGAGCGGCTTTGGAGGCTAACTCCCGCGAGGCCGGAGGCAGCCAAAGTGCCTTCCAGTTCCTGGAAAGTTCGGCTTATGGATCTTTTTTACTTGGTGCTGTAGCACTAGGCCTGCTCTGCTACGGTGTTTTTATGTTTGTGAGAGCAAAATACGAAATCATTAAAGCAGCCTAAACATTATAGGCTAACTGAATTCAATCTAGTGCAAAACATACCTTAGAGGACATCTAATTTAAACTTATTATTTCAGGAGTTTTGGCGCAGCCGTAACTTGCGGAATAAGGAAACAAGTTTTGAACTTGCGAAGTATGAATAGCAGGTAATTTATGGCAGTTTAAACCTTATTGGCAGACTAAATCGTTAGCTGCGCATCTTTAAAATTGCGGCAGGATTACACTTATTTGTTCGGAACGCCTGCATGTATCCCCCTTCAAAGGTATCTACTCAAATTATTTAAATGATTTAGGCCTTCAGAAGAGTTTTCATCAAATTCTATCCAAGGGTCAGTTTTTGTACACTGGCTACTAAACCACGTAACCAGCTTAAACTGGAATTTTATGGCCGAAACAGCCAACAAAATTTCTCTTAAAACGAACAATCAAGCAGAAACACTTACCATTTAACTTCCTCTTTCTGTAGAGCTTTCTGAAAGCCTCTCCAGGAAAGGCATCCTTATAGCCCAGTACTCAGGCCAGAGATAGCTTTCATTACAATTCAAAAAGTTTCCAATTAAAATGTTGTTTTAACACAACTAAATTATAGTAACTTTGATGTTTGAGAAATGTTAGTGCTTGCAGGCCTTCATGAAAAATACGACCTTTAAAATCTTTATTCTTGACGATGATATCTGGTACAGCGATCTTTTAGAGTACCACTTATCGCTGAACCCCGATTACGAGATCCGGAAATTTCATGCGGCTAAAGATTGCCTGGCTGCCCTGCACGAACGCCCCGATGCCCTTACCCTCGATTATAGCTTGCCCGATAAAAATGGCTCGGAGGTCCTAAAACAGATAAAAGAGCAGAGCCCGGATACGCAGGTGGTGGTAATATCTGGTCAGGAGGATGTGGCTACCGCTGTAGACTTGCTTAAAAAAGGCGCTTACGATTACATTGTAAAAGACGAAGACACACCCGAAAGACTCTGGAACACCATCCAAAAAATTCGGGAAAATGCCTCGCTCCGCGAAGAAATAAAGCAGCTACGCGAAGAGATTGGACAGAAATACGATTTCGGCAATGTTATAATCGGCAACAGCGAAGCCATAAAGCGCCTGTTTGCCATGATGGACAAAGCTGCCAAAACCAACATAACCGTATCTATTACCGGCGAAACAGGAACTGGTAAGGAGCTGGTTGCAAAAGCCATTCATTACAACAGCCCGCGCAAAAAGCAGCCTTATGTGGCCGTTAACGTGGCCGCTATTCCGAAAGAACTTATCGAAAGCGAACTTTTTGGGCACGAGAAAGGTGCTTTTACTGGTGCCATGGCCCGTCGGCTCGGTAAGTTTGAAGAAGCTAACAAAGGCACCATTTTTCTGGATGAAATCGGGGAGTTCGACATTAGCCTGCAGGCAAAGTTGCTCCGCGTGCTTCAGGAAAAGGAAATTGCCCGTGTTGGCGGCAACTCCATTGTGCCCGTAGATGTTCGGATAATTGTCGCTACGCATAAAAACCTGGCAGAAGAAGTAAGAAAAGGAACCTTTCGGGAAGATTTGTACTACAGATTACTGGGCCTGCCACTTAACCTGCCACCTCTACGGGAGCGTGGCGGCGACATTCTGGTGCTTGCCAAACATTTTATCGAAGGCTTTGCCAAAGAAAACGGGCTTGGTCGCAAAAAGCTGTCATCGGAGGCACAGGAAAAGCTTCTCTCCTATTCCTTCCCGGGTAACGTGCGGGAACTAAAGGCGGTGGTAGAACTGGCTGTGGTGCTGTCTGATGATGAGGCCATACAGGAGTACCACATTAACTTCCAGGCCAACAGCAATTCCGACAAAGATTTTCTGACAAGGGAGCGATCGCTGAAAGATTACAACAAAGATATTATACAGCATTATCTTGATAAATACGATTATAATGTTATTCTTGTAGCCGATAAACTGGACATCGGAAAATCAACGGTTTACCGCATGATTCAGAACAAGGAGCTCTATGTTAAAATGTAGAATAACAGCCTGCATTTCAAAATTTTATAATCAAAAACATAACCAATAGTTTAACAAGTATTTTACAGCCTCGCCTTACAACATCAATCGTTTACGTTTATGACTGCGCCTTCGACTTTAGCCACTCTCCCTCAGCCGCTTTACGACCTGACCATGATTCATAAAATGTCGCGCGGCAACGAAGCATTTCTGAGAAGAACGAAGCAACTGTTTGTGGACACGGTGCCGCAGACTCTGCAAGAAATACAGAGTAGTTTCGATACAGCTGACTGGTCGACAGTAAGTGCCTCGGCACATAAGCTTAAAGCCACCATCGATGCCCTGCGTATAGAATCGCTGAAAACAATCATCAGGCAGGTGGAGCAGGACGCAAAAGAACAAACCAACCTGCACCTGATGGGTAGCAACCTGGAACTGATCGTGGCTGTAATGAGCCAGGTAACCGACAGCTTTAAAGAAGAACTGGCAGCTGCTGTTTAAGCCTGTTTAGATAACCTCGTTAATGAAGCACTAGCTTTACTATGCAGGCGGCACATAATAGCCGCAACACCCTTACTACTGCAAAATACTGGAAGCCAACAATAAATAAGCTCAGCTAAGTAGGCACAAGGGCCAAAAAGTCGACAACTCCAAAAGGAAAAAATATATACTGAAAGGACTTGGGAGAAGAATAAATTCGAAGGAGGTACTCTACGGTAAAAATGATTGCAAAAAACCACTCCAGCACCCTGAAGTAATTTTAATAGTCGCGGTGCAAGGCCACCACACTCTCCAGCGTTACCACCAGCACGCTAAGCAGGACCAGCAACAGCACATCGAATTACCCTGCCTCCCGGAGTCTCTACCTCAAAAATGACCTGGTATATCTGGCGTTGCAGCAATGTCCTTGGTTTTAATTTCGAAGGAAATTAGAGGTGTAAGGCAGTGGTTAGGCTATTATCTTTTGTACTTGCAATTAATTAACCGATGTTACGCACTAGCGATATACAATTAAATTTTATTTTCCGAATCCAACAAATTATTTTGCTGGCGGTGTAGCTGAGGCTTGTAGTGCAAATCCCAGTTCTTGGGTTGAGCGCCTTTGCAGGTTTCCGGTGCCGCAGGCAGCCTGAGCGAGAGCGAGCCTAAAAGGGGCCCTGCACCCCTGACAGGAAAATGCAGCAGCGCGATGCCTAAGAACGAGGCCCGCTAATATAGGGCTCCTTCCCCAGCCGTGAGCGCTAAGACTTCTACAATGCAACAGTAAAGCCTAAGGCACCGGAAGAAACTATTACCAAATGCATTAGAACCAACTTAAAAGAGACTTCCTGATAAATGTTCGTAATATCAGTTATTAACCTAACCCTTGAATATAACGAAGCTAAATTCCTTTGGAAGACCATTTTAATTAGAATAATTTCCAGTAGCGCAATAAGTGATGACAATCTGAAACGTAAAGGTTCAGGTTACAGAAACCAGGAAACTACCTGCACCGAATCACGCTTCCACATCCAGCGGCACTATACAAAGTTTAAAAGCTTCAGAACTTCCTGCAGCCTTTACCCTGGCATATAAGCTTCGAAAGTTTTGTCGCTGTAGAAGTATACGATTCGCTCTAATGTTTTAGAAGCTTGTGCTGCAGCAGGTTGAACGTTAGGCACCACTTTCCCAGATGGTATATTTTCAAGAGAAGGAGAAGCTCTTGGAATAGTGTCGATTAGATTTTCGGCCTCCGCAGCTGCTTTTTCGGAGTTAGATGATGTTATTTGGCTGCTAAAATTTTTAGCATACATGCTGCCTTCACCTAATAATAGCCACTCCGTATTCACATCCCGGTGCACAGATAAGATTTTCACCATCACATCAAGACTAGGCTTATTCCGACCGCTTAGTATATGACTTACTACTGCCCGAGGCACATCCACGCCATCTGCCAGCTGTGTAGAAGTCAAACCTTTAGCCTCCATTAGTTCTTTAATTCTGTCTATCATAACGGCCTGGTAGTGTAAGTAGAAATGTAACACATGGCCCAAGGTATTTACATTTGAACTAATTTACAAATCCATTATAGTAAAAGGTAAACTAAACAAGAAGTTTAATTTATGTTCGTATAAATCAGTTTATGAATGAGTTAATTACCAGCGAAATTAAACGCACCTGCAACTGTTTACAAATGTAAATACAATTGTAAACAGTTGCAGGTTATATATCTAAGGTTTATAAATGGGTACATGAAAGACCCTTTTTTGCATGCTTTACAAGCTACAAATCGGTTGTTAAAGCAGGCTTTATTCTGTTCTCTGCCATAATGACATAAAGCAAAGATGCGAATGTGGATAAGTCGAGTTATCCACATATCCTTCAAAATCATGGTTTTAAAGCGGTACAGGTGTAGCTGAAGTAGATATAACAATCATAATATAGGGGCTCCTGCATACATCTTCCACAGAAAAAGCAGTAGTACTATGACATATTTTGCCAGTTAACTAGAAAATAAGATTATTCTAATATCACAAAATAGATAAGAGGAAAATTTTGCTCCCTGCAGCACACAGTAACTCCCTGAAAGGCAAGCTCTGTCAGCTGGCAACTTTAACTGGCTAGGAAGATGCTGGCTATAGGAAAGAATGAATTTGGGAGAGTTTTTAAGAATAGCGTGAGTCCGCGAAACAAAAAAAAGAGGCATATAACAAACGTTACATGCCTCTTAAGATGACTTATTGCTCAAAGAGAAAGCTTATTTTACAAGCAGCACCCCCTTCATAAATTTGTAATGCTCCGGATAAGTGCAGACATAGTCGTACTGTCCCGGCTCCTTGGGCACTTGAAATTCCAGCACTACGGTTTGCCCGGGTAAAGCCAGAGGAGATGCTGCTAATACCCGCAGTGTATCATCAGGAACATAGTTGCCAGGTGCACCTACTTTTGCACCTGCTAAGGCTACTTCTGTAGATTTTCCGGCCCTGGTAAAAACGATATTATGAATCATGGATTGCTCTGAACCTTCGTTTACAAGCGAAATCTTTAACAGCTCTCCTGCTTTTGCTTCTATGGTATCGGTGTCGTAGTGCTTACCTGTCTTTTCATCGCCTACCGTCCTGATGGTAACTTCTACCACTGGCTGCATGGCTTTTTTGTTACCAACCTCTTCTGTTCGGGCTGTGTCATTGTTGAGGGCAGCCGATTCCAGGCTATTCTTTTCCTCTCCGGAGCCAGAAGAACAAGCAGTAAGCGCCAAAGCTACACCGGCAGCCACAAATGAGAACATGGCACTACCTTTCGCCTTAGCTGAATAACTCATTCTCCAGTTTTTTGTCATGCCCGTAAATGTCCTCTCTGAAGTGCACATTACCATTCTCGTCGACCCAGCTGGTGAAGTACACCAGGTATACCTGTACCTTTTTAGGAAGCGTAACCCAGGTTTCCTCTCCATTTTCGATGGTTTCCTGAATTTTGCTCTCATTCCACTCTGGCATATCCTGCAGCAGGTAGGTGGCCAGGTTCATCGGTTTTTCTACCCGAACGCACCCGTGGCTAAAGCCCCGCGATGTCTGGTTAAACAGCTGTCCGGTTGGTGTATCGTGCAAATAAACTGCATATTCGTTCGGAAACAGGAACTTAATGGTGCCTAAGGCATTTCGCGGCCCCGGCTTCTGCCGTACCATATACGGGAAATCTTTCTCCGTCACGTTTTCCCAATCAATAGACGACGCTTCAATTAGCTTAGGATCTTTTTCCTTTGTCACAATCTCCATGTTCTGCGCCTCCAGGTAGCCTTGGTTACGCAGCATGGCAGGTTTTATTTCGTTGGCTACAATGCTGTTAGGCACATTCCAGTACGGCGCCACCACCACGTACTCCAGCTTATCACTGAAAATCGGAGTTGAGTGCATGGTCTTTCCTACAATTACGCGCATCTCCATCGTTTTCTTGTACTTGCGCTCCGCCTCCGGGTCATTATCCGGGTCTTCGTAGATGTACAACTTATATTCCGGAATGTTCACCCAGATAAATTTCTGGTCCATGCTTTTAGGTACAAGTCTTTTGGGTATCCAGCGCCAGCGCTCCATGTTTACCATAATCTGATCTATACGGCTCTCTACAGGCACATTTAGCGTCTCAAGGGTTTTGCCGCCTACTACACCGTCCGGCTCCAGGCCATGTAGCTGCTGAAATGTTTTTACCTGCTGCTCGAGCTTCTCATCGTAGAGCCGCTGGTTCGGGTCGTTTGCATTGGCGGTCATTTCCGGGTTTAGCCGTTTCCGGAGCGAAAGCACTGCCTGCGCCGTATCGCCTCTCTTAATTGATTTCAGGTTGCCAAGCTCCACCTTCTGCCAACCGCCCTGCTGTTGCAGTGCTCTATACTTCTGCAGCACGTTGCGCAGCTGCACATAGCCATCGTGTAGCGCTTCGAACTCATAATAAGGGTAAGTACTCTCCCGCTCCTTTAAAATCGTCTGGAGGACCTTATGGAGCTTTATATTGTTCTGCTTCACGTTCCAGTCCAGCTTCGTTTCACCGGCCGGGTCGAGGCGGCCGGTGTAGAAGTCGGAGGCGTATTTAAAATAAGTAGCCGATAAGGCCAGGTCGATCTGCTTTTGCAGCTCCACGCGCGCGGTATCCTTGCTTTTCATTTCGTTGAACCTGCTGATCATACCACTCAGATCCACGAGCTTATAGTTGGCCGGGTCCAGGCCTTCTTTACTCGATTGATTGATGGTCTCCAGAAATTTCTCTGTTTCGGGTACTAACTTGTCGTCGCGGAACCAGGCCAGGCGGTAGTCGCGCTCGCCATAAAACAGGAACATCAGGTCTGCATGCTCTTTCAGGACAGGTTTCTGATTCATAAAGTTTAAAACATACACACTATCGGTGTGAATCTGGTCTTTATCTGCGCTGCCTGCCTGCCCGTCTCGGGAGCCAGTGTTACAACCAAAGGCAAGCAGCAGGCAAGCCGCTCCTAAGGCATAGGTTATTCGGGTGATTAAGTAAGCTGGGTTCATTTGTTTCTTTAAGTTTTGTAGTATTCCCTCCCGGGCTCCTCCTTAGGGTTTAACCTTCTAAAAGCAGTAGAAAATAGCCCGATGTACTGTCATCAGGAGATCATTTGCCAAAGGGCTGGAAGGGAATTAATGTTCATTGTACTTCATTCTAAGTAAAAATGTTATGGCAGCCCTATCCTCTGTTATGATTCAGGAGAAGCTGGTTCAACAGATAATTTCCACCTCTTCTATTTTACATAATTAAAGCACTAATTAATTATCAGATGTGGTCGCTACTTCATCATTCTTCCGAAGGTAGCTCTTGCAGCTCCTGGGCTTGGCGTTGGGGAGAGCTGCTGCTACCTTTCCCTCAGACGCTTGCAATAGCTGCGCATGCTGCAAGGTCTTGGGCGCTCCCTTTTCTAAAAATTACATACTGTATGGTTAGCCTGAATTACCGGAGCTACAAACTTTGCCAGGGCTTTAGCAATTTTTCTAATGAAATGGCCCTTCCAAAGCGCTTTTGATCAAAAGACCTCAAGGGTTAGTCAATCGGGTACAATGCTACTACCTCACCTTATATTTACTCACAATAATCTATAAGTAACCATTTTGCAAAATCACTTTTAAAGTTCTACTGGAATACATCTAAACGCACCGCTACCTTTCCTGCACATTTCCTCCAGAGCTGTAGTTGCCCCGATAGGCATAAAAAACCTAACTTACCACCGGAACTACTTTTCGTACATGAAAACTTATCACACCTTATTCATTGGATTGAGCCTTGCCGGAGCCTTACAACTGGCTTCCTGCAACAGCAAGTCTTCAAAAGAGAATCAGACTATGAAAACTGAGAACGAAATCGGGAGAGAATCTATCGATGTGCATAGCTTTGCCCGCCCAACCGAGGCCGTAGCAAAACACCTGGACCTTGATATTGCCGTTAACTTTGATCAGAAGATTATCTCCGGGCGTGCCACTTACCAGATAGAGAACCTGACGCAGACGGATCAGATTGTATTCGATGCTAAAGGACTGCAAATTGAAAAGGTGTTTCTGGGCGACAGTCTCACCGAAACTAACTTTAGGCTAGGCAAGGAAGAAAAGTTTCTGGGCCAGCCCCTGCTCATCGACATCCGGCCTGAAACAAAATCGGTTACAATACAATACCGCACTACGCCAGAAGCTGCTGCCTTACAATGGCTGACCCCACAGCAGACCGCCGGTAAAAAGCACCCTTTCCTCTTCACGCAATCGCAAGCCATACTGGCCCGCACCTGGATCCCGATTCAGGACAGCCCCGGCATCCGGATTACTTACAGCGCCACTATTAAAGTGCCCAAAGAGCTGCTGGCCGTTATGAGTGCCGAAAATCCGCAGGAAAAGAACAACACCGGCGAATACAAGTTTTTTATGCGCCAGCCGATTCCGTCTTACCTAATGGCTCTTTCTGTGGGCGATCTGGTATTTGAGCCAATCGGCGAAAAAACAGGTATTTATGCCGAACCTGCCACCATTAAAGCGGCAGCCTACGAGTTTGCCGAAATGGACCAGATGCTGACTGCAGCAGAGAGTTTGTATGGCCGCTACCGCTGGGACCGTTACGACCTGCTGGTGCTGCCGCCTTCTTTCCCGTTTGGTGGCATGGAGAACCCGCGCTTAACGTTTGTGACTCCTACTGTTTTAGCGAAAGACCGCTCCCTAACCAGCCTGATTGCCCATGAACTTGCCCACAGCTGGAGCGGGAACCTGGTAACCAACGGCACCTGGAACGATTTCTGGCTGAACGAAGGCTTTACTGTTTATTTTGAGCGCCGCATTATGGAGGAGCTCTACGGAAAGGAATACGCTGACATGCTACAGGTACTCGGCTTTCAGGACTTGCAGCACACCCTCGATGATATGGAGAAGAAGGACGATACCCGCCTGAAGCTGGACCTGGAAGGCCGTGACCCGGACGATGGTTTAACTGAAATAGCCTACGAAAAAGGAAATGCTTTTCTGCTCAACATCGAGAAAACGGTTGGCCGCGAGCGGTTCGATCAGTTCCTGAACAAATACTTTCAGACCTTCGCCTTTAAGAGCACCAACACAGATCGTTTCCTGGAGTTTCTGCGCACAGAACTTATAAAAGGCGATGAGCAGATTGCTGGAAAAATTAACATAGATGGCTGGGTTTACTCGCCTGGTCTGCCGGAGGAGCATGTAGTACCCTCCTCTGCGCGCTTTGCACAAGTAGAGCAGACGTATAAGTCCTGGGAAGGCGGCACTCCTGCTACTGCCTTAACCACCAAAGACTGGTCGAGCCATGAGTGGCTGCACTTTATCAGAATGATGCCGGAAAAATTAACGCAGCAGCAACTGACAGAACTAGACAAGGCGTTTGGTTTTACCAACTCCGGTAACTCCGAAGTACTGGCCGCCTGGTTTTTGCATGCCATCCGGAATAACTACACCGCCGCCGATCAGGCCCTGGATAACTTCCTGACGACAGTAGGTCGCCGCAAGTTTTTGGTACCGCTCTACAAAGAACTTCTGAAAACACCGCAAGGCAAGAAAAAAGCCCAGGCCATTTACGCCAAAGCACGACCTAACTACCACGCCGTTTCGACTGGCACCATAGACGAGATGCTGAAATGAAACTTTTAAACCTCCTGAGCATAGCAGCCCCGCCAGTTATAGGCCGGGCTGCTATGCTCAGGAGGTTTAAACTTAACCTATAGGCAGCCCCTTGACAATTTTGGGCAGAATTTGCTTCTGAAGGTCATTTTCATTAGAATAATCGGTGGTTGCTGGTTGTTAGTTGGATGGATTGCTACATGGTTTAAGTGTTATGTTGAAGCTGAGGTACAGTTATCTTTTCTAAAAAGGTAAATAAACAGTTCTGATTTCAGCGCTTCACCTCTAAACGATTCTTTCATGAGCTGGTAGCCATAGAGGCAGCGGAAGTTTTATATTGTTTTTTTGAAGGCTTCCATGGCAAAGGCAGGAGCAGTACCTTAAATTCTCGAACCCCATGACACCCTATGAAGAAATGATGTTGCAGGAGCTACAAAGCTGGCAACACGAGATGCTGCAGGAGCCATCGTTGGCGAGTATAATGGCCCGGAAGGTGCAGCACAAGCTCAACAGCTATATTCCGGAGAAAATACACCAGGCCGTAACTGCTGCTGTAAAACAAATGATTCGGGCAGTGCTTTTCGGTGCAGAAAAAACCACGCAACAGCCTTTCCTGCACATAACCATGGAGCTGAAAGAGGCTGTTATTCGGGAACGGATTGATTTTTATAAGAAAGCCGCCGCTGCAGAGGGTGGCGTTACCGGCGTGGGCGGCATCTTGCTGGGGCTGGCCGATTTCCCGTTGCTGCTGAGCCTGAAGCTAAAGATGCTGTTCGATATTGCCACCTATTACGGTTACGATGTGCAGGATTACCGCGAACGGATTTATTTGCTCTACATTTTCCAGCTGGCCTTTAGCAGCCAGGAGCAACGCCGTGGCGTGTACCTGAAAATGGTGAACTGGGAAGAACAAAAGCATTTTCTCCCCTCCGACATCCATCAATTCGACTGGCGAAACTTCCAGCAGGAATACCGCGACTACATCGATATTCCGAAGCTGGCCCAGATGATTCCGATTGTGGGTGCCCCCATTGGTGCCGTGGTGAATTACCGCCTGCTGCAGAAACTCGGCACCACCGCCATGAATGCCTACCGCCTGCGCTGGCACGACGAAGATAAACGGCTGAATGCACCATCATCCTGAAGCTCCTGATCAGGCAGACAGACCTACTTGAAGAACTAAATTATTCAAATCAAAACAGCCTTCAGAAGGCAAATAAGGCTTTTAGAGGCCAAGGGTTGCAGCGCTGGCAGCTACTTCGATAGAACTCCTGCCACCTGAAACCGTACATCTACAGCAACTCTAAAAGCAATTACCATGACTGTTATACATGATGAAGACGACCTGCGGTTTTATGCCGATTTAGATGGCGAAGAAGCAGAACTTACCTACACCTACCCTGAAGATACTCTTGTAGACTTTGATCATACGTTTGTGCCAAAAAAGGACCGCGGCCAGGGCATTGCAGACGAGCTGGTGAAATCGGGGCTGGAGTTTGTGAAAAGCAAAAACTACAAATTCATTCCGTCTTGCCCTGTGGTAGAGGCTTTTGTAAAACGCCACCCCGAATACAACTCTTACATGGAAGAGGTGTAGTAGCCTGGTTGCTACCACCTTAAACACAAACCGGGGCTGCCATATCTGGTCAGCCTCGCTTTGTGTTTAATAACTGATGTTACTCACTACTGCCCTTTACAAAGCAACTGCATTTGTAGCACACCCAAAGACTATGGCTGGCCCAGTAACAGTAGTTAATAGCACAAATCCCAGTTCTTGGGTTGAGCGCTAAGACCTCTACTAATAAAACAATAATGCTTAAGGGCACCGGAAAAAGCAGCAGCTAAGAGAGTTGGGAAAAAGCTTAGACATACCTCTTAAGTAAATGTGCGTAACATCAGTTAATAAAAGTGCCTATTAGAATGCTATTGCACGGCCACCACTTTTAAAAAGCCCTGTGCATAATTGGCAGCAATCAGGCTGGGAGAAGAGCCATGTCCGGAGGAGTTCATTGTATCGAAATCGATCAGGTTTGGCCCTTGAAAGAGCTGGTTTACATCGGTTTGCAGTTGCAGCTGCTTGGTACCGTCCTGCTGTAGGTTGAGAGGCTGAGGCAAGTCTAAAGTCAGGGTACGGTAATTGGTGTCGCCTCCGATATGAAACACCAGGCCTCCGCTCTTGGTTTGGCCGGTATAGGTACCTACCAGGCTTACAAATTTATAGCCGGTGTCCCAGTCCCACACCATGTCGTTGCTGGGGTCCAGGTCTCCCTGGTGATCGATGCGGTGATTCAACTCTTCGTCAATGCCAATAGCTAGCACCAGTTTCTCATACGTTCCAACAGGCACTTCCTTTAACTCGAAAGAAACTTTGCCGCCTTGCGCCATCAGGTGGTAACTTTCTGGCTCCACATAAACCTTCTCTCCTGCTGCTCCTACCAGCTGCACATTGCTGATGTAGTACTTAAAATTGCTCACCCGGTAGCTGTCGCCGGCAGGGCTGGTATAGGCTACTTCATCTAGCTGCAGCGGCTCGGTGCCTACCACATGGCTAAAGTTCACCTGTACACTGGCTGCTGCTTCCGGCTCTTCTTTTTTGTCGTTACACGCAGAAATAAGGGCTATGAAAAGGACAAAACACAGTAATCGAAAAGGAATGGTCATGTGAATCATGGTTGAATAGGTGAACAGAATCTTATTTACAGAGCACAGTAGCAGCTTTACATCATAATAAAGGAAATCAGCATTTAATTGTGCAGCTAAAAGTGCCGTTGAGCTTATTTAAAAGGATCGGAGAAATTAGGGTTTGTTATAAAACTGGAATCGGTGAGGGCATGCAGAAAAGCGATAATTTTCCGTTTCTCCTCTTCTGTAATCAGCAACGTTTTACCGTTTACCTCGTTCGATGCCTCTGTTATGAGCGGATCAATACCAGGGCTGTCGTAGCGCATGTGGTCGTTGTAATGGTCCAGCACTTCTTCCAGCGTTTTAAAACGGCCGTCGTGCATGTACGGTGCGGTTAAGGCAATGTTCCGTAACGATGGTGCTTTAAATATGCCTTCGTGGCGCGGATTACCCGTTACAGCGCCCAGGCCTTTATCAGCAAAAGTAACATCGAGGCCATTGTTATGAAATGTTTTGAGCGAGATGAGGGTACCGCCATGACAATCGCCGCAGTTACCGCCGCGCAGGCTGATGCTTGGCTCCGGGTGGGTCATGAACAGTTCCATGCCCTCCTCTTCGAACACCGATAGCTTTTTAGTACCCATCATGTGCTGGTCGTAGCGGGAATTGGCCGATACCAGCGTTCGCTGAAACTGCGCCAGTGCTTTTAATATATTCTGTTCTGTGATGGTAGCGGAGCCAAAGGCCTTTTCGAACATGCCGGGGTAACGCGTAGTGGCCTGGAGTTCATGCACTGCCTCTGCCAGGTTCTGGTTCATCTCTATATGGTTCTCGATTGGCCCTCTTGCCTGCTCCTCCAGCACAAAAGCGCTTCCGTCCCAGTTAAAGCGGTTAAACCAGGCAAGGTTAGCAATTGACATGGTGTTTCGGGTGTGTGCCAGCCCAAGCTCACCAATGGCCAGTGCTTTTCCGTCGGTAAAGGCTTTTTCCTGCATATGGCAGCTGCCACACGACATGGTGTTGTTGCCGCTCAGCCGTTTTTCGTAAAATAGGTGCCGCCCCAGTTCAATGCCCTCTACCGTTAGCGGGTTGTCGGGGGGCATGTTCTCAATTCTGGGAAAGATACTGGGCCGCACCAATTCAAAGGGAGTGGGATGTGTGGGAGTAGTAGGTTCTGGTTCTTCCTTAGCCTCAGGAGAGCAGGAAAAAAGAGCAGCCAGCAGCACACTCAGATAAATGCTATGTAATTTTTTATTCATGTGTTCTCCTCCTCCCTTACGTAACGCTGTAGCCTGGCAACTGGTATATATGCTTGTTTAAACATAAGAAAATTGGGCAAACTTTTTTAATCAACAAAGGGAGAAGCAAATTTTTTGTCTTGAATAAACTCATCATCCGTCAGCGTTTCCAGAAAGGCAAGTATAGCTTTTTTTTCTGAAGGGGTTAGCGTTAGGCCCGTTTCGCGTGTAGCTGTGTTCTTAAAAGCTGCATCTAAGGTTGGCGACTGCTGCACACCTTTCGTGTAATGCTCCAGCACCTCCTCTATTGTTTTGAACCGTCCGTCGTGCATATAAGGTGCCGTTAGCAGAATGTTGCGTAGCGTAGGTGTTTTAAATTTACCTACATCAGCGGGGTTGTGCGTAATGCGGAAGCGGCCCTGGTAAATTCTTTCAAAATCGTCGCGGCTGAAATCTGAATCGAGTCCATTGTTGTGGTAGTGGTTATCGGTGAATAAGGGAGCTGTGTGGCAGCTGCCGCACTTCTGCTCTACCACGTGTAGCCCCTGAAGTTCCAGATCGGATAACTGGCCACCGGGCTCCTGCCGCATATACTTGTCGTAGCGGGAGTTGGCGGAGACAAGGGTTCGTTGAAACTGCGCCAGCGCCCTCCCAATGTAAGCTGATTTAATATCGTCGTTAAAGACCTCCCTGAATTTATCGACATAGGCGGGCACTGCCTGAAGTTCGCTTACCAGTTCCTGCAGGTTCTGGTTCATTTCGTCAGGAGCTGTTATAGGTCCAAAAGCTTGAGATTCCAGGTTTTTGGAGCCGCCATCCCAAAACAAGCCTTCCATCCAGGCCATGTTGGCCAGCCCAGGTGAGTGCCGCAACAACTGCTCCCCGGTTGCCCCGCGTTTACTTGAACTATGCCCATCGGTAAAAGCAAGCTCCTGGTGGTGGCAGCTGGCACAGGACAGCTGGTTATTGCCCGATAACCTCTTGTCATAAAACAACATACGACCCAGCTCTACACCTTCTTCTGAAAGTGGATTATACGCAGAATACTCCGGCAACGGAAAGTTGGCAGGCACCTGTAAGTCGTACCGCTTCGCCCGGACTTGCTCCTCTGGCTCCTGCTGCGGTGTGCAGGCAACCAGGAGCAACGCCACCCAAAGCCACTTACCAATACTACCTACCGACATGCCAGTTTCAACTTAGAGCAAATACATTTTAAGCAGGCAACTGCCACAGTACCTGCCCTTCAGCCTGTACCTGCCAGGTAAACCCTTTTATAAAGAACGCTGGTAGCGGCTAAAAAAACAAATTCCGGGCGGCACCTGTTCGTCAGGTACAGCCCGGAACTGCTGTAGGTAAAGGCAAATGCTAACTGACCCTTGACTCTTTTTAAACAAGAAAGCTTCTGAAGGCCCTTTTCATTCGAATAATTTGCGCCAACTATAATCAGCGTCAAAAATCAGCGCCTCTACTTTACAAATTTGCTCGACATCAGGATAATTAAATATCAGTCTTATGTCTTGTATTTGAGGTCCTGTAAAAGGTGGTTGTGTCGTTGCAAACTACGTTAGGTTTTACGAAGTCTTATAGCTAAGGCTGGTGGCCTTAAACTTCTAACAGGTAAAAACAAGGATCATAACCTTCCTGTATCAGCACTGGTTTTGAAACATTAAAAACTTTAACGCCATAAGAAGTTTCGCTCTCCAGGCTGCCGATGTGCGCATGCCCATGAAAGGCAGCAATAACACCTCGCCTGTTCAGAGGTTCTGCCAAACGCGACGAACCTAAAAAAGGAAAGATCTGCTCCGGCTCGCCCACAACAGTTGCTTTTATTGGCGCGTAATGCAGCAGCACAATTTTCTTCAGGTCGTTGTAGTCGCTATCGAGGCGGGCGAGGGCACCATCCAGCTTCAGCGATTCGTCTACCGCCTCCTGCACAAAGGCTTTCATCATGGGTTCTCCGAACATCGAGAGCATGCCTTTATCGAAACCGCCTCCAAAACCTTTTACACCGGCAAAACCGACATCGCCTATCACCACACTCGAACCATCCAGAATATGAACATCTTCACTGATAAGGGCTTTCCTGATAGCTTCCTGTTCATCTTTATCGTAGTCGTGGTTGCCGAGCACTCCAATTACAGGTATTGAACAGGCTTTCAGTTCTTTGGCCAGAATTTCTGCTTCGGCTTCCCGGCCTGTGTCGGTCAGGTCGCCGCAAAGCAGTAGCACATCAGCCTGCGACGATACCTCTTTAAAGAAGTCGGTCCATTTACCAGCGTCTGTTTCACGCACATGTATGTCGCCAATGGCAGCGATCCGGGTTTTGGTTTCTTGTTTTTTTTGTTTCTCCATAGTGTTAAACTGATCTCATGGTTACTACCTTATAGTCCCATTCGGTGCTATCGGTTGCGTATTGTGTCTGATCAATTAAAGGTCCGCGGCAAACACGCTCCAGCGAGGTAGGCATATCGAACTGCTCCTGCGCCCGTTTCAGCAGCTCATCGAACAGCCAGCGCGGAATAATATCTCTGTCGGAGGGGTAAACGAACTGGAAGTTCAGGAACTGCGCCAACAGTAGTTGCCAATGCTGCTCCAGGTGCAGCCAGAGCCGTTTCCAGTCAATTTTGTCGCCGTACCGCAGCATTACGTGGTTTATATCGGAGCCATCGTAACGCTCCCGGTTCTGCACATAAATTTTGCACCAGATAAGTTCTTCTGGTGCCATGTACAGCACGGGCAAACCCCATACCTCGCCTTTTACCGCATGCTCAAACCAGGTATCGTCTACGGCACATAAACCTCCCGGATTACTGAAGATGATGTCGATGAAGTGCTCCCCTTTCTTGACTTTCGCCAGCCAGCGTGCGTCGGTCACTTCGAGTTCGTAGCCATTTTCGGCAAGCGTTTTTAAAATGCGCGGATAGTCGCCAGACTTGCAGAAAATATCGAGGTCTTTGGTATCTCTGAAAATACCGGTATATTCTTTATGAGCAAATCCACCACCCACCAGGTACGGTACCCCTGAGGTATTTAATATTTCTAAGGCTTCTTTATAAAATGCCTCTGCAGCTATTTGCTTTTCAGTAGGTTTTTTCGTTTTATTATTATTTTTTCCCATTTCGCTTCTGTTCCATACATACTTATCCTTCAGCACTTGCAGTTAAGTGTTTTGATGTGATGCTACAACTAAAACTGAAATTAATTGCGAGTTGAAGTAGAAGCATTTACTGCCAAATTCTTAATTTGGTTATACTGTGGCTCCTGAAGGCAGTATTTTTAAAGAAGAATTTTCTGAACTAACAGAAGTTAAAAGGTTTATCTATAGCTGTTTCTTCAAGTTTGTTTAGAGCTTCGCTAATGCAGGGTTAATTATCCGAAATGGTTAATTAAACTATACATTTTTAATTCGGCTGATATTAGTTTGTTACTCTAACAGAGGCCTCTCTATACAGCGCCTAACATTTTAGGCGCTGTATAGAGAGGCTGCACCTAACACTTGGCGATAATATATTAATTGCAGCTGGCTGCCATTACCTTTTAGCTTTTCACTAGTTTTTAAACAGGAATTATTCAAATAAAAATGCCCTTCAGAAGCCAAAAGACCTTTTTTTTACCAAGGGTACGAAGAGATTTTCTTCCAGATTACTTCCTGACATAGAAAGGTACATTGGCTGTGGCGAGGTTTCCTTTGCCATCGTAGACGTAAACAAACAGCCTGTAAGCTCCTTCTTTTGTGGGAGCAGTAAGCGTTGGCTTGTGCGCTTCGGCCAGGTTTAACAATCCAGGCAGTGGCGTTGGCTTTACCTGCTTATCGCTGTTGCCGTCTTTCTTCTCCGACTCAGGCAGCACTTCCCAGTGCAGTTGAAGCGAATCGCCATCATGGTCGAATGTATTTACTTTAGCCACATACGGCTGGCCAGGCTCCAGGTAAATGTTGTCTTCGGCATATTTGTTATCGAGCATGAGTGGGGCAATATACGGGGCAGCGTTCACCGGCTCCTGCCCTGACCAGATTTTCCTTACCAGATGCACCGATTCTGTCTCCTCGCCCTGCTCCGACATCATACTGAACCAGGTTGGGGTAGTTTCCTGCTTGTTGCCCCACATAAATACATAAGAGCCCAGGCAACGAATGGTATCCACTTCGATGGCACGTTTGTAGCGTTGCAAGGTATAAGCTGCCTTCTCGGTACTGGTTTGTTCTATCGGTGCCAGCCATTCGGTAGTAAAGGCTTCCCAGTAACCACGTGGTCCAAACTCCGACACAATGTAAGGTCCTTTCCAGCTACTTTTGTAAAGCTCCTCGTGCAGGTTATGCATGGCGGCAAAAGAGTTGATAGAGAGTACATCAAGAGCAGGGGCTTTTTCTACTATTAAATCGATTACTTTATGCGGAACGTTCATGACAGTTGTGGTGGTGGGGTGGTTCGGGTCTACTTCATGAATCATCTCCGCAATCAGGTTAACAGCATCCCACACTTTAACATTGGAGCTTTCGGCATACAACTCATTTCCTACGCCCCACATTAGCAGTGCCGGGTGGTCTTTAAATTTTAGCACCACCTCTCTGAGCGACTCCACCTGCCTGATCACTTCTTTTTTATCGTAGTAGTTAAAGCCGTCGCGCTCTCTGGCCACCCATAGCCCCAACGAAACGGTTAAGCCCAGTGCATGCGCCTCGTCCAGTATTTGCTGCGCATTGTCGGCATGCCATACTCTTATAGAATTACCACCGTAAGCCTGTACCCTATCGTAATGTTCATAACCAGCGGCCCCTTTAATGTAATAAGGCTCACCGTTTCGGTACAGTGTAAACTGCCCCTCGTGCTCCACAATCTCGACTTTTCTGCCCATGCTGGTATATTTGGTCTCGGGCATATCGGTTTGGCCGCAGCTACATAGAATAAGATAGGAGTTACGCATAGTTATAAATGAATTCCCGCTGCACCTGGAGAAAAAGCTTCCTCTGGAGGGCATA
>NZ_VRTY01000030.1 GCF_008017455.1 Pontibacter qinzhouensis | reverse complement strand
TCTCCATGTAAATAGCTCTATTTCAATCAATTTACAGCTTTCTTAGCCATTAAACAAGTGCCTAATTCAATCTTTTTATATCAAAACAAAAAAACAAAGACTTCAGCTATGAAATAAATCACGCCCCTATGCCAGTAAGTAAAAGCTACTATGCGAACTTAGGCTACAACACCTGTAGCCGCTGCTGATGGATCTTGCCCACAAGATCCTTGCAGAGTGACAAAAGTGTGGAAGTGAAAGAAGAGAGAAGAAACCCTTTGCTGCCCCACAATCGAATTATTCTAATGGAAACAGCCTTCCAAAGGATTTTGAATCAAATTTAGCCAAGGAGCACTTATAGGTTAAGTGCAGTTACTTGCCTCCTTTGTGAAGTCTCTGGTATTCCTGCGGCGTAAGCTTGGTAATGGCTTTAAAGTAGCGGTTAAAATTAGAGAAGTTCTGAAAGCCGCTATCCAGGCAGATCTGCCCTACCGGCAGCTTTCCTTCCATTAAAAGCTTGCAGGCATGCCCCACCCGAATCTCGAGCAGAAACTGGGAAAACGTTTTTCGGGCATGGGTTTTAAAATAGCGGCAAAAGGCATTCGGTGTCAGGTGCACGAGCGCTGCCACCTCCTCCAGCTTTATTTTAGAAGAGAAATTAGCAAGTGTGTAGGTGTGGATATCGGACATACGCTTTGTTTCTGCCTCGCTAAGGGAGCTGTGGAAGCCGCTGCTGCACAGAAAAGTAATTTCAGGAGAATGTGCAATTACCTGTAGCAGGCGCAGCAAAAGCAAAATTCGCTCAAGCCCGGCCACAGTGCTTAACTCCTGCATCAAGGTACTCACCTCCTGCTGCGACTCTCCCCTGATCCGGATGCCCCGTTTGGCTTTCTGAAACAAGTCCTTCAGCAGGGCCAGCTCCGGCAGGTTCATAAAGGAGTTGCCCCAGAAATCGGCCAGAAACTGTACTACCAGCGCCTCACAGGCCTGCTCTTCCTGCGCCTCATCGCTGCGCCAGAAGTGCGGCAGGTTCTCTCCCAGCAAAATCAAATCTCCTGCCTGAAAGTTCTCGATGTTGTCGCCTACGAACCTTATGCCGCTGCCTTTTTGAATAAACGTTAGTTCCAGCTCCGGGTGGTAATGCCACTGGTTGTAGTCCAGCGGATTTACCTTGTTCCGAACTCTGAACGATTGCTCCGGGGAAACATCTACTTTAAGCAAAAAAGGCTTCATCTGATAAATCTTAACTTAGAATCTCTGGCTAATACTAATAACATGTTAATATAATATCAAAAGTGGTTAATTTATAAGGATGTGCACTTTATTTATTTATCGTAATTTGTGAGTTACGCCTGTACCCTGTGCATTAGCTAAAAAGCGATTCAGGCAGCAGTTTTAATTCAATTTTATGTACCTTGAAATTGATCAGCTTTTCGGTTAATACAGGCTGATATTAAACTCTGTAAGTTAAGAGTACTCAGATTACTTATTTTATAAAAAGAGACTTTTAAACTTCCGTAACGGCCAGAGTCCGTGGAATAAAAGTCAGGAGCGAGCGTCCTCGCTCCATAATAATTTTTAATTTTTAATTAGACAAAGCACTAGCATCTAAAAATATGAAAGTCGGTTTATTTATACCTTGTTACATCGACCAGTTTTACCCGCAGGTGGCTGTAGCAACGCTGCAGTTGCTCGAGAAACTGGGGGTTGATGTCGATTACCCGCTGCAGCAGACCTGTTGCGGACAGCCTATGGCGAACTCCGGTTTCTCGCACTACACCCAGGGCTGCGACAGCCTGTTTGTCAAAAACTTTACGGGCTACGATTACATTGTGGCTCCCTCCGGCAGTTGTGTGCTGCACATAAAAGACCACCTGCACGACGACAAGAACCAGGCAGCAGCCGACCAGATTCGTAGCCGCATTTACGAGCTGTGCGAGTTCCTGACCGATGTGCTGCAGGTAAAGGAGCTGCAGGCAAGCTTTCCGCATAAAGTGGGCTTCCATGTAAGCTGCCACGGCCAACGCGGGCTGCACCTCTCGCAGATGTCGGAGCTGAACGCCGAAGATTTCTCGAAGCCCGGTTTTCTGTTAAGCCTTGTAAAAGACATTGAGCTGGTGCAGCTGAACCGCAAAGACGAATGCTGCGGTTTTGGCGGCACATTTTGCGTGTCGGAAGAGGCAGTATCGGTAAAAATGGGGAAAGACCGCGTACAGGACCACCTGGAGCATGGCGCCGACTATATTACCGGCGGCGACGTATCTTGCCTCATGCACATGGAAGGGATTCTGAAGCGGCAGAAAAGCGGGGTTAAAGTTTTACACATTGCAGAAATTTTAAACGGCCAATTATGAGTAGTTCAACATACATAGCACCTACCGACCACGCCAAGGCGGCAGATAAGTTCATGGAGGATGAGGAGCGCGTAAACTGGCACGACAAGGCGCTCTGGTTTATCCGCGAGAAAAGAGATGTAGCCTCCAAGCAGTTGCCCGAGTGGGAGCTGCTCCGCGAAACCGCCTCCCAGATAAAGCAGAACGTGCTGGCAAACCTGGATACCTACCTGGAGCAGTTTGAGCAGAACGCGAAGCAAAACGGCATTACGGTACATTGGGCAGCCGATGCAGCCGAGCATAACCGCATTGTCCTCGACATCATCAACAAGCATGGCATTCAGAAGCTGGTAAAAAGCAAATCGATGCTGACCGAAGAGTGCCACCTGAACGATTACCTGGCTGACAATGGCATTGATGTAGTGGATACCGATTTGGGTGAGCGTGTGGTGCAGCTGGCACAGGAGCCGCCGAGCCACATTGTACTACCTTGTATTCATAAGCGCAAGGAAGAGGTAGGCGAGCTATTTCATAAGCACCTGGGCACGGAGAAAGGCGCTTCTGACCCGGCTTACTTAACCGAAGCGGCCCGCCAGCACCTGCGCGAAAAGTTCCTGACCTCAGATCTGGCCATAACGGGCGTAAACTTTGCCATTGCCGAAACCGGTGGTTTTGTAGTGTGTACCAATGAAGGCAACGCCGACATGGGCGCGCACCTGGCCAAAGTGCATATTGCCTGCATGGGCATCGAAAAAATTATTCCGAAGGCCGAGAACCTGAGCGTGTTCCTGCGCCTGCTGGCCCGTAGCGCCACTGGTCAGCCTATAACTACCTACTCCAGCCACTTCCACAGGCCACGGCCAGACCAGGAAATGCATATTGTGCTCGTAGATAATGGCCGCAGCATACAATTAGGTCGCAAAGATTTTTACAACTCGCTCAAGTGCATCCGCTGCGGTGCCTGCATTAACACCTGCCCGGTGTACAGGCGCAGTGGGGGCCATAGTTACCATTATGCAATCTCCGGTCCTATCGGTGCTATTCTGGCTCCTAACATGGACATGAAAAAGAACGCCGACTTACCGTTTGCCTCTACCCTCTGCGGCTCCTGCACAAATGTGTGCCCGGTTAAGATTGATATACATAACCAGCTCTACCAGTGGCGGCAGATAATTGCCAAAGAAGGCTACGTGCCTGCTACCAAAGCGCAGGGCATGAAAGTAATGGCCAATGTGATGGCTAACCCGACCTTGTTTAGAGTAGCAGGTAAATCGGGGAGGTTTATGATGCGCCTGGCTCCTGGCCTGGCCAGCATAAAAGCCGTTAACCCCTGGGCCAAGCAGCGCGACATGCCGGAGGCACCAAAAGAGAGTTTCAGAGACTGGTACATTAAAAACAAGAAGAAATCATGAGTAGCCGCGAAAGCATTCTAAAACAAGTAAAAGCCAATAAACCTGCAGCCGCTCCGTTGCCGGCCACCCTGGCCTTTCCGCCACTTCCGGCTGCCGACGTTCTGGAGAAATATGTGCGCATAGCAGAGGCCGTAGGAACTGTGGTGATGCAGGTAGAAAGCCTGAGCGCAATAGGTGCTTACCTGAAAAAGCATTACGAAACACCGGAGCGGGTCTTAAACACGGTTAAAGGCGTAGGATTTGGACAGGAACTCAGCGGCCCGATAGAAGATGGCCATACATTGGCGAATCTCGAAATGGCCGTGGTGCAAGGTACGTTGGCTGTGGCAGAGAATGGCGCTGTGTGGGTAAGCGAGGAACATTTACCAATACGTGTACTCCCTTTTATTACGGAGCACCTGATGCTGGTGGTATCGGAGCAGGATGTGGTGAATAACATGCACGAAGCCTACGCCAGGCTGGATGTATCAGTGCCCGGTTTCGGAGCCTTTATCTCCGGCCCCTCCCGCACCGCCGACATTGAGCAATCGCTGGTAATTGGTGCTCACGGGCCAAAGCGGGCGCATGTGTTTATTGTGAAGTAAAAATTCTTAAGTCAAGTATAAGCCCGGCAGCTTTAAAAGTTGCCGGGCTTCTTTTTTCTGAATTATTCTAATGAAAATGCCCTTCCGGAGGTTTTTTTACTGTTAGCCTTCTAGGGGTTTATGATAAGGTTGCATACTTGTGGTGGGTAACGGTCTGGTGCAGCCGAAGCATAGCAAGGGTTAAGGCTGAATAGGGTTGTACCTAGTATTTTTTATTCTATTTCAAAAGTTATCTCCCTGATTATTTCCTTCCAATAATCTAAATTACTGACGTGTCCTTCAAAATCAACAACTATAACATCCGCCCAACCTACCTTTTCTGGATCATTTATATATGGAGATTCTTCTAAACTAAACCAATCATTTTTACCATCCCAAATAAAGCGGTAACAGTGTTTTGTCCTGTAGTTAGTCCAAACCCAATATTTTGACTCAAAGGATGCTGGATGATCTTCCTCTTTGGTCAATTTATACCCTTTCTTTGTCAGAATAGCGTTTATCTCAGTTTTGCAGAGTTTACTGAATTGGTTGATTTTTTGAAGCTTTTTTATCGTCATCTCACATTAGGTACAACTACCAGATAAACCGAATATTCAACTTATCTGCACTATGTCCGGAAGTAGTTTCACTTTACTTCCCAAACAGATAGCAAGCAAAGGCACTTCTTCAGATTCCTAAATAAAATAAATTATAGGCACTTCTCCTATAGGCAAATCATTGGGCAGAGCAACATCCTATCAAAATTTACTTGCTTTAAAAATTACGCTGCTGATAAAATTCATTTCACAAGAAGTAGTTTCTGTAAATTCTAACAGACACAAAAAAAACGCCGCTGCTAGGCAACGGCGTTTTCCATCATTCACAGTTTAACTTTGTACTTATTTATCCCAGAACACACCATTTTGGAATGGGTCGATCTGACCTTGCTTGGCAACTTCTTCGCGGTTCGTGTATACCTCAGACTGGCGGTAGGTCAGGCGTTTAGGTCTGAATGCGGGATTTGGAGATGGGCTCTGCAGCGACTGCGGAATGCCAGCCGGATAACCCAGGCGGCGGTAATCGTTCCAGGCCTCTATGCTGCTGATGCTGTTAAGAGCCAGCCACTTCTGCTCTATTATGCGCTCGATTTTGTTTGGAGCGAGGGTGTAGTTTACGGCAGGCAAAGCATTATAAACTGTAAACTCTGCTGCCTCCACACCCAGGTAGGCAAACGACTCTTTTATGGCCGCTTCGTAGGCATCTTGTGCGCCGGTTAGCCAGCCACGCTCAGCAGCCTCAGCCTGTAGAAATAAACTCTCAGAAGAAGACAGAAGCACCGATGGCTGCTGCGCACTTTTCAGAAGGCCTGCTGGTTGGTTCCCGTTTTCGGCAGGTCCTAACAAAGCCGATGTGTTGCTCATGGTAAACGCTGCGCCTGAAACCTGACCAAGCGGCACGCCTTTATAGCTGGCGCCTACCGGCTTGTAGAGCTTTGCCAGGCGTGGATCGAGGCGGTTTTGATACTGCTGCACCACAAACTCGGTTGGGCGCAAGGTGTTGTAGCCGCTGGTTAGGGCCCCAACCGGGTTTTTGTAAAACATGTCCCAGAACGGGTTTTGCAAGCCTGCCGTTACCTGGTAGCCAGGGTTTACCAAAGCACTCTCGCCAGCACCTAAAAAGCCACTTCCCTCCTGCTGTATTTTTGCAAGCTCGCTGGTAATATAGGCCGTGTTACCAAGCTCGCTCTGCCGCAATAGCGCACGCAATTTTACAGTGTTCGCGAACTTAATCCAGAGCGTGAGGTTACCTTTGAACATCACATCATCGGCAGCCGGTTTCTTAGATAAATCAGAGGCCTCTTTTATATTCCGGATACCTTCTGTTATCAGGTTAATCGATCCTTCATATACGGTTTGTCCTTCTTCGTACTGAGGTGTGGCATACCTGCCTCCGCGAAGCGCTTCCGAAAAAGGCACGTTGTCGTACAGGTCTACCAGGCGCATAAAGTGCCAGCCCTGCATAACTTTGGAGATACCGGCATATGCCAGATCACCGTTTTCAGTGGCCTGCGTTTCTATGTCTTTGTAATTAACGAGGGTAGTGTAAGTATCTTCCCAAATAGGGCGACCATCGCGGTCGAACGACATAGCTTCTACACCATATGTTTCTTCGAGGCGGAACAAGCTGGTAATGCCAGGGCTGTCGGTGGCTTTGGCCCAATAACCTGTCCAGACTGCGCCCAATTGGTTTAGTGCGCCGGTTTCGAGGTGAACCGTTTTCACCAGCGCATTTGGCAGCTTCTGGTCTACGGGCACATCTACTGGCGCATTGGGGTTCACGTTCACATCCATGAACTTATCGCAGGCTGTTATGGCTGTGGCAGCAAGCGCCAGTACTACTATCTTTAATTCTCTTTTCATTCTGATAACTGAAAAATATATTTTTAAAGCCTCAACCCTTGACCTTATAACCTTCTTAAAAGCTTTAGAAGGCCTTTTTCATTAGAATAATCTCTACAAGGCCGGGTTTACAGCTGCTGCTTTTATAGCGTTACTCCCAGGTTAATACCAAATACTCGGGTTGGCGGCAGGTGTCTCCAGCTCATGTAGCCTTCGCTGCTACCACCGGCGTACACAAACTCAGGATCGTTGTAGATGTTGTCTTTCGCCCAGATCGAGAAGAGGTTACGACCTACTATGCCTATGGTGGCACCTTTTAGCAATCGCTGGCCTGCCAGCACAGAGGCAGGCAAGGTATAGCTCAGGCTAAGCTCGCGTAGCTTAAAGAAATCAGCGCTAACGGCGTAGTTAGACTGCACGTTGGCGACATAGTTTGCATAGTAATTGCGGTCGCCTTGCGTCATAATTTCAGTGTTCTCTACAAATACGCCCGGTGAGGTTTCGATAACAGAGTTCGGTATAACAAAAGGCTGGCGGCCATACTGGGTGGTAAGCGGGCTGGTGCCATCCTGAATCATGCGAGCAGCTGCCTCTGTGTAAACCACGGCACCCATACGCCAGTCGAACTGCGCTCCCAGGTTAAAACCTTTGTAGCTAACCGAGGTGTTAAGGCCAAGTTGGTAAGGCGGGGTGCCGGTGCCGCCGTAGTAAAGCTCCGAGGTGTTGGCAGGGTTTCCGGTAGCCGGGTTAATAATGATGCGGCCCTGCGGATCGCGGCCATAGTCGGTAAACATGTAGCTGTTGTAAGGTTGCCCTACGATAAGGTAGTTCTGGCGGAAGTGAAACAGCTGCTGCACATCGCCATATATTTCCTGCACTTCGCTTTTAAGGTAAGTAAAGTTGGCACCCACATTCCAGGTCAGGTCTTTGCTCCGGATAACGTCGGCACTTAAATCTAACTCTAAAATTTTGTTAACAGCCGTAAAAGCGTTTACCCAGGCCGAGGTAAACCCGGAGCCAGCCGATATGTCGGCTTGGATGGTGCCGTCTGTTGTTTTAGCATGCACAAAAGCGGCCCCCAGGTTCAGGCGGTTGTTCAGGAAGCTGAGTTTCGTGCCCACTTCAAACGATTTCACAAATTCCGGCTTCAGGTCGGGGTTGGCATCTGATACACCCAAACTGAAACCAGGCAGGTTGCCGTACGGAAAGCCGTTGGTCTGGCTGTACACGTTCTGCAGCTGGTATGGGCTAACCACCACGTTTCCGGTTTTATTGTAAGAGATATAGGCTTTACCAAACGACAGGAAATTGCTGTTTCTGAGGCCACTGAATGCATCGCTGAAAATAAACGAGCCACTTACGCCAGGGTAAAAGTAATTCCGGTTCTCCGGGCTCAGCACCGATACCGACTCCTGCCGCCCGGTAAATGTCAGGAACAGGTAATTATCGTAGCCGGCTGTAAACTCGCCGTATCCGGCAAACCTTCTTTCCTCAGAAATCATGGAAGTACCACCTAACTGGCCGGTGCGGTTGTTCTGGTTAAAAAGGTCGGGCACCACCAGGGCCGAGGCGCTCAGGTTCACGTTTTTGGTTTGGTCGGCGCGGATGTTGTTACCCAGCAGCAAACGGGTACTGAACTTGCCAAACTCTTTCTCAAAGTTAAAAATAAGGTCGCTGTTGAGGCGGCGGAAATTGCTGGAGCCATCGTTTACGCTACCCGGAATGTTGGTGCGGCCAGCTGTGGTGTAGGTGTACTTACCCACAGTTGCCCGGCTTTCTGCCATACGGCTATATACACCTGCACGGTAGATAATACGCATCCAGGGAGCTACTTCGTAGTTAAATTCAATGTTCCCGTTAAAGGTTTGCTGGTCGGTTACAGTGCGTTGGTTAGCAGCGTTAAAGTACGGGTTAGGCTGGTTGGTGCTGAACCAGTAGTTCGGGCTGGCATAAAGCGTGTTCTGCCAATCGCTTACCTGCTCATACGGAATGTTGGCGGGCAGGCGATACACCGTAGACCAGGGCTCGCTTGGCGTTACATCGTTTTTGTTGAAAACGTAATTCAGGTTATACGAGGTGCTGAGTCTGCCAAAGGTACGGGAACCGTTAAAGCGGCCACCGGTTCTGCGGTTTTCGTCGCCGGGTACGATGCCTTTTGTCAGCACATCCTGCAAAGAAAAATAATAAGTAGAATTATCGTCGCCACCGGCAAATGAGAGGTCATTTTGGGTGGTAATGCCTGTATCGAAGAACTTTTTACGGCCATCTTTTACAGCCGAATAAGGGAGCTGCCAGACGGAGCCATCGGCCAGGGTTGCACCCACCGGCCTGATTTCTCCATCGTACCGCGGCCCCCACGACTGGTACTGCAACGGATCGTAAACTCCGTTCATGCCTTGTCCGAACTCCGCCTGCTGCTCTGGCAGCCTGGCAATTGTTTCGATAGTAGTTGTGTTGTTGAAGCTGATGCTCTGAGCGCCGGCGCGGCCTTTCTTGGTAGTGATCATGAGCACACCGTTAACACCGTCTGAGCCGTAAATAGCAGCTGCGTTGGCCCCTTTCAGCACGTTCACACTTTCAATATCGTTTGGGTTTAATCTGTTAATATCCGGAATAGGCACACCATCCACTACATATAAAGGCGCGTTGTTGCCAGTATGCGAGCGTATACCACGCAGGTTCACCTGCACATCGGGGTCTACCTTGCTATCGAACATGTTAATGCGCAGGCCCGATACTTTGCTGGCCAGTCCTAATATAGGGTTCACGACTTTTCCCTGATTCACCTCCTGTGTGTTCAGCTGCTCGCTGGAGGTGCCTAGTTCGCGGGCTGCACGGTTAATGCCCAGAGCCCCAGTTACCACTACTTCTGCCAGGTTATTGCTGCTTACCTCCAGGGCAATGCTAAGCGTGCTGGTTTTAGGCATAACAGGCAGTTCTTGCTGCGAATACCCGATAGAGGAGAATACCAGCACCTGCCCCGCATCGGCCATAAGCGCAAAGCGTCCTTCGGCATCGGTGGTGGTGGCCTGGTTGGCATTTTTTACCCGAACTGTAACACCCGGCAAGGCCTCTCCTGTTACCTTCTCTGCTACCTTACCCGATACGAGGCGCTGCTGAGCGTGTACCCCCACCGATAAAATCAGCATGAAAAAACATATGAGTAGATTTTGCTTCATTTTTAAAGAAGTTTTATATTACTATTTAAAATTAGTCTAAATAATTTAACTTTGGCAAAGATATAGTCCTGCTCGGATATAACAATGACGCACAAAGGAGAAAATATAACGTTTAAGGGAGAATTTTCAGAAGCGTGTGCTCTTACTCCGGAAGAGCAGCAGGACATCTGGCACCTCGATAAGTTATTCAGTATCAAAGGCGATGAATGCCTAAAAAGGAGTTTCCGGCTCTCTGAAGGTGGCCGCCTGTACGAATACGCCTCCAGAGGAATTTACTTTCGGCATACCGCTGGCTGCTTCTCTTCGCCAACAAGGCTGGTGCTGGCGCAGGATGCTCCTTGTGTTTACATGGCTTTTTCTGTGCAGAACAAGCGTAGCTATACGGTGCCTGGTGCCACAAAACCGCTTGCCAAACAAAAGGCACACCAGCATAACCTGTACCTGCTACCCCAGCAACACCTGCAGGTAGAGTGGCAGCCCGAAGCAGAGACCGAGTTCTTCGATATTTTTATCAGCCCAGAAAGTTTTTTCCGGTACCTGCCTGCCAGCCACCCGCTGTATGCCAGCTTCCAGCACGCTATGGCAACCAACAAGCATGCTCAGCTAAGCAGCAGCAACCTGCCACTTACTCCCCGCCTTATTTCGCTGCTATTCGAGATTTTGAACTGCCAGTTTAGCGGGCACTGCAAATGCCTGTTTGCAGAGGCTAAGGTGGTAGAACTGCTGGCGCTGCAACTCGACCAGCACGGGCAACAGCCAACACAGGCCGAACACAAAAGCCTGAAAGCAGACGATGTAGAGAAAATGCAGCAGGTAAAAGATATTATACTGACAAACCTCCACTCGTCTATTACCCTTAAAGACCTGGCCCACCAGGTAGGCACGAACGAGTATAACCTGAAAAAGCATTTTAAGGAAGTTTTTGGCAGCACTGTATTTGGTTACCTGCACAACTACAAAATGGAGCAGTCGCGGGAGTTACTGCTGCTGCGCGAAACCAAGATTGCCGAAATTGCCCGCCAAATGGGTTACAAACACGCCACTCACTTTACCACCGCCTTTAAAAAGCATTTCGGTTTTCCGCCAAACAAGCTGAAGATGTAAGGTTTTGGATTTGGTAAATTTACTGATTGTAAATTTAAAGATTTTGGGATGAGGGAATACCAGTAAGGCCTTGACATGAAATTGGCTAAAAAGCTTTGGAAGGCTGTTTTCATTAGGATAATTATAAAGTTAACTACTTACCTAAGCTTACATTACTAAGCAAACGCTGTATATTTAACCCAAATTTATTTCGGCAAGTAGCTACACGTTTAACACCTTAGCCAGGTGCACAAAATGAAAATAAACTGTTTGAGCGTTCAGCGAGTGGGGGAAGGGGTTCTCGATTTTTATTTTCTTGATTTTTTTGGTTCTTTTTGTATCAAGACAAAAAGAACAAAGACTTAGGCAATGAAATAGTAACCTGCTGCTATCGAAGAAAGAACAGCCGCTATGTGAACTTAGACTGCAAAGCCAAGAGCCATTGCTTCTGGATCTCGCCCACAAGACCCTTCCAGGATGACAAAAGTGGGATAGTGCATGAGAGACAAAACTTGTTTGGCTACCGCACAATTTTGGCTAAATTTATCTTCTACTAAACTACATCCATTCCAAATCTACATCTATGAGTAAAATTAACTTACCACTGGCTGGCGCTACAGCCCTCTTATCTGCCTGCCTCATGGGTAGCTCCGGCTGCTCCACCAGCAATAGTTCCGGCGACACTACCACCACAGCAACCGCAGAACAGACTGCCACGGCACAAGCAACCTCGCAGGCACCTCAACCGCCTACTGCCGATAAGAAGCCTAAAACGCTTACCACCCACGGCCATACCCGCACCGATAATTATTACTGGCTGAATGAGCGCGAGAACCCCGATGTAATTGATTATCTGAATGAAGAGAACGACTACACCAAAAAGATAATGGCGCACACCGAGGCGCTGCAGCAAAAGCTGTTCGACGAAATTGTGGCCCGTATAAAGCAGACCGATGAGTCGGTGCCGTACAAGCGCAACGGCTACTTTTATTATACCCGCTACGAAGCCGGTAAGGAGTATCCGATTTATGCCCGCAAAAAAGGAGCTTTGAGCGCCAGCGAGGAGATAACGCTAAACGCCAACGAACGTGCCGAAGGCAACAGCTACTATGCAGCGGCAGGCATGAGCGTTAGCCCCGACAACCGCCTGCTGGCTTTTGGCGAAGACACCGTGAGCCGCCGCCAATACACGCTACGGATAAAAGACCTCAGCACCGGCCAGCTGCTCCCCGACCGCATACCCAACACCACTGGCAGCGCTGTGTGGGCCAACGACAACAAAACGATCTTTTATACCATGAAAGATGCGGCCCTGCGCTCTTTCAAGATTTTCAGCCACACCCTGGGCACCCCCAGCTCCCAGGACAAAGAAGTGTATCACGAGGCCGACGAAACCTACGGCACCTTTGTATATAAAACCAAATCGGAGAAGTACATCATCATCGGCAGCAGCAGCACCATGGCGCAGGAGTTCCGTTTTGTGGATGCCGCTAAACCCAACAGCTCGTTTAAAGTTATTCAGCCAAGGGAGCGCGGCCTGGAGTACAGCGTAGACCACTTCGGCAACAACTTCTACATCAGAACAAACAAAGATGGTGCTACCAATTTTAAGCTGGTGCAGACGCCAGTAACCAACACCGGCAAAGCCAACTGGAAAGATGTGATACCACACCGTGCCGATGTTTTCTTGGAAGAAACAGAGATTTTTAAGGAGTACCTGGTGCTGCAGGAGCGCAAAAATGGCCTCACGCAGCTACGCATTAAAAAATGGAACGATCCCAAAACCGATTATTATGTAGATTTCGGGGAAGAAACTTATACGGCCAACATCAGCATGAACCCAGAGTTCGACAGCCAGGTGCTACGCTACGGCTACAGTTCCCTTACTACGCCCAACTCTACCTACGACATTAATATGCAGACGAAAAAGAAAACGCTGCTGAAAGAACAGGTAGTGGTCGGCGATTTTAATAAGGAGAACTACGAAGCCAAACGCATTTATGCCACTGCCAAAGACGGCACCAAAGTTCCGATTTCGCTGGTATACCGCAAAGGCCTGAAGCTCGATGGCAACAACCCGACGCTGCTCTACGCCTATGGCTCCTACGGCATTACTATGAACCCCAGCTTTAACGCCACCCGCCTGAGCCTGCTCGACCGGGGCTTTGTATATGCCATTGCGCACATTCGGGGTGGGCAGGAAATGGGGCGCCAGTGGTACGAAGATGGTAAATTGCTCAAAAAGAAAAACACCTTTACCGACTTTGTAGATTGTTCTGAGTACCTGATCGAGCAGAAATACACCAACACAAACAAGCTCTTTGCGCAAGGTGGTAGTGCCGGAGGCCTGCTGATGGGTGCTGTGGTAAATATGCGCCCAGATTTATATAAAGGTGTACATGCCGCTGTTCCGTTTGTAGATGTGGTAACCACCATGCTCGACACCAGCATTCCGCTCACAACCGGTGAGTTTGATGAGTGGGGCAACCCCGCCGATAAAAAGTACTACGACTACATGCTGTCTTACTCGCCTTACGACAACGTAGAAGCCAAAGAATACCCGAACATGCTCGTCACCACCGGCCTCCACGACTCGCAGGTGCAATACTTTGAGCCGGCCAAGTGGGTAGCCAAGCTGCGCGAACTCAAAACAGATAACAACATCCTGCTGCTCCACACCAACATGGAGGCAGGCCATGGCGGTGCTTCCGGCCGTTTCAGACCTTATAAAGAAACAGCCCTGCAATACGCCTTCTTCCTGACGCTTGCCGGCGTAGAGGATTTATAACTCCTGGTTAAAGAATTCATTCGATTATCCTGACCTCAAACTAGTCAGATGAAAATAGCCTTCCGGAAGCATTTTTCATCTGACTAGTTTGCGTGTCGAATTGTTGATTTCAGACTATGAAACATTGAAGCTAAAGCTCAGCAGCTGCCTAATAAGATAAATTACAACTGTATAGCGCTGCTTCCTTTCCAGGTTTCAGCTTTAAGCCTTATCTTAAAACCTGGTAAAATGTAAACTCGTTTAGCCTGTTTCGGAATTGACATTCTTATAGTTTTCAATATCTTTACAAGAAGTGCGGCTGGTTTGCCAGCCGGCAAACCAGCCGCACTATACCGGGCATCTGTGCCGCGGATCAAAACGACAGCTCTGCACAACGGCATAAAAGCCAGCAAGACGTGCATCAGATCAGGTCCAACCATTTAAAAAGAAGACGCATGAGAACAAGATTAATCGTACTGATTGATTTTTCGCCTTACTCACAAACGCTTTTAAAACTTGCCGGCAAATGGAGTAAGATGATACAGGCAGACCTTTTGTTAGTACACCAAGTGCCCGGCTTAATACCTGCTTTTACTGACAGTGAAAGCAGGCAACAAATAAACGCCATAGAGAAAGAAGAAGCACTAACTAACCTTACAAAGCTGGCTCAGGAAGCAATCTCGACACCAGCAAATATAACGTACCTGGTTTCTGAAAAAAGTTTGCTGCTTTCTTTGTCAGAATTACATACGCCAGACTCTAACGACCTTGTTCTGGTTGGGCTAAAAGGAACAGGCCTTTTAAAGCAAATCTTTATTGGCAGTACTGCCATCCAACTTATTGAAGAACTAAATTGCCCTATAATTACGGTCCCTCAACAAACAAGCACCCTTGTTCCGAAAAAACTGATCGTTGCCTTGAGTTACCGATACCCTCTTAATGTGATAGCCTTTAATAGTTTTCTGTCCACATTTAAAGACAGTATAACGCAGGTAGAATTTATATCTGTGGTAGCTTCAAAAGACATAGAGGAAGAAAGCATTACCTACCTGACCAGGCTGAGAAATAATTATGAGGGGCACATTCCCTCTTCCTTCCAAATATTTAAAGGCGAAAATACTTTCGATGAAATTAAAAATTACGTGAAGCAGAACAACGACGCTATGTTGGTTGTTCAGAAAGGCTCCCGCTCGCTTACCGACAAGCTTTTCAGGAAGTTTTTAATTAATGAACTCGTGTTTGATGGCGCTACGCCGCTTACAGTTATTCCATCATAAATAAATTGCTTGGGAGCTTCGCCAAATTAAATATTAGAAATTATTGAAGGCTGCGTTACATCTTATGCTACGACAATCCTGAGAATCCATACATCCTGTGAATTCTTGGTGTAAGGACTATAAGATTCTAATATCTAACATCTAAAAAAGCCTTCGGAAGGGCTTTTTCATTTGAATAATTGCTCCCGAACCATGGGGCAATGTCAATATGACTTTGTGCACTTTATCGTACACCCGAAATTACCCATTGGCCTCCAAGACTTGCAGGTACAATATTTTTGAGCGACCGTATGAATTGGCATGCTGCACGAACTTAAAACAGGTCATAACCTACTGCTCCAACAGGACACAACAATGTTTCTGCCTCTGCTCTGCAATACGCCTCCTCCCGGCGCTGGCATCGAAGAAGAACCTCCTAAAAGATCGCAATTATTCTAATGCTTTTGGCCTTCCGGAGGTTCTTTTGGGTTTTTAGGTCTAAGGCTTTGGGTATAAGCTGTTGGTTAGCACACTTTATATACCAGATCAGCTAAACCAATCTGTAAGGTTGCTGTAGCCTGTTTTGCGACAACTCTTCTCTAAAAAGCTTTCCCATACAGGACACCACTGGATACATAGCTTTAATTTCCTTCCTATTTTTAAATTTGAACCGATACTGCTGTTTTTCTAAGACAATGAATACTGCAATTACCTTTCTTTTGAGAGCTTACTGTATTACTATTTTTAACTACCATTAGTTTTAGGCCTAATAGCATATTTGGTTCTTTATACTTCAGGTTTATCTACACATAAAATAACCTTTAGCCGGATACAAAATGAAGAAAACCCTTGCCAACCAACTGGATGTTATAAATGGGTACGAGCAGGAGCATATAGTAACCAAAACGTATTTTAACATAGCCGCTGCTGTAATCTGGTTGGGCATCTTTGCGGTGTGCCTGTCGCTTAACTTCTTCCAGTATATCGATGTTTTCTTCCTGGGTCTGCCGGGCTGTTTTATTGCGGCTGCGCTTTATATTGTTGTAAGCAAGCCTTATCAGAAGAAGGCCATATGGCAGCCAGATCAGGTTGCGGTCGCCGGTTTCGTTTAACTTCTTAACCTTACGCATCATGCATATTATATTAAAACTAATTTCTTACATTAGCCTGGCCCTGGCGGTGGTTCCTGACGGCTCCTTTCTGGATAAATACCAAAGATGAGCAAGAGGCAGAAAACTAAACATCACTTAAAAAGGTGCCAATTTCGCGTTATAATATTTTAGCATTTCATAATACATAATTATCATAGAAGAAGGCTGAGCTGAATTCTATAAAAAAAGAATTTATCTTAGCCCTTTCTTTTGTCCAAAGTCATGCGTCTCAGGCTCTGTACTACCAGGAGCAGGTTTAATAGCTTTAGTATAATTGCAAAAAGCAATTTAATCCTGCTCTCCCAGCAGGTCGGCGAAAACCTTGCGCTGCTGGTGAGTATACATACTTTTTATACCAGCAGGGACCAAGGCCAGAACAACACAATTATATTTTATAAACCAGCTCAACGTACATGCAAGTTATTTTAGGTCTCCTCTACCACTTTATAGGTGGTGCTGCATCTGGCAGTTTTTATATCCCTTACAACAAAGTAAAAAAATGGTCCTGGGAAAGTTACTGGATTGTTGGGGGCATTTTCTCCTGGCTCCTGGTGCCGCCGCTGGGTGCCTGGCTCACCGCCCCGGGCTATCTTGAAATACTGGCCAACGCAGAAACCTCAACTCTTTTTTACACCTACCTGATGGGCCTGCTCTGGGGCATAGGGGGGCTGACCTTCGGGTTATCAATGCGTTACCTTGGTCTGTCGCTGGGTATGGCCATTGCACTGGGCTACTGCTCTGCCTTCGGCACCCTGATCCCGCCAATTTTCTATGAGATTTTCGGCAGCCAGGGCAATGAGAAAACGATCTCTGAGATATTCAGCACCATGTCAGGGCAGGTTACGTTATTCGGTGTTTTCCTGTGCCTGGTAGGCATTGCCATTTGCGGTAAGGCCGGCACCATGAAAGAGCAGGAAATGCCTGCGGAGCAGAAAAAAGAGAGCATCAAGGAGTTTAATTTCTCTAAAGGATTGCTGGTGGCTACTTTCTCCGGTATTCTGAGCGCTTTTATGGCCTTTGGGTATGCTACCGGCAAACCAATAGCAGAGGCTACAGTAGAAACCGGTATAGACCCGTTGTGGCAAAACAACCCGGTGCTGGTAGTGATTTTGCTGGGCGGCTTAACCACTAACTTTATCTGGTGCATTTACCTTAACTTCAAGAACAAAAGCGGGTCTGATTATACAAATAAACAGACACCACTGCTCCGTAACTACTTTTTCTCGGCTCTGGCTGGCATTACATGGTACCTGCAGTTCTTTTTTTACGGTATGGGCGAAAGCCTCTTTGCACAGTCGGGCGTCGGCTTTACCAGCTGGACCCTTCACATGGCCTTTATCATTATCATCAGCAACTTGTGGGGTATCTACCTAAAAGAGTGGAAAGGAGCCAGCAGAAAAACCATGTTTGCCATTATCCTGGGGATCTCGACAGTAATTCTCTCCACTGTAGTGGTAGGCTTTGGAAATTATCTGGCAGAATAACTGGCTTAGGAGCTTTGCCAAATTAATAATGCTTCTAAATGTGCTTTAACAGCGCATTTAGAAGCATTTTCATCTGTTAGTTGCTGAATTTATTATAGCAGCTTTGCTTACAACTACTCCTGTATATGTAAATTCATTATTTATCAGTAAATAATTTTTAGTAACTTACACGTGTTTTGGCAGCAACAGCAAATAGTTAGCTGCTCATGCCAAAATAGCTAAACGACCGTTCATTTATTAGCTGAACCACAGGATAGTACAGGATAGGAACTGAAATTCAATTACATAATTTTGATTATCATAAACTAATATCTAAAGTTACTCTCCACTATTCCAGAAGAATAGCAAACAAAAGTTTAAATAGGACATATACCAATTTTTTTTAAAGATGGAAAACTCTGTTGCCACAACAAATTATAAGTACGTAAGTTACCTTTGGGATGAAGAGGTTGCTAAGTCTTTTGGCGATGATCAGGTTGGATTACTTATTTACCGCTCTAATTTATTAGGTGCCGACCTGCGCCTGACGAACTATGCCGGCGGTAATACCAGCTGCAAAACTGTTGAGAAAGACCCTCTTACAGGTAACGACGTAGATGTGATGTGGGTAAAAGGCTCTGGTGGTGACCTGGGTACTTTAAAGAAAAGTGGCTTGGCAGGTCTTTACCTCGAAAAGCTGCACAGCCTGAAAAACGTGTACCGTGGCCTGGAGCACGAAGATGAAATGGTAGCGCTCTTTAACCGCTGCATCTACGACCTCGACTCCAAAGCGCCGTCTATCGACACGCCGCTGCACGCCTTCCTGCCGTTTAAGCACATCGACCACCTGCACCCGGATGCTATTATTGCTATTGCCGCTTCTAAAGATGGCGAGAGAATAACCAAAGAATTGTTTGGTGGCAAACTCGCCTGGGTGAAATGGCAAAAGCCGGGCTTCGACCTGGGTCTTCTGTTAGAAAAAACAGTTCAGGAGAATCCGGGCATTACCGGCCTTATTCTGGGAAGCCACGGCCTGTTTACCTGGGGCGACACGGCTTACGAGAGCTATGTAAACACACTAGATACTATTGAGCGTGCATCAGAGTACCTCAACGATAACTTCGGCAAAAACCGCCCTGTATTTGGCGGCGCTAAAATAGAGTCGCTGCCAAAAGAGGAGCGCCTGGAAAAAGCCAGTACCCTGATTCCAATTTTGAGAGGCTTCACTTCCAGCCAGAACCGTATGATCGGTCATTTCACCGACGATGAGCGCGTGCTGGAATATATCAATAGCAACGACCTTGACAAACTGGCTCCACTCGGAACCAGCTGCCCGGACCACTTCCTGCGTACTAAAATTCGTCCGCTTGTACTGAACCTCGCTCCTGACGCAGATCTTTCTGACACCGAGGCTGTAAAAGCACAGCTGGCAGACCAGTTCGAAGCCTACCGCGCCGATTACACAGCTTACTACGAGCGCAGCAAGCACCATAACAGCCCAGCTGTTAGAGACACGAACCCGGTAATCATTATTTACCCGGGTGTTGGTATGTTCTCGTTTGCGAAAGACAAGCAGACAACCCGCGTGTCGAGCGAGTTCTACATCAATGCCATTAATGTAATGAAGGGAGCTGAGGCAATTTCTGAATACCAGGGTTTGCCGGAGCAGGAAGCTTTTAACATAGAGTACTGGTTGCTCGAAGAAGCAAAGCTGCAGCGTATGCCAAAGGAGAAAGCCCTGTCGCGTAAAATTGCGCTGGTAACAGGAGCATCTGGTGGTATAGGCAAAGCCATTGCCGAGAAAATGGCCCAAGAAGGTGCCTGTGTGGTACTTACCGACATGAACGCTGAGGCGCTGGAAGAAGCAAAGGCAGAATTCGAAAGCAAATTCTCGAAAGACATCGTAGCTACTGCCGTTGTTAACGTAACCGATCCGCAGGCTATTGTAGACTCCTTTAAGAAAGCAAACCTGGCTTTCGGTGGTGTGGACATAGTAGTAAACTGCGCTGGTCTTTCTATCTCTAAATCTATTACCGACACCACAGAAGCCGATTACGACATTCTGCAGGATGTGCTGGTTAAAGGTCAGTTCCTGGTATCGAAAGAAGCCGTAAAAGTGTTGCGCAAGCAGGCTACTGGTGGCGACATCGTTAACATTGCGAGCAAAAACGGTATTGTTTCCGGCCCGAACAACGTGGCTTACGGAACTGCCAAAGCAGCTCAGATGCACATGTCGCGCCTGTTGGCTGCCGAGCTTGGCCCTGACAAGATTCGTGTAAACGTGGTGAACCCTGATGCTGTAATTCGTGGCAGCAAGATCTGGGGAAGCGGATGGGCTGCAGGCCGTGCCAAAGCATACGGCATCAGTATAGAAGAACTGCCGGCATATTACGCAAAACGTACTGTGCTTAACGAAGAAATTCTGGCAGAAGACATTGCAAACGCTGTGTTTGTGTTTGTTGGCGGACTGATGGGCAAGAGCACAGGCAATGTACTGAACGTAGATGGTGGCGTACCAGCTGCTTTTTTAAGATAATTTAATAAGACGCAGGACACAAGACACAGGACTTTGTAAAGTAAATATCTTGTGTTTTGTGTCTAACGTCTTTTGTCCTTTTCTAGAATAAGCGTGAATTTGGCTTTACACCACTATAAAAAAGTCTGAGAACAGACGGTTGTGCCGGACGTGGAATACGAAAACCACACCCGAGCAACCGTCTGTTTTTATTTTATACGAATTATCATTGACTTCCTATACAATATGATACTAGACAAATCATTGATTGAGCAGCATAACCAGGCTAACCAGTCGCTGCACAAAAAGAAATTCGAGGCCTTATCTGCTGTATTAAGCGGCGAAGGGCACGATGTAAAAACTATTCTGGAGAAAATCGCTGCTTTCCAGATTGCGATACCGAGCTGGGCTCTGGGTACGGGCGGCACGCGCTTTGGCCGTTTTGCAGGTGGTGGTGAGCCACGCAGCCTCGAAGAGAAAATTGAAGACGTAGGCCTGCTGCATGCCCTTAACCAGTCCAGCAACTCTATCTCCCTGCACATTCCCTGGGATATTCCGAAAGACCCGAAGGCCATTACGCAACTGGCGGCCTCTTTTGAGCTGGGCTTTGATGCCGTTAACTCCAACACATTCCAGGACCAGGCCGACCAGAAAGAATCGTATAAATTCGGATCGCTTTCGCACACCGATAAAGCTGTACGCGACCAGGCTATTCAGCACAACATCGACGTTATTCGTCATGGAGTTGACCTAGGCTCTAAGGCTCTGACGATCTGGCTTTCTGATGGAACTGACTTCCCGGGTCAGCAAAATTTCAGGCGCATGTTTGAACGAACGTTAGATTCGATTCAGCAAATTTACGCCGAGCTGCCAGCCGACTGGAAAGTGCTGGTAGAGTACAAACCATACGAGCCGCACTTCTACTCTACCGTAATTGCTGACTGGGGTACTTCGCTCCTGTTCTGCAACAAACTCGGTGAGAAAGCGGTTGGCCTCGTTGACCTGGGCCACCACCTGCCAAACACCAACATCGAGCAGATCGTGTCGCGCTTCCTGATGGAAGGCAAGCTGGGCGGTTTCCACTTCAACGACTCCAAATACGGCGACGATGACCTGACAGTAGGTTCTATTAAGCCATACCAGCTGTTCCTGATCTTTAACGAACTGGTAGAAGGCATGTCGAGCCCCGAGATTAAAAACCCGGAACTGAGCTGGATGATTGATGCGAGCCACAACATTAAAGACCCGCTGGAAGATTTGCTGCAATCTGTAGAGGCCATTAAAATTGCGTATGCCCAAGCCCTGATTATAGACAGACCTGCCCTTGAAAAAGCACAGGCAGAAAACGACGCGACCCTGGCACAGGAAATTATGCAGAATGCCTACCGTACCGATGTACGCGCTTTGTTAGCAGAAGCCCGTCAGCAGGCTGGTGCTGCCCTGAACCCGGTTGCTTTTTACCGCGAATCAAAAATAAGAGAGCAGCTTGTAAGCCAGCGTGGCGCAAAATCGTTTGCCACCGGTTTGTAATACAGCCTTCTTTCCATTTAAATAAATCAAATTCTTATATTTCAACCAGCCGGGGCATGTGCCTCTGGCTGGTTGAAATTTTTCTTTTTACATTTTTATTAACATGTTATGGTGCCTTGTGTTGCAGTATTTGATATAGGTAAAACAAACAAGAAATTTCTTCTGTTTGACCAGCATTACCAGATCATCAAAGATGATGAAATGAGTTTTAAAGAAGTGACAGATGATGACGGAGACAGCGGGGAAGATTTAACGGCGCTGGCAAACTGGCTCCGCACTACCTGGCAAGCCCTGGAGGCCGACCAGAACTTTGATGTAAAAGCGGTTAATTTTACCACCTACGGTGCCAGCCTGGTGCACCTGAACAGCCACGGCGAACCTGTAACACCACTCTACAATTACCTGAAGCCATTTCCGGAGGAGTTAGAAAAGCAGTTTTACAATGCTTACGGCGACAAACTGCTGGTAGCAGCTCAAACCTCCTCTCCCGCTTTAGGCATGCTGAACTCTGGTTTGCAGCTCTACTGGCTAAAGTATGGCAAGCCTGAGGTTTTTAAAGAAATAGCACATACCATACACCTGCCACAATACATTTCGTACCTGTTTACTGGCCAACTGGCAACAGACTTTACCAGTCTTGGTTGCCACACCGCCCTCTGGAGCTTCGAAAAGAAAATGTACCACGACTGGGTAAAAGCAGAAGGACTGGACCAACTGTTCCCACCGCTGCGCTCGCATGAGCAACCTTTCGAGATTACGTTCAGGGGCAAAAGCATAAAAGCCGGACTCGGGCTGCACGACAGCTCGTCTGCACTAATTCCGTACCTGAAGCAGTACCAGGAGCCTTTCCTGTTGCTCTCTACAGGCACCTGGGGCATTACGCTTAATCCGTTTTCACACAAACCGCTTACTATTTCTGACCTAAAGCAGGATTGCCTGCAGTACCTGACCTACACCGGAAACCCGGTAAAGGCATCGCGCAAGTTTATTGGTAATGCACACGAGGAGCAGGTAAAGCTGTTGGCCGAGCATTACCAAAAACCAGCCGATTATTTTAAACAAGTAATTTACGACGAACGCCTGACCGCGAACTTCGGAAAGGATTCAGCAGCAGGCGCTACACCAGAAGTGCTGGTAAAAGACAAAATTGCCACTGCCGTTAAAATAGACCTCGACCTAGCGCTTTACGACACTTACGAAAAAGCTTATCACCAACTGGTAGCAGAACTGGTAGAGCAGCAAATTCAATCTATTTTGCTGGCTGCCGAAGGCGATATCGGCAGGTTCAGCATTTTGCTCGTAGATGGTGGTTTCAGTAAAAACCCGATTTTTATGGCTCTGCTGCAGAGAACGTTCCCGGAGCTACGTATGCGAGCAGGTAAATCGGCACAGGGCACTGCCCTTGGTGCTGCACTGGTTATGGAGGCTTTCTAAGGCATCCCATGTGTCACTACCCTTGGCACAAAAAGCACGAAACAACTTTTGAAGGCCAAAATCATTAGAATAATTCCTTTCAGAACCACCATAAACAAAAAAGGAAGCTCTTAGAAGGGCTTCCTTTTTTGTTTATGCATAAAGTTATTTTATAAGCTTCTTAACCAGCTAATTACTTCGTCGCGGGTCTTGCCGGTCTTTTGTTGCAAACGGCCGTAAAGCTCATCGTCTTTGCCTTCTTCATAACGAAGATCGTCGTCGCTCAGGTCGCCGTAGGCTTGCTTTACTTTGCCTTTCATCTCGTTCCATTTGCCTTTTAATTCTAATCGGTCCATATCTGTGTTGGTTTTTGTTAAACTCTATAGTATTAAAACGCAGGACGGTCAACAAAGTTAGTTTTCTTGTAGCGCTGGGTTCTGGAAACAGTATAAAAGGCAGTTTTCCTCAATTATTCAAATGAAAATGCCCTCCAGAGGGTTTTTGGTGCTTTTGGATCCAAGGGTTTTACATGCCGCACGAATGAAGTGTTTGTTAAGTCTTCAGCTTTAGCCTGTTTCGCCCAGACACTCGCAGGAGCTGCGAGGTCTTTCTTGCTACCTGCGACACAAGCACATTACCACATTATTGTATTAGCACATTAACCAAATTATTCAAATGAATTCGCCCTTCAAAAGGCATTATGCACTTTTTTGCTCAAGGGTTGCGAAGGCTTTACAGGTGAATTTATTTCAGAAAATACTATTTCCCGGTGCTCGAATATGCTTGGTGAGTTTGGTAGATCAGCGTTGCCGGAGCGCCTGGTATAGGCGGCGCACAAACGTTAAATTCACTTTGCGCTTATTCAGGAAAAAGATCAGTTTGTACACAGCCGATAAACCCGCTACCTGCTGCAGCAGCAAAAGCAACTCATGTGCCTCTTTGTAATTGGCGGTAAAGTATGCCTGCCGCGCCTCATACTCCAGCCGTTTTGCCAGTGCTGCACGCTCCGCTGGTGTTCGCACCAGGAGCTTTGCTTTTTCGCAGACACGCACCGTGGAACTCAACAACCTGCTGCCAGGGCTATACCAACTCTTCGATAAGGAGCTGTTATGCACTCGCCGCCTGGTCGTGACTTTATCCAGGAAAAAGTATTTATAGCTACGGCTGGAGCGTACCCAGAAATCGAAGTCTTCGTAGGCCAGGGTTTCATCGTAGCCCTGCAACTCTTCCAGCACCTGCCGTCGCATGAGCATGGTAGGCGGACAAATAAAATACCGCTCCAGCATAGCTGCAAACACATCGCCGGAGGGAGCAAAAGATGTTACCTGCCGGTTTTTGTCGCGGTGGCAGTGGTAGCTGAGGTGGCGGGAGTTATCGTCTATATACTCGGCATCGGAATAGAGTACACCATATGTGCTGTCGAGCTTCCGGAAAGCTGCTACCTGCTCCGCCACCCGCTCTGGCAGCAGCACATCGTCGGTGGCAAAATCAATTATAAACTCGCCTTTAGCTTCGCGCCAGGCCATGTTAAAAGCGGCACAGTTGCCCCTGTTATGCCCCGTGCTGATGAACCGGAGCTGCGGAAACCGGCTGCAGTAATCCTGTATGATGGCGGGGCTGCTATCGGTGCTGCAATCGTCTACCACCAGCAGCTCCAGGTTCGGGTAGGTTTGTGCCAGCACCGAGTCGAGGGCTTCGTGCAGAAAACGCTGGTGGTTGTAGCACAGGCAGATGATGGTAACCAGCGGCAGTTGGCTCATAAGCGGATGTATTTGTTATAATAGACCATACTAAAAACCAGCACAGCGCCATACCGAATGGCATGCGCTATGGTAATGCCTTCCAGCCCGAAAGGTTCTACCAGATTATACACCAGCACCATGTAAAAAAGTGCCGTAATTATCTGCCAGCTTATGTAAAGCCGCACATGCGCCCGCACCACCATCAGGTTGGTGAGCACAATACTCCACATCTTAAAAAAATCGCCGAGCAGCTGGTAACTAAACAAATATTCGGCCACCACAAAATCCTGGTTAAAAAGCAGCAGCAGCACCCATTCGCGGAGCAGGTACACCAGCAGCAGCGCTATCGCAATGGCAGGCATAACCAGGTAAAACGTAGATCGCACATACCGGCGCAGCACATCCTGCTCGGTTATCAGCGCCGCCATGCGCGGGTAGTACAGCATACCTATAACAGATGTGTAGACAAGCGTATAATTTTCCGATACCCGCACGACCGCCTGCCAAAGGCCGGTTTCATACAAGTCGAGGCGGCCAATCACGAAATCTCTGACGAAGAAGTTTGTCAGTTTCAGGCACACCACCGCACTCAGTGCCATCACCATGTATTTTCCTATTTCGAGGTACACAGGCTGCGGCACCTTTACCAGCCTGAAGCTGGTAATCAGCTTTTTAAAAGTAAGCACCGGCAGCATCAGGAAAAATGTGGAACACTGCGCTGCCAGCAGCAAAGGCAGCAGCATGCCAGCCGAAAGTTTCCCGCCAAAAAAATACACTACGGCCAAACCAGCCAGGCTCATAGTGCTGGTGCTCACCACATGCCACTGCAGCACCCGCTTCGAGAGCAGCATGGCCTGCAGAAACAGGTTGTACGTCAGGAGCAGGCTGCCCCCTCCGAAACCCGCGATCCACCACCACTGCAGCAGGCCCACTTCTTCCAGGAAAACGCCTAAATAATAATCCGAAAAAGAAAAGATAAGTGCCAGCGCCAGCGCCACACACAGCAGGTTCAGCCAGATGCCCGCCCAGAAATACTGTCGGTACTGTTGCGAATCCGGGTCCTGATTTGCCAAAAACTTAATGGTGCCGATGTTGATGCCGCCATCTGGCACCGTGGTCACAATAGAAACCAGGTTCTGGAAGTGGGCATATAAGGTAATGCCGTTTGGCCCGTAATACAAAGCAATAAGTTTGTTGATGCCCAGGCTCCCGATGGTTCGAATAAAGATGGAGCAGAAAGACCAGAAAGAAGATTTCAGGTAACGGAGCATGGGGTACAGCAGGTTCAGGCTGCAAAGTACAAAATATGCCGAGGAAGAAATTGCGGTTTAGGAAAAGTTTCGATAAATCATATGCCTAGAGGCTTGAAGCTATTTACTTTAACTGAAAGCCCGTGATAGCGCGTAAAATTGGCTTTGTAATGATAAAAGGCTGATTTGCGGGTTAGCTTTAAGTCAGGCTGCATCACATTACCTACTCCCATGACTCCAGAACAAAAGGAAAGGCAACGGTTTATTCATAAGATAATCTCCAACGCAAAAGCTATCATATTAAACCAGGTTGCTATGCCCCTTGTTAAACCAGGTTGCTATGCCCCTTGGAGTTTATAAAATGAATCAAATCATCAGCTGGTTAGAACCTTACAAAAAGACTGATGAAGTAGACATGAGCATTTTCCGGGAGTATGACACAAACACAAATGACTTGCCAATAGGAACGGGACGGCTTCAATGGGATATCGAAAAGTTTATCCAATTTGAGAAAGAGTTCGACGAGATTAATAAAATATTTAAAGCCGATATACTTAGGAAGTGCAGAGAGCTCATTGATACCTATACATTAGCTAGCATCGAAGGATCAGAAGCAAAAGAAGAATAGAAAGACCTTAGGTTCGGCTGCGGCTACACGAGCCATTGGTATCTTTAATTCACAGAACTTTAACTTGCTACGAATCGTTGATGTAATAACTTTGTGATTACATTACCAAACAGGGCTATGGAAGTATCAATTATAAAAATAGGGAATTCGAAAGGGCTCCGGTTGTCGAAGTCTATTTTGGAGAGGTATAACATTAAAGATAAGGTTGAGCTAATTCTGGAAAAAGGGCAAATTATTCTTAAGCCAATAGAGCAACCAAGAAAAGGATGGGACAAGGCTTTTAAAGAAATGCAAGAAAATAACGATGATCAGCTCCTGATTGACGATATGTTTGGCGATGAAAGCTTTGACGAATGGAAATAAGTCAATATGATATTGTGCTGGTGAACTTAGACCCAACCATTGGCAGTGAGATTAAAAAGACCAGACCTTGTGTTGTAATTTCTCCAAATGAAATTAATCATAATCTAAAAACAATAGTTATCGCCCCGATGACTACCCAAAGTCGCAGTTATCCAACTCGCGTAAAAGTGAAGCATAATAACCAACTGGGGTGGGTAGTAATCGACCAGATAAGAACCATCGACAAAGTTCGCATCCTGAAAACTTTAGGTAACCTGAACACTTCAGAAGTAGCAGCATGTAAGCATGTGATAAAAGAAACCTTTGTAGACTAAGATCAGCTATGACGTTAAATCTTTACGCTTCTTCTTTTTCCGTTCACAGCATAATGATTCCCAAGAATTTGGAAATTCGCCGCATTTTTCACTACCTTTGCGGTTCTAAAAAATGGCGGACGGGTTCCGCCGACCTTACTTAACTAACAAAATGGCAGTAAAAATCAGACTGGCCCGCAGAGGCCGCAAAAAAGCAGCAATCTATGATATCGTAATTGCTGACGCTCGATCACCACGTGATGGTAAGTTTATCGAGAAACTGGGTATTTACAACCCAAACACAAACCCTGCTTCTATCGACTACAACGAAGAAAAAGCGTTCCAGTGGTTGATGAACGGAGCACAACCTACTGACACTGTAAAAGCGATGCTTTCTTACAGCGGTATCCTGTTCAGAAAACACCTGCAAATTGGTGTATTAAAAGGCGCTATTACGCAAGAAACTGCTGATGCCCGCTTTGCTGAGTGGAAAGAGGTTAAAGACGCTAAGATCGAAAGCAAGCGCCAGACATTAGGCGCAACAAAAGAAGCTGCCAAAAAAGCTGCTTTCGAAGCCGAAACAAAAGTGAAAGAAGCTCGTGCTGAGGCTATCCGTCAGCGTGAAGCGGCTAAAGTGGCTGCCAACGCTCCTGCTGCTGAAGCTGAAGCTGAGGCTCCTGCCGAAGGCGAAGCAACAACTGAAGAACAAGCATAATTAAGCTGCCATGCATATTGATGACTGCTTCCTGTTAGGATATATCGTCAAGACCCATGGCACGAAAGGGCAGGTAGTGGCGTTTTTCGACGTGGACTACCCCGAAGATTATGATGATCTGGAATCAGTCTTTCTCGAACAAGGAGGAAGACTGATTCCTTTTTTTATTGAAAACATGGAGCCGCAGCAGAAAGGCCGTTTCATTATCAGGTTTGAAGAAGTTAAAACCATGGAACAGGCTGAAAAACTGCGCAACACAGCCCTGTACCTGCCGCTCGACGAACTGCCCGACCTGGAAGATGGCCAGTTTTATTTCCATGATGTAATCGGCTACCAGGTGGTAGACGAAAACTACGGCGAACTAGGCATTGTAAAAGACTTTTACGATATGCCGCAGCAGCAGCTCATGGGCATGGAGTATCTGGGTCAGGAAATGCTGGTGCCTGTTATTGACGAAGTAATGCAAGGTGCCGACCACGAGGCAAAAATACTGCACGTGAGCCTGCCCGAAGGTTTACTTGAAGTGTATACCCAACCTGGCACACCCGACGACCAGGACGAGGAAGAGGAGAAGAAGGAATAACCCCATGCGCTTCGATATTATCAGTTGTCAGCCCGACTTACTGGAAAGCCCTTTCAGCCATTCTATCTTAAAAAGAGCCCAGAACAAAGGGCTGGTGGAAGTTCACATTCATGACCTGCGCAAGTTTGCCATAAACAAGCACGGCCAGATAGATGACTATGCTTTTGGTGGTGGTGCCGGTATGGTGATGATGATCGAACCCATTGACAAGTGCATATCCGGCTTACAGGCCGAGCTCTCTTACGACGCCATCATTTACATGACACCCGACGGGCAAACCCTCAACCAGAAAATTGCAAATCAGTTCTCGCTTCTCCAGAACGTCATCATTCTTTGTGGCCACTATAAAGGCGTGGATGAGCGCGTGCGCCAAAAGTTCATAACACACGAAATCAGCATTGGCGACTATGTACTTTCTGGTGGAGAGTTAGGTGCTGCTGTGCTGGCAGATGCCATTATCCGGATTGTGCCCGGTGTTCTCAACGATGAGTCGTCGGCGCTTACCGATTCGTTTCAGGATGGGTTGCTGGCTCCGCCTGTTTATACCCGCCCAGCAGACTACAAAGGCCTGCAAGTGCCTGAGGTGCTGCTGTCTGGCGATACCCCCAAAGTGGAGCAGTGGCGCTTTGAGCAGGCTATTACCCGCACCCGCGAGCGCCGTCCTGACCTGCTAAACGAGTAGCTCCTCTATCCTACCCTTGACACCTAAGTGCCTGAAAAGCCTTTGGAAGGCAGTTTCTATTAGAATAATTGCAGGTTCAGGAACTAAAGTGTAGAAGAGAGAACATTTTTAAAACATTTTTCCTTTTAAATATTCCTAACTAAGAAATATTTATCTATCTTTGCAGTCCGAAATCTGAAGAGATATTTAGCTTTAAGAACATAGCCATGAGCGAACTATTAAAATTTATTGAGCAGGAATCAACCGACAAACGTGCCTCTTTCCCATCTTTCCAGGCTGGCGATACCGTTAACATCCATGTTAAGATCCGCGAAGGAAACAAAGAGCGTGTACAGCAGTTCCAGGGTGTTGTTATCCAGCGTAAAAATGTAAATACAAACGGTGAGACTTTCACTGTAAGAAAAGTATCTAACCAGATTGGTTTAGAGCGTATTTTCCCACTTCTGTCACCAAGCATCGAGAAGATCGAGCTTATCAGAAGAGGTAAAGTGAGAAGAGCAAGACTGTACTACCTGAGAGGGTTACAAGGTAAAGCTGCCAGAATTAAGGAAAGAAGATAAAAATACCTGTTTTCATAAGTTTACCATAGTTTTAGTAAGGAGGAGCCGGTTAAGTCCGACTCCTCCTTTTTTGCTTTAAACAGCTACCATACCTGCAGGAGCATGGCACCTGTTGTTGCTGCAGCGTATCTTTGCGCCTGAAAACACTTAACCAGTTCCTGAATACCTTATGAAACGCTACATCCCGTTCCTGCTGTTGCTAACGCTGCTCTGCGCTGCCTGTAAAACAGATTACGCCAACCTGCCCACTTATACGCCTAACAAGCAGCTACAGGCAGTTATTGAAACACCGGCAGGCAATAATCACAAAATACTCTTCGACAAAACCACCAAAGAGTTTGCAAGCGAAAAGGACGCAGGCAAAGACCGCATCATCCGGTTTCTGCCATACCCGGGCAATTATGGTTTTATCCCGTCTACGGAGGTAGGCAGCAAAGGCACTCCTCTGGAGGTGCTGGTGCTGTCGGAACGTGCGGAGACAGGTACTGTGGTAGAGATTATTCCGATTGGTGTGCTACAGCTGGAGATAGCCGGCGAACTTTACCCACAGATTATTGCCATACCCGCCAGGCCAAGCGAGCAGCTTATTTCGGCACAAGATTTTAAAAGCTTCAGTAAGCAATATCCGGCCGTTAAAAAAATATTGGAGGAGTGGTTTTTACACCACAACAGCGCCGCCAGAACCAGAATGGGCGGCTGGCGCGACGAAAAGTTCGCCGACCAGATGATTCAGCGTTGGATGAAGTTATAAGCGGCTACATACTAAAAAAGCAGTCTAACCCTTGGCAGAAATCAGCATTAAAAGCTTCGGAAGGCCATTTTCATCTGAATAATTTAAGTTCATGACATTGGTAGGGTTCTATATCCATATTTTTAAAATAGCCGGATCGCTGCCGCGAGCTTTCAGCTCGTGGTATTAAATAGGGCGAGTTTTCAACTCGCATAGAACACCTTTAAAGGCAAATATCAGAAAGTAAATCAACAAGTAAGATTTTCTAATTTAGGCTATGCATTTCTTCTTACATGAAGCCTAAGCAGGACACACTGCCTTTATTCCTACTTCCGCGAGTTGAAAACTCGCCACTATGAGAAACCACGAGCTTTCAGCTCGCAGCAGCGACTCTGTTTTCTTTAGATATTGCAGTTTATTAGTGTAGTAACAGAACCCCAATATTACGGCACAGAACTTTTTTTAATTTGAAAGAATAAATATCAATTCTTTTTGTGCACAAAATAATCAAAGGACATCAAATGAATAACTTACCAGCTTACAACAGAAAAGCCCGGCTTTGCAGCCGGGCTTTTCTGTTGATGTAAATGGTTAAAGTTGTATTGTCTTATAACTTACTTAATTGTCTGCAGCTTCAGCCTCACGCCTTCCACCGACTTCTCCATTTCCAGCACCTGCTGGCGACTTAGCTCCTGTTGCTTCGTGCTTTGTTCTACGGTTAGCTCCAGTTGCTTTAGCTCTTCAGTGTTTTTGGCCATTTCTGCTTCCAACTCCTGTTTTCTTTTCCTGTTTTTTTCGATGTTGAGCTGAATGTCGTTTGCCTGCTTTACCACCCGGTCCTGCTCCAGTTTGGTAGCGCGCAGCACATCTTCGGCCTCGTTAATCTGGCGCAGCACATCCTGGCGGTATACCTTACGGGCAAAGCCGCGCATAAAGTTTTCAGCAGCGGCATACTCGGCTGGCGTAGCACTTTTATCAACATAAGCGGTGCCCATATCCAGGCTCCACCAAACATAGCTTTCTTCGCTTGAACTGTTGCCCACTTTTGAAATCACGCGCAATGGAGCGCTTGAAATGGTATCGATAACTGCCCCCTCTATGGAATAAACGCCTTTCCGATACTTTACTTTTCCTGCTTTCTCGCCCAGGTGCTCCTTCCACGATTTTTCTACTAACTTCGGGTCGAGCTGCACCGTGAGTTGCTGCCCACGCCGTGCCACCCCATCTACTGGCTGCTCCCGCTCCTCTACCTTTACCGACTGCGCCTTTGCAAACACCGCCAGAAACACAAACAAACCAGCTAAAAGTAATCTTGTTCTCATACTAGAATAATGTAATATTTTTGTTAAAACCTTCTAGCTACTAAATTACTTAATCGGCCTAATTATTCGGGCAAAAATGAATTATTTAATTTAGGCCTCATTTGGTTTGCGGTTCAGGCTGGCAACACTACCTTTGTACTCTTGTAGCAACAGCTATTTCTAATGTTTTTTGTGCTTCGTCGAACATAAACCTAACCGGTTATGTTTACCAGATTATGAAACTAACCATTTGCCGAAAAGAACATTTTAACGCCGCCCACAGGCTCTACAACCAAGCCTGGACCGATGAAGAAAATGAAGCTCTTTTCGGGAAGTGCAGTAATCCGAATTACCACGGGCATAACTATGAGCTTACGGTAAAGCTAACAGGCACCGTAGACCCCGAAACAGGTTATGTATATGATCTGAAGAAACTGAGCGACCTGCTGAAAGCGGAGATTCTGGACCGATTCGACCATAAAAATTTGAACCTGGACACTGCTGAGTTCCGTCACCTGAACCCTACGGCAGAGAATATTGCCAAGGTTATTTATGACATTCTGCGGCCTAACATCAGGGAAGACTTAGAAGTAGCTGTATTGCTTTATGAAACTGAACGAAACTTTGTTGAATATAATGGATAAGCAGGACAAGGAGCACGATTTGGAAGCGATGGAGGATCATTTAATGGGTTCACTCGAAACGCCCTTACGCCCCGATGCCTTTGATTTGCCCGACGGAGAAAAGATAGCCATTATTGCGGCACACTTCGAGAAGATAATGCATACCCTTGGCCTCGACCTCACCGACGACAGCCTGAAAGGAACCCCGTTGCGCGTTGCTAAAATGTATGTGGAGGAAATTTTTAGCGGCATTAACCCTGCCAATAAACCCCTGATCCGACGGTTCGAGAATAAATATAACTACAACCAGATGCTGGTGGAGCGCGACATTACCGTCTATTCCTCTTGCGAGCATCATTTTGTACCGATTATTGGCAAAGCACATGTTGCCTACATGCCAAACGAGCACGTAATTGGCCTGTCGAAGCTGAACAGGATTGTACAGTTTTATGCACGGCGGCCACAGGTGCAGGAGCGCATGACCATGCAAATTGCCAACGAGCTGAAGCAGGCGCTCAAAACCGATAACGTAGCTGTACTCATTGAAGCAGACCACCTCTGCGTAATGAGCCGTGGCGTTAACGACGTGAGCAGCAGCACCATAACAGCCGAGTATTCCGGGCTTTTTGAAGAGAACCAGTACCGTAACGAGTTTTTGAGCCACATACGCCAGAAATAAGCTACACCACTACTCCCCTACCTCTACCAGAAGACATACTTGATGCAATTGAACACAATGCAGTTTCAACTGTTTTGTAGCCGGTATACGTATAGGCAAAACAAGATATGCTTCTAATAAAACTATAAACTATGCCATGTAAGATACTTATTACAGGCGGATCAGGTCTGGTTGGCTCCCGCTTATCAGAGATGCTGATCGATTTGGGCTATGAAGTGGCTCACCTCAGCAGGAACCCCGACAAGTTCTCGAATTACAAAACTTTTAAGTGGGACATAAAGCACCCTCACATAGATGATAACGCCATTACCTGGGCCGATTATATTGTGCACCTATCCGGGGCTGGCATTACCGATGAAAAGTGGACGGAAGAGCATAAGAAAGAAATCCTGAACAGCCGCGTAAACAGCACTCACCTGCTCTACAGCTGCCTCCAAAAAACCGACCACCACGTAAAAGGCTTTATAGCGGCTTCTGGCATTGGCATTTACGGCGACTCCGGCGATCAGCTGATGTCGGAAGAAAGCATGTATGCCGACGATTTTCTGGCAGAGGTTTGTAAAGCCTGGGAAGGTGCAACCTGGGAAATCAGGGACTTGGGCTTACGCACCGTTATTTTCAGGACAGGTATTGTGCTAAGCACCAAAGGCGGCGCACTGCCCCAACTGGCCCGCCCCGTGAAGATGATGGCCGGAGCACCACTTGGTTCAGGAAAACAATATATGTCCTGGATCCATATCGACGATGCCTGCCGCCTCTACATAAAGGCCATAGAAGACACACAGTTTGAGGGCGTTTACAATGCTGTTGCCCCACATCCAGTTACGAATTCAGAGTTTACAAAGCAACTGGCGCAGGTTATGCACCGCCCGCTGGTGCTGCCTAAAGTGCCGGCCTTTGCCTTAAACCTGTTGCTGGGCGAAATGAGTGGCGTAATTTTAGGCGGTCAGCGTGTTAGTGCGAACAAAGTACTGCAGACCGGTTTCACGTTTGAGTATAGCCAGCTCCCGGAGGCTCTTAAATCGTTTTTTTCTAAAGAAGAACAATAAAATATAGAAACAGTATTTACAACACACCCTTGGCACAAAATAGAGCCGGAACCTTCTGAAGGCCTTTTTCATTCGAATAATCAGGCTTGTCGAAAAATCTTAAGGCTAAAGTAAAAGCAGGTTAAATGTTATCGCCCATGTTCAGAATTTCAAGTTCCAGATCTATGGCTGTGGAGTCTGGAGCCGCTTTTGGCAGTACGGTGGTGCAGTTATACTTTTTGCTGATCTTAACGGTGGGAGACGGGAAACGGCCTCTTGTGTAGCCAAGCGCCGTATCTTTGTAAATCTGCTCCATATACAGGCCGAATACTGGTAAGGCCGTTTTAGAGCCTTCGCCAAGTGCGGAGGTCCGGAAGTGGATGCTTCTGTCTTCTGCGCCCACCCACACGCCAGTTACCAGGTCTTTGGTTACGCCCATAAACCAGCCATCGGAGTGGTTGGAGGTGGTACCGGTTTTGCCTCCTATTTCGTTTCCTTTCCAGAGGTCATACTCCCAGAGTGCCTGCGAGGTACCACCTGGTTCTTCCATGCCGCCTTTGAGCATGTGCATCATCAGAAAGGCAGTTTCTTCGCTAAGTACTTTTTTCTGTTTGGGCACGAACTGGTGAATCAGGTTCCCATTGCGGTCTTCGATGCGGGTAATAAAGCGCGGTGTTGTATAGAATCCTTGATTCGGGAAAGTGCTGTAAGCCCCCACCATTTCGTATACCGACACATCGCTTGGGCCTAAACCAATAGAAGGCACTGCCTGTAACGGACTGCTGATGCCGAGCCGTTTGGCATATTTCACCACTGTTTCCCAACCTACAAGCTCTGTGAGTTGGGCAGTAACCGAGTTCACTGATTTACCCATGGCACGGCGCAGTGTCATAGGCGCCCCTGTGTATACCCAATCGGCATTGGTGGGCGACCAGTCTTTTTTCTCGCCGTTCTCTACATAATTAATGGTTATGCGCTTGTCCACAATTTTATCGCAGGGCGAGTAACCATTGTCGATGGCGGCTACATACACAAATGGCTTAAAGGTAGAACCCGGCTGCCGGCGTGCCTGCTTTACGTGGTCATACTTGAAGTACTTGAAGTTAATGCCGCCTACCCATGCTTTTATCTCGCCACTAAACGGGTCCATGGTCATCATGCCACCATGCAAAAAGCGCTTGTAGTACCGGAGCGAGTCGAGCGGCGACATAGTTACCTTTTTCTCCAGTTGCGGATTATCCCAGGTAAACACCATCATGTCGCGGGGTGTGTTCAGTTCGCGGTTTATGGCTTCTGTGTCGTTTCCGTGCTTCTCTTTCAGGCGCTTGTAATAAGCTGTGCGCTTGATCGTAGATTCTATAAAACCAGGTATTTCGCGGTTCTTTTCATCTACCCAGGGGTTTTTGTCTTTCCAATGGCTGTCGAAGCGACGCTGTAACACCCGCATCTGTTTTTCAATGGCATTTTCGGCATGCTGCTGCATCCGTGAATCTATGGTAGTGTACACTTTCAGGCCATCACGGTACAGGTCGTAGCCGTTTTGGGTGCACCACTCTTTCAGGTAATCGGCCACAGCCCCACGAAAATAAGTGGCAGGTCCGTCATAGTGGTTCTCGACCTTGTACTGCAGCGTAAGTGGAAGCGTGCTAAGCGAATCGGCTTCTGCCTTAGACAGGAAGTTGTACTTAGCCATTTGTGCCAGCACAGTATTGCGGCGGCGCTTCGAATTAGCAGGATTAAACCGTGGGCTGTATGAGGTGGGTGCCTTGAGCAGGCCGACCAGCACCGCTGCCTGCTCCGGCTTCAGGCTATCGGGTGAGGTATTGAAAAAGGTTTTGGATGCTACCTTTATGCCAAACGAGTTCGAGCCAAAATCAACCGTGTTCAGGTACATGGCCAGTATTTCTTCTTTGGTATAGCGCTGTTCCAGTTTAATGGCCGTTATCCATTCTTTGGTTTTAGAGATGAGAATATTGGCTCCCGGGATATGGCCTAGCGCACCTTTAGAGTCGTCGGCTCTGGTTTTGTAGAGGTTCTTGGCCAGCTGTTGCGAAATAGTACTGCCACCGCGACTGTCGCCGCCTAGCAGTGTGCCATACAGAATGGAGGCAATGGCAGAAGGGTCGATGCCGGAATGCTGGTAAAAGCGCACGTCTTCGGTTGCGATAAGCGCCTTTACCAGCACCGGCGACACTTGGTCATAAGACACCGGGCTACGGTTCTCCCGGAAGTACTTCCCGATTAGTTGCCCATCGGCGGTATACAGTTCTGATGCCTGGTCGCTACGGGGGTTCTCCAGCCGGTCGAGGCTTGGTGAGGAGCCAAACAGGTAAAACAGGTTGTGCTCTACGCTGAACAGGTAGAACACGATAGAGGCCACTCCCAGGAAGAAAATCTTCCAGATAAAGCTAATGGCGAACCCGTATAACGATTTTTTTGGCTTTTTTACTTTTTCTTGCTCTTGCAGCATCCTTATTAAACAGAGAGTTACTCTCCAAAATTCCAGTTCACGCTTCTTTCTAATCTAATGCAAATATACCCTTTGTACTTAATATACCTGATTTTAGGTCCTAAAACTTAGCGAACGCTTCGCTTGTTTCTGTTGTGTGCCTATCTTTGCAGGCTTTTCAGCTAAACTACTATGCAACAGAAACTACAGGAAATATTTGAGCCGATCGTGGGCCTGCCGCTTACCCGCACCACCCGCAACGGCAAGATACAATATTTCCACTTTGGCAGCACGCACTACACCACCAGCCAGGGTCTGGTGCTCGATATTGGTGCCTATACGCTGGCGCTTGACTGTGCCTGGCACCTTGACCTGCCCAAAGGCGATGCCATATCGCACAAGCACGTGCTCCTGCCTAGGCAAACGGCCGGCCTGCCAGATCCTGCCTTCGATTGGAAAGTGCCTGGTGCCAACCTCCGCGACCAGCGCCTGAAAGATTTGCTGAAAGGTGGATACCCCATGAACGCTGACATCATAACCTCTGGTCAGGATGCCGGTTTCCAGTTAGATTTTACCAATGGTGCTATCTTAAAAGTAGCCCCTTCTGCTGCAGATAAAGGCGAATTTTTCTGGCAACTGTTCAGCAACCTTGGCGATGATTTTAAGGCAACGGCAGGACCCTCTGGTATTATCAGCTAAAGCAGCAGCAACAACCTTTTCAGGTAGGCTTAGTATGCTTAAAAAAAGGGAATTGCTGTGAATTTTCGATTACATCTTTTTGAGCTGGAGGATCAGGCCTGGTTTCCGCACATTATCAGGCAAGGCATGCTGGATTTCCTGCGTTTCATGATCTCGAAGCTTGGAGCCTACGAAACCGCTGTTCCGCTGCTGCAGGAGCTTCTGACGAAAACAAAGCAGCAACACTTCACCGATCTTTGCTCCGGAGCCGGAGGAGGCATAGAGGTTATAAGCCAGGCACTTAACAAGCAAATGGGAGTACCGGTGCAGGTTACTTTGTCGGACCTGTACCCCAATGAGGCTGCTTATCTCTATCTAAAAGAACGCTCTGGCGGCCTGATAGATTTTATTTCTGAGCCGGTAGATGCTACCGCTGTTCCTGCCTCTGTACAGGGTACCCGCACTATTTTTTCGTCGTTTCATCATTTCAGGCCGGAGCAGGCGCAGGCTATTTTGCAAGATGCAGCCGATAAACGTGTAGGTATCGGTGTGTTTGAGGGAGCCAGCAAAAGCTGGCTGGAGCTTATCATACTTTGGCTGGTGTTTCCTTTCCTGATACTTCTCGTTACGCCTTTTATCCGCCCTTTTAAACTCAGCAGGTTATTTTTTACCTACCTCGTGCCGCTCATCCCGATAGGCATTATATGGGACGGTACTGTTTCGTTGCTCCGCATCTACACGCCTGCTATGCTCCAGCAAATGGCAAACAAGGTGCATGCTCCAAATTACACCTGGCGAGCCGGCAAGGTAGGAGACAAACCCGGCAAACATGTTATTTACCTGATTGGCTACCCCACAACTGAACCTCAACCCTTGAGCTAAAAATGCTGGAAAAGCTTTTGGAGGGGTTTTCTATTAGAATAATTTGTTTGTTGGTTGTTGATCCGGACTAAAAAGTCTGGTATCTAACATCTAGCTTCTATTATCTAAAAAACTTCTTCACCGCCTTTACCACAAGCTGCTGTTCCTCCTGGCGTAGCCCCGGGAAGAGCGGGAGGCTGAGGCTGGTGGAGGCAAGTTCTTCGGCAATGGGTAAGTCGCCTGGTTTGTAGCCGAGGTGGCTGTAGGCGGTTTGCAGGTGCACCGGAACCGGGTAATGTATGGCAGTAGCTATCCCCTGCTCCTGCAGATGTGCCTTGAGCGCATCGCGGTGGCTGCTCCTGATGTTGAACACGTGGAACACATGGCTGCTACCGGGGGCGGTAAAAGGCAGCACCACATTTCCTACCCCCTCCAGCTCCTGAAGATAGAACTGTGCCTGCCTTTGTCGCTCTGCATTTGCTTGTGTAAGAAACTTAAGTTTTACTTCCAGCACAGCCGCCTGTAGCACATCGAGGCGCGAGTTTATGCCTACCAGGTCGTTACGGTATTTGGTGGTTTCGCCATAGTTATGGTAGCTGTGCACAAAGGCAGCAATGGCCGCATCGTTGGTTACCACCGCACCTCCATCTCCCAAAGCACCCAGATTTTTGGTGGGGTAAAAGCTGGTGGCATTCACGGTTCCGAAGGTGCCTACTGCCTTTCCGGCAAAAGTAGCTCCTTGTGCCTGGGCAAAATCTTCGATCAGGTGCAGGTGGTGTTTAGCTGCCAGTTCTACCAGCGCATTCATTTCGCAGGCTTGCCCGTAGAGGTGCACCGGCATAATGGCTTTGGTGCGGGCTGTAATGGCGCGTTCGGCAACGGCAGCTGCCAAGTTATAGGTTTGCAGATCGGGCTCCACCAGCACCGGTACACAACCTGCCTGCACCACCGCATTGGCTGTAGCAATAAAAGTATTGGCTGGAACTATCACTTCATCGCCGGGGCCTGCTCCAATGGCTTTCAGGGCCAGCACCAGCGCATCGTAGCCGTTGCCAACCCCAATGGCATGTGCAGCACCAAGCGTAGTGGCAAAGGCCTGCTCAAAGGCAGTAACCTGCTCGCTGAGTATATAGCGTTTGCTTCGCACCGCCTGCAGCACCGCATGCTCCACTTCCGCAGCCACCCCCTCCGGAAAATCTCTGAACTCAAAATAGGGAATTGCTGCCATTTAACTGACTTTAGCGTGGGGCTGTTAATTGTTTAAATTCCTCGTAACTGTGCACATAATCTTGTGGGTCGAAGTCGGTGGAGGCCAGGCAAATGGCAACGGCATCGGGCGAAAAGGTAATTTGTGTCCAGCAAAGGGCGGGTATGTAAAGCCCTGTGTTGGGCGAAGAAAGTGTAAATGTGTTTTTGCCCCGGCTCGTTTCGGCCTCTATGGTTACTGATCCGGTTACGGCCACCAGCACCTCTTCCGTTGTTTTGTTGGCATGGTTTCCGCGCAGCGCGTCAATAGGCGTGTCGTAGGTCCAGAAAACACGGCGCACGGCAAATGGCAACCTGTCGGCGTATTGGGTGGTGGTAATAAATCCTTCTGAAGCACTCCCGAACTGGTCGAACTTTAAGATATAGGGTACTGAAGCCAAAGCGATTTCTTTATTTTATGCTGTAAATTAACCCAAATCAGCTTAATTTGCTATACTTGCTTTAGCAGATTGGCAGATTAGAAAGGAATGGAGGATACTTACCGCACCATAGCAGCACCGGCAGAAGGGCTTTACAAAGAGAAAGGAAGCAAGTTTATTGCGCTGGCTTACCCGGTTTATTCCGAAGAAGAAGTGAAGGAAATATATGCAGGCATCAAAAAACAGTACTACGATGCCCGCCACCACTGCTACGCCTACTGCCTGGGTGCCGACAAAAGCCGCTACCGGGCCAACGATGATGGCGAACCCAACCACTCGGCCGGTGACCCGATTCTGGGCCAGATCCGGTCTGCTGACCTCAGCAACGTGCTGGTGGTAGTTATCCGGTATTTTGGCGGCATTAAACTCGGGGTGAGCGGATTAATCTACGCCTACAAAACAGCCACAGCAGAGGCCCTTGCCAACGCCACGGTCGTAGAAAAACATGAAACAGCTTTATTACAGTTGCGTTTTGAGTACCTGCAAATGAACGAGGTAATGAGCCTGGTGAAGGAGTATAACCTGGAGATGCGCGACCAGCAGTTTGAACTCAGCTGCCAGCTAACCCTGGAAGTACGGAAAAACCTGAAGGAGGAGCTAAAAGCTAAAGTCGAGAACCTGGCTGGCGTAGAGGTGCAGGAGCTGTTTTAATTTTGAATGAGTGAATGAGTGAATGAGTGAATGAGTGAATAGGAAACTGCATTTTGGTACTTCAGGATTCGAATTAGAAGAACTTTTAGAAACAAACTATTTTAAGCTATAAGCTGATCTATTTATATGGCCTGATCCAAAGGTTCTTCACTTATACCCTGTTTCACCCTTTCTTTCATGTTAAGCCGTTACATATTCAAATCAACCATTTAACCATTAAGCCATTTAACAATTAACAACCGACAATCAACAACTAAATTATTCTAATGAAAAAGCCCTTCCAAAGGCAATTTGCTGAAAAAAGGCCAAGGGTTGCTGCTGCTGCTCAGAATGTGAGTTGTTCATCACTAATTTTTAAATTCTAATGTTCAATTCTATCCAGTTAATGGCAAAGAAAAAATATAGGCGCTCCAGAAGCAACAGCATCCTGGACCGGAAAATAGGTATAAAACCTGGCCACCTGTATGTACCGACGGAGGCTTTTGTGCCACGATTTTTCCTGATGTCGTTTAGCGAGGCAATGTTTGAGGAACAGGAGTTCGAAACGTATGCGCAGCTGCTGAAGCGGTTTAAGGAACTGCCTGATGCCAGGCACTGGATTGATATTAGAGGCTATGGCGACCTGCAGATTCAGGAGCAACTGGTTAAGGATTTCAAGATACACCCGCTCCAGATGGAGGACGTGATAAACGACTACCAGCGGCCCAAAGTAGATGAGTACGAAGACGGACTCTTTATGATTACCCGCATGCTGCGCTGGTCTGAGGAACAACACTCTGTAGAAGATGTGCAGCTTTCGGTATTCTCGAACGCCAACTACGTTGTTACGCTTCAAAGCGATTACGCCGATTGCCTGGACCCGCTACGGGAGCGCATACGTGCCGGGCGGGGTGTTATCAGGCAGCGGCCGCCTATTTACATCGTATATGCCATCCTGGATGTTGTGCTCGATTACTATTTCCCGGTAATTGCCGAAATAGGAAAGTATGTGGATGAACTGGAGCACAGCATACTAAAGTCTTCTTCAAAAATTACCCTGCAACACATCCTTGACCTGAAAAATGAGCTGGTGAAACTCCGCCGAATTGCCTGGCCGGAGCGCGACAAACTGGTAGAACTGCTACGGATGGAGGAAGACGTTCTGCCCGAGAACCTGAAAGTATACTTCCGCGACGCCTACGACCACACCATTCAGCTAATCGACCTGATTGACAGCCACAAAGAGATGGCATCGAGCCTTGTAGACCTGTACATGTCTACGGTAAGTAACCGGATGAACGAGATTATGAAAGTACTCACCATTATCTCCAGCATATTTATTCCGCTCAGTTTTATAGCCGGCATCTACGGCATGAACTTCGCACGCGAGAACCCCGAAACCGGCGAGGTTTACCCCTATAGCATGCCGGAACTCTACCAGCCTTACGCCTACCCCATCCTCATCAGTCTGATGCTACTGCTTATTTTGCTGCAGCTCTACTTCTTCTACCGGAAAGGCTGGTTTACGAAATCTTTCTAAGAGCTTACCCTTGAGCGTTTTTGTAGCCAAAAGCTTTTGGAGGGCTTCTTTATTGGAATAATTCGATTAGGCAATACCGGTAGCAGTTAAAGAAAAAGCCCATCCGTCAGAGGATGGGCTTTTGTAATTTACCATGCAATGTCGGCACGGGCTACAAGCCCGCGCCAGCGAAGTTCCCGGAACAGAGTTAATCCTGATTTATTGTAAGTTTAAAGTCCACCTGCAGTAGACTTCGAACAGCATGTTTTATATTTAGGTGTAGTTGAAAACTACACTTAGGAAAGGAAAAATGGAAGAAGAAAAGAGACAACTCCTGCTACACCCTATAAAACAGCCACTTCGACAGCTCCCGATAACTTACTTTTTTGCCATACATCAGGATTCCTACTCTATAAATGCGGGCGGCAATCCAGGTGGTAAAGATAAAGCCCAGGATCAGAGCGCCCATAGAAACTAGCAGTTCCCAGGCCGGAACGCCAAATGGCACACGCACCATCATAATAATAGGCGAAGTGAGCGGAATAACAGAAAGCCAGAAAGCCACCGGCCCATCGGGGTTCTGCAGCACCACAGAGTACGAGAGAATAAAGGAGATGACGAGCGGAATCGTAATCGGGAACATGAACTGCTGCGTATCGGTTTCGTTGTCTACGGCTGCGCCTACTGCGCCGAATAGGGAGCCGTACAGCAGGTAGCCTCCCAGGAAATAAAACAGGAAACAGCCCAGGATAAGTGGAATATTTAAGTTACTGAGCGCGCTGAGCGCGGTGCCCATTACTGCTTTTGTCTTGTTATCTTCTACAGCCTGTTCTTCCTCAGTTAAGTCCTCACCTGCAACCCTCCCCGACATCATCTGTTCGGCTGGCGTAGGCGCAGGTTTAATACCAAAAGCGGCCTGCACTCCCGTTACCACCACCATCGAAAGTACTACCCAGAGCAGGAACTGCGTAAGCCCAACAGCAGCAATACCAACAATCTTGCCCATCATCAGCTGAAACGGCTTCACCGACGAAATAATTACTTCCACAATCCGGTTCGTCTTTTCTTCTATTACGCCCCGCATAATCTGCACGCCGTACATAAATATGAAGAAGTAAATAATAACCGCTGCCACAATGCCTGCCCCAGAGGTAACCCAGGCGTTGTTGTCGCGTTCGCCTTCGTCGCTGAGGTTAACGGTGGTAATCGAGATGTTGGCTTTCATTTTATTCAGCTGCTCCCGGTCTATGCCAGACGCGATAAAACGCTGGTTTTCAATCTCCTTCTCCAGCATATTTTCCAGGCGCGCCTTGGTTTGTATGTTGGTGTTCTTCTTAGAGTAGACTTTAAAACCCTGCGGATCGTTAATATCCATCTTTGGGATGTAGAGCAGCGCCGTGTTACCGGTTTCGCGGTAAAGCTCCTTGGCACTCTCCAGGTCGCCTTGTATCGGAATAAACTGCAGGTCTTTCTTCGTCTCCAGCTTATCGGCAAACAAACCACTTTCGTCAAGCACCATCACCACATCGGAACTATCAGAAACAGTTGCCAGCCAGGCAGGAACCACCATAAAAGCTGCCAATAAAAGCGGTGTCAGAAAAGTCATGATGATGAAGCTCTTCTTCCGGACACGCGTTAAGTACTCCCGCTGAATTATCAACCAGATTTTATGCATGGTGTGTTTCTTTTACTTTTCTGATGAAGATGTCGTTTATGCTCGGTACCAGCTCAATAAAAGAGTGTACCTCTACCCGCTCGATCAGGTAACGGAGCAGGTCGTTTGGTTGCGTGCCGTTCAGGAGTTTAATAGATGCTCTGAACACGCCATGGTTCTCGTGCTGCTCCAGCACCTGAAAATCGGGGTTCAGAATCATGAGTTTGCCATTGCCGATTACCTGAAACGTATCGGTTTTATAGGCTTCTTTTATTTCTTTTACAGAACCATCGAGTACTTTCTGTGCCCGGTTAATGAGCGCAATATTGTCACAAAGTTCCTCCACCGACTCCATCCGGTGTGTCGAGAAAATAATGGAAGCTCCTCTTTCGCGCAACCGCAGAATCTCGTCTTTTATGAGGTTGGCATTTATCGGGTCGAAGCCAGAGAAGGGCTCATCGAGAATAATAAGCGCTGGCTCGTGCAGCACCGTAGCAATGAACTGCACCTTTTGCTGCATTCCTTTCGAGAGGTCTTCTATGTTTTTGCCTACCCAGTCGCGTATTTCGAGGCGATCTATCCAGCCTTTAATCCGTTCGGTGGCATCTGCTTTGGTCAGGCCCTTGAGCTGCGCCAGGTACAGCAGCTGCTCTCCTACCTTCATCTTCTTATAAAGGCCACGTTCTTCCGGCAGATACCCCATTTCCCTAATATGATCGGGCTTCAAGCGATTTCCTTTAAATAAGATTTCGCCGGTATCGGCTCCGGTAATTTGGGTAATAATGCGGATAAGAGATGTTTTACCGGCACCGTTTGGCCCCAGCAAACCAAAGATACAGCCAGTCGGAATAACGAAACTGACATTGTTGAGGGCGGTATGATTGGCGTAGCGCTTAGAAACGCCATCAATTTTCAGGATGCTCAATGTGCTACATGTTAGTTTAGGTAAAAATAGTTTTATTCTACTCATGCAGCAATACCTTCCTCAATTTAGATAGCAGATAATATAGAGGTGCGGAAAGCTGTTTACATCGATATGCTATTGAAATTATCAGATGATCATCTGCTAACGAAGATGCATTTTGCTTTGGCTCCAACACTTTTCGCAACCGCTTCATCCGGTTGTTAATAAAGAAAGTTCCAGCCACCGAAACATATACATTACTGGAGCTAACAGCTTAAATTATTCTAATAAAAAACCCCTTCTGAAGGTTTTTCAGCATTTTTAGGTCAAGGGTCTTAATATAGCCCCAACATGCCGAAAGCTATTTTAACCAAAAAAGCCTGTCCTTTAAATAAAAGGCAGGCTTCTGGTGCTACTGTGGCAGTTGTTATTTAAGGATTTTACTGAAAGTAATCTTTCACTTTCTCGAAAAATCCTTTGTCGTTTTTGCCCGGGTGTGGCGTAAAGTTGTTCGAATCGCGCAGACGCTCTAAGGCGGCACGTTCGTCGCTGCTTAACGATTTAGGTGTCCAGACGTTGATGTGAATCAGCTGGTCGCCTTTACCGTAGCCGTTTATGTCTTTAATGCCTTTGCCACGCAGCCTGAATATTTCGCCGCTTTGTGTGCCTGGCTTAATATTTACTTTTACTTTGCCTGTAATGGTCGGCACTTCAATATCGGCGCCGAGGGCAGCATCTACAAAGCTAATATACTGGTCGAAGATAACGTTATTGCCATCTCGTTTCAGAGCCGGATGCACCTCTTCTTCAATCTGAATCAGCAGGTCGCCTGGCACACCTCCGCGTTCCGGCACATTGCCTTTGCCGCTCATAGAGAGCTGCATGCCATCCATTACACCGGCTGGCACATTTATAGTAATTACCTCTTCCTGCAGTTCTCTGCCGCTGCCGTGGCACACGTCGCAGTTTTTGGTTACAATGCGGCCTTCGCCGTTACAGGTAGGACATGTGGCTGTCGATACCATTTGGCCCAGCATGGTATTTACCACCTTGCGCACCTGCCCGGACCCCTGGCAGGAGTTACAGGTTTGCATGTCGGTGCCGTTTTTGGCGCCGTTGCCGCCACAGGTGCCGCAGGCTACATGGCGTTTTACTTTTATCTTTTTCTCAACCCCGTTAGCAATTTCTTCGAGGTTTAGTTTAAGCTTAATGCGCAGGTTAGAGCCTTTACGGGTACGTCGGCCACCACCTTGTCTGCCACCGCTAAAGAAGCTCTCAAAAGGGCTGCCGCCCCCGCCACCGAAGATGTCGCCGAACTGGGAGAAGATATCTTCCATGTTCATGCCACCGCCGCCGCCAAAGCCGCCGTTCATGCCCTGGTGCCCGAACTGGTCGTAGCGCTGGCGCTTCTGCTCGTTGCTTAGCACCTCATAGGCCTCTGCTGCTTCCTTAAACTTGTCTTCGGCAGTAGGGTCGTCCGGGTTCTTGTCGGGGTGAAACTTGATAGCGATTTTGCGGTAAGCTTTCTTTATCTCTTCCTGCGTAGCACCCTTGCTTACCCCCAAAATCTCGTAATAATCTCTCTTAGCCATTACTTAAGCTCCTATAATTACTTTCGCAAAACGGATCACTTTTTCGTTTAAAGTGTATCCCTTCTCAATAACATCTACTATCTTACCTTTAAGATCATCTGAAGGAGCCGGAATTTGTGTAACAGCCTCATGGAAGTCGCTGTTAAAGTCATCACCCGCACTTATTTCGATTACTTTCAGCCCTTTTTGCTGTACTACATGCTCTAGTTTATGGAAAACAAGGTCCAGCCCCTGCAAAGCAGAATCTACATCATGTGCTTCTACTAAAGCCTGCTTCGCACGCTCCATATCGTCGAGCACTGGTAGCAGGTTGCCCATCAGATCCTGAGTAGCAGTTTTAGACAGATCTATGCGCTCTTTGGCTGTTCTGCGTCTGAAATTTTCAAACTCAGCCATCAGGCGGATGTATTTATCTTTCATTTCTGCCAGCTCTATGGCAGTAGTATCATTGTTTTCTGTTGCACCTGACAGGTCAGACTGCTCATCTGCCTCTGCCTGCTCCTGACCATTTTCTTCCAGATTGGCAGTTGTATCCTCTAATTCGTCGTTATGCTGCTCGTTCCTGTTTTTATTCTCTGACATAATGCCTTAAATAGTTAAGTTGATAAGTCACCATCTCCTTTTCAATTAACTTGCCAAACCTGCCCCCGTGACATAGTGGCACATAATTGGTATAATCGGGTGACTTTATTTTATTCGTTGTGAAGAATATGTGTAATGGCAAGATTAGTAACGCTAAAGCTGCTGCTATGCTTCTGTCCTGCCTGCTACCCCTGATCTACTAAATGTTCTAAAGTGAAATTAGGTTCAGCGGTGTTCTTCTGAAATTTAACTTCTGGTAAAAAGGTGGAGCCTTACCTACAAAAAAATCGGTAGAGAGCTATAAAACTCTCTACCGACTGTTATTTTCTGTTGCTTTAGGTACCACTGCTCTACATGTTCGGAGAACGAAGTAGCTTTGGCGCCTGCCTTTCCTTAGCTGTTCAGCGCTTGCCAGATCAGATCTTTGAGCTGCCCTATATTTTTCTGAGTTACACTGGAGATAAACACCGTAGGCAAACCATCCGGCAGCGTTTGTCTTATCTCCTCTTCCAGCTCCTCATCAATCATATCGGTTTTAGTAATGGCCAGAATTCGCTTTTTATCGAGCAGTTCAGGGTTGTATTTCTCCAGCTCCGTTAGCAGCACATGGTATTCTTCGGCTATATCCGGGCTATCGCAGGCAACCATAAAGAGCAGCATGGAGTTACGTTCTATGTGCCGCAAAAAGCGAAGTCCTAAACCCTTACCCTCTGAGGCACCCTCAATAATACCCGGAATATCGGCCATCACAAAGGATTTGTAGTCGCGGTAAGCCACCACGCCCAGGTTAGGTGCCAAGGTTGTAAAAGCGTAGTTGGCGATTTTAGGCTTGGCAGCAGAAACCACCGAAAGCAGTGTAGATTTGCCTGCGTTCGGGAAACCAACCAGGCCAACATCGGCCAGCAACTTCAGTTCCAGCACCACCCATTCCTCTATGCCGGGTTCGCCGGGCTGTGCGTAGCGGGGTGTCTGGTTTGTAGGTGATTTAAAGTGTGCGTTGCCCAGGCCTCCGCGGCCTCCGGGTGTCAGAATGATTTCCTGGCCATGCTGCGTAATCTCGCACTTAACCTCGCCTGTTTCAGCATCTCTGGCAATAGTACCCAAGGGTACCTCCAGCACTTCATCATGTCCCTGCGCACCGGAAGAGTGGTCGGGGCCGCCGTTAAGTCCGTTCTCGGCAATCACATGTTTCCGGAACTGCAGGTGCAGCAGAGTCCAGAGTTGCGAGTTGCCGCGCAGGATAATGTGTCCGCCTCTGCCACCGTCGCCGCCATCGGGACCACCTTTTGCGGTTTTCTTATCGCGGTGCAAATGTGCAGAGCCGCCACCTCCACGGCCGGAGCGCGAGCAGATCTTAACGTAATCTATAAAGTTTGATGATGCCAAACCGGGTGTTTAAAACTATGAGACTAATGGTTAATGCCCTGGCAACTATTGCTTCAGGCTATCGATATGCTGGCAAAGCTGTCCGAATATTTCATCGATTTCGCCTATGCCATCAACCGCAAAAAATTTACCCTGGCCAGTGTAGTAATCTGCTACTGGTGCGGTTTTGGTGTTGTACTCCTGCACGCGCTTCCGAATCAGTTCTTCGTTCTGGTCGTCGGGGCGGCCAGAAGTCTGGCCACGCAGCAACAAGCGGTTTGTCAGTTCTTCGTCGTCTACCTGAAGGGCCAGCATGGCTGTGATTTCTGTTTCATTCTCCTGCAGGAGTTTATCCAGGCTTTGCGCTTGCGGCACGGTACGTGGGAAACCATCAAAAATAAAACCTGAAGCAGTGGAGTGCTCCTTCACTTTGTTTGCGATCATGCCGATCACCACTTCATCAGGAACCAGTATACCGTTGTCCATCAAAGACTTAGCCTTCAGGCCAAGCTCAGAACCAGCCGCTATCTCAGATCGTAATAAGTCTCCGGTTGAGAGGTGGATAAGGTTGTACTTTTCAATTAATTTCTGACTTTGTGTTCCCTTTCCAGCTCCTGGAGGGCCAAACAAAACAATGTTGAGCATATCTTTTCGTGAATGTAAAAAGCAAAAGTAATTATAAAATTAAAATTTTGTTCGTTTTTAAGGCGACAACCTGCACAAAAATTTTGTTTGCCAATTCAGGCAATCAGGTTGTAGTTTTTGGCGCTTAAGATACAATTTTGTATATGTCGCGCAGGTTACGCCCAATGCCGTTATAATCGAGGCCATAGCCTACCACGAAGTCGTTTGGAATGTTTTTAGCAACATACTTCAGCTCGATCTGGTGCTGCAGGCACTCCGGCTTTACGAGCAACGCCGCTACCTCCAGCGAAGCCGGCTGCTTATCGAGCAACTGTTGTTCCAGCCCCTGCAAGGTATGGCCTGTATCTACAATATCTTCCAGCACCACTACATGGCGGCCTTTTATATCATCCACCAGGCCTAGTACTTCTTTTACATTGCCTGTGCTCTGCATATCCTTGTAAGAAGAGAGACGCACAAAGGCAATTTCGCATGGCACCGTTACCCGCTTCAGCAAGTCAGTAGCAAACATAAAGGAGCCATTGAGCACGGCCAGAAACAAGGGGTTCTTCTCCTGGTAATCCTTGTTGATCTCATCGGCCAGCATTTGAATGCGAGCAAGAATTTCCTCCTCAAAAATATAGGTGCTGAACTGGCAATCGTGCAAGGTTACTATCCGAGGTTCCATGGGTCTGACGTTGATGATCTAAACAAAGGTAAGTATAAATAAAAAATAAGCCCAACTTTGCGCTTATCCGCTGTTGGTTTTTTACTTCAGGCGTTGCAGCAGAAGGAGCCTTTGTTTGTTTAAAGTATGCCTGCCACCCGATTCCGGAAAAGAAGGCAAAACTTTAAATATCAAAAAAAGCTTCTTAAAACCACTGTTCTACTGCCCGCCAGCAAAAATTAACGTCAGAATAAGGCAAGATTGGGCTTTTATATTCAGGCAACTAGTATGTAGCTGTGCCTTAAATTAAAAACAGAGATTAAGGCAGCGTTATAATTTTAGTCGTTTCTGCCTGCATAGCCGTGGTTAAAGGCAGTTCCTGTATTGTTTCCATGTTGATCTCGATGGGACGTTCGGGTATCGGAGGAGTTTGGTCTAACGCAATGTGTGGTGCAATTACCAGCGAAACAATAGACATGAGCTTGATCAGGATGTTCATGGATGGCCCGGAGGTATCCTTAAACGGATCGCCTACGGTATCGCCGGTAACGGAAGCTTTGTGCGGCTCAGAGCCTTTGTACTCCATTTTTCCGTTAATCTCTACACCTTTCTCAAACGATTTCTTGGCATTGTCCCAGGCACCGCCTGCGTTAGACTGGAACATGGCCATCAGCACACCCGACACGGTAACACCTGCCAGTAAACCGCCTAAAATCTCAGGAGACGACGTATCGGCAAAAACACCTCTAAAGCCGAACCCAACAATAATCGGAACAATGAGCGCTATGGCACCCGGCAACATCATTTCCCGGATGGCGGCTTTGGTAGAAATGGCTACGCATTTATCGTATTCGGGCATACCTGTTCCCTCCATAATACCCGGAATTTCGCGGAACTGCCGGCGTACTTCGTGCACCATAGCCATGGCCGCTCTGCCCACCGCCGCAATACAGAGCGCTGAAAAAATAAACGGAATCATGGCTCCTATAAACAAACCTGCCAATACGGGTGCTTTATATAAGTCGATGCTGGAGATACCGGCTATGCCCACAAAAGCGGCGAACAGCGCCAGCGAGGTAAGCGCGGCAGAGGCTATAGCAAAACCTTTACCGGTTGCTGCTGTGGTATTACCTACTGCATCCAGAATATCGGTGCGGCCGCGCACCTCTTTTGGCAACTCGCTCATTTCGGCTATACCACCGGCGTTGTCAGCTATCGGCCCAAAGGCATCTATGGCAAGTTGCATGGCGGTAGTAGCCATCATGCCAGCCGCTGCAATAGCCACACCATATAAACCGGCTGCTGCATACGAAAGCACAATACCGGCGGCCAGCACAATAATAGGCAAAACAGTAGAGTGCATACCCACTGCCAGACCGGCAATTATGTTGGTGGCATGCCCCGTAGACGATTGCTGCACAATTGAGTTAACCGGGCCTTTGCCCATAGCCGTGTAGTATTCTGTGATAATACTCATTAAGGAGCCAACCACCAGCCCCACCAGTACTGCCAGAAACACACCATTAGCAGTAAACTCAAAATTACGCAACGACAGGTTCTCGGGAAGAAGCCAGTGAATGGCAACATAAGCACCAACAGCTGTCAGAATAACCGATATCCAGTTGCCGAGGTTAAGGGCGGCCTGCACATTGCCTCCTTCTTTTACCCGTACAAAGAGCATCCCGATAAGCGAAAATATTATACCGAGGCCTGCAATGAGCATAGGCAGAATTATTGGCGAGAGTCCTCCGAAGCTATCGGTTACTTCTACCTCACGGCCCAGCACCATGGTTGCCAGAATGGTGGCTACATACGAACCAAAAAGGTCGGCTCCCATACCAGCTACGTCGCCTACGTTATCGCCAACGTTATCGGCAATAGTGGCAGGGTTACGGGGATCGTCTTCGGGTATGCCTGCCTCTACTTTACCTACCAGGTCGGCACCCACATCGGCTGCTTTGGTATAAATACCGCCACCTACACGGGCAAAGAGGGCAATACTTTCTGCACCTAGCGAGAAACCGGTGAGCACCTCCAGGGCACGCTCCATCTCGAGGCCATTTACTTCCGCGCCAGTGCTCTGTACAAACATGTAGTAAAACACAATAAACAAAGACCCAAGGCCCAGCACGGCCAGGCCAGCCACACCCATGCCCATAACAGTGCCGCCCGCAAACGATACCTCCAGCGCTTTAGACAGGCTGGTACGGGCAGCCTCTGCTGTGCGAACGTTGGCTTTGGTGGCAATGCGCATGCCTATAAAACCTGCCAGAGCCGACAAAAATGCCCCGATCAGAAACGAAACCACAATAAGCCAATGCGATCGTTCGCTGGTATAGCCCAGGTAAAAAAGGAACAGCGAAGCAATAACAGCAAAGTAGAAAAGCACTTTGTACTCTGCCTTTAAAAAAGCCATGGAACCATCGGCTATGTGCTTGGCAATTGTACTCATGCGCTCGTTGCCAGCAGGCTGTTTCGTGACCCAGGCAGACCTGAACAAGGTGTATAAAAGAGCAGCTAATCCGAAACCGGGAATTGCGTAAAGGATATTTTCCATAAAGAAAGCGTTGGGTTTTGAATTGTGAAATGTACTCTTTAAAGAAAAGCGTTTGTATTGAAATATCCTAACGAATAGTAGCATTAATCTTTAGTAGTTGTTTCTGCGCAAATTGTTCTGCACTAACCTCTTGCAGCATTGTATTACAAGTTCTAACGCAGCTTAAATTTGAAATGTAGCGAAGTATAATTTAATCAGGAAAACAACTTGAAGCAACGAAGCCAGAATTGAACAAAATAAAGCATTACCCACTGTCTATCAACAGTTTATATATAAATTTAATGCTATATTGATTTGCGATGGATTGCCTGGTAAATAATTGTGGCAATCACAGCTTCTGTTAAGCGATGGTTACCACAATTATTTAAATGAAAATAGCCTTCAGAAGGTTTTTTTGGCTTTTTGTGCCAAGGGTAGTAAGAAGTTAGTTACCAAAAGTCAGGTACATAGTTTTCTTTTGAAGTATATTGATGCTTCGCCAGGTTAATTAACTCTATCATAGGAGTTACGCATAGTTATAAATGAATTCCCGCTGCAACTGGAGAAAAAGCTTCTTCTGGAGGGCATATACATTCTCTATAATTTTGTCCTGGCTCATCCAGGTGAGTCTCTGGAAGGCCCGCAGCACACAGAAGATGTGATTCTGGATAGCTTGCGTCTGTCGCACAAAGAAATGCTGGGCATGGCACTCCTGCTTGATAGTGCGGAAGCACTCCATGCGAGAACTCCAGAACCTCACTGGCCTTTACGCAGCTAACTTTGCGCGGCTCACTCAACAAACAGGCAATATACTGGGCAGATTCCATGGCTTTTATTAATGGGATCCGAAACCAAAGAAGTCTGCATAACTCCTATATCAATCAAATTGGAGAAGCACTATAAGACTACTCTAATGTTCATCAAAATGAATGAGCAGGATCCTCCCAATTCTCATATTACCAAAACAACCGTTTCGCCATTCGGCCTTTCAACAAACAACAACTAAGCATCAACAACCAAATTATTTGAATGAAACCGGCCTTCAGAAGCTTTTCAGGCGTTTTGGAGTCAAGGGTTAGAGGCCTTTGGGTTATTCTCTACAGCTTCTCCATCAGCGCTTTATAAAGGGCTACCATGCTGGCGATATCTTTTTTATTTACGATTTCGTTTGGCGAGTGCACATGATCTTCGGGAGCACCTACAAAGCACCAGTCCCAGGGGTAATGGCTGCGTTGTAGTTCCTTGGCATCACTGCCTCCGGCGCCTTCTACCTCCAACTGGAAAGGTACGCCTGCCTCTTTGGCTATGCTTATAATTCGCTGCACATACGATCTTCTCGGAATCAGGCTATCGCGCATGGATATTACGACGCCATTGCCGGGCTGCACCCCTTCCGTTACCCACGTTATATCTGAAATAAGCCCCTGCTGCACCCCGTACTGCTCATAAATGTACCTGGAGAGGTAAGCCACAGAACCACCACCATGTTCTTCCCAGCAACTGAAGGCAATAATACCATTTTCCAGGGTTTCGGCCACCTGTAGCGCATTCCAGACTCCTAGCCTGTTATCGAGGTAGCACGATTGTACGGTTTCATCGGTTTCCCGGAAATCAGACTTAAAAACCAGCTCCGTCCCTCGCTCAATTTCGCGCTCAAAGTTGTAGGTCAGTTCGCCCTCTTCGGTATCATAGGCAAGAGTGCATTCAATAGGTCCCTGCTCGTCCTGACCCACCAGCGTATAGCCGTCTTTTACATCGGGGCCGCCAATTGGCACCAGTTGGTTGCCATAGCGCACGGTAAAACCAATAGAATCTATGTGGGCAAAAATGGCTGTTCGGGGTTCTCCAAAAACCAGCAATATGCAATCCTGAAAGGCAGTTCCGGTCAGTACCTGTGGTTTCACTTTCCACTGAACTTTATGCTTCTCTATATAGTTTATCAGGAAGTCGGATAGCATTTTTTCGTTACCTGACGGCGCATGTATTTTACAGAGTTGTTTCAGTAGATTCATTTTAAAATTCAATGGTTATCATTCAAATTTAGCATAATTGTTGTTACTTTTAGCTTTTCAGTACCTGAGAGGCAGTTTAACCGAAACACCTGCATTGTATTCCTGTTCATGAAAATATTCCTTTTTGTTGCTGCGAGCATCTTAGTACCTTTTCTTGCCTCTGCCCAACTGCAGGAGCCTCAGGCTGATACCACACAGTCGGACTCCATTTACATGCCTGAATACGACTTTTCGGAGGTAGAGGTGCTGCCGGAGGGGAACGTGAAGGGAATGCTGCTGATTAATAAGGAAATACAGTATGAACTGGAAGGCGCTGTGGATAACATGTACAATTTTAAGTATGAGCGTGCCGAAAAGCAGTTTAAGTCGTTGCGCCGCCGCTACCCGGAGCACCCGATGCCTTATTTCCTGATGGGCCTGAGCAACTGGTGGAAGATTGTACCTACCAACATCCAGACCATGCAGTACGACGACCTGTTCTTCGCCTACATGGACAGCACCGTACAAAAAGCAGATAAACTCTACAGCCAGGACAACAAAAACTTTGAAGCAGCCTTTTTTCTGGCCGCTGCCTATGGCTTTGAGGCCCGGCTACATTCGGAGCGCAGCAACTGGCGCAAAGCCACCGTCGCCAGCAAACGCGCCCTTGAGTACATGGAGAAAGCCAAGTCTGGCAATGGTTTGAGCCCGGAGTTCCTGTTCGGCGAGGCGCTCTTTAACTACTACTCAATCTGGATTCATGAAAACTACAAGCTCCTGCGCCCTGTGCTCGCTTTCTTTCCTAGCGGCGACAAACGCCTGGGCATAAAGCAACTCAGCCATGTAGCCAATAATGGTTTCTATACAGCTACAGAGGCCAAGTTTTTCCTGATGCGCATTTACGCAAACGAAGAAGGTAACCTGGTTGATGCCTTACGTGTATCAAGGGACCTTATTACCCGCTACCCCGACAATGCCTACTTCCACAGAACCTATGCCCGCCTGCTGTTTGTGCAAGGTCATTTTACCATGGCAGAGCAAGTATCTGAAGACATATTACACAAACTGGATCAAAAAATGCCTGGTTACGAAGCTATCAGCGGACGCTACGCCTCCTATGTGCTGGCCTACATTAACCAGAACAAATACCGCGATTTTGTAAGAGCTAAACAACACTACCGACAGGTTATCAAGTTTACAGAATTAACAGGCGAGAAGGATTCAGGCTATTACCTGAACTCGTTTTTGAACCTGGCCAGAATTGCGAAGGAGGAGAAAGACATGAAAGAAGCGAAACGCTATTACACCATCGTAATAAACAACAGTGATAAGAAATCTGATAATTTTAAAGAGGCGCGTACTTTCTTAAAACACAACAAGAAGATTTAGGTAAACAGGCCCATAAATTTTTTCAAGTTGGCCTTAACTGAGTAATGTTCGGCTACATGTGCCCGTCCAGCCGCCCCCATCTCTACTCTTAACGGAGCATTTACCAACAGTTGCTCCAGCCGCAAGTACCACTCCTGCTCATTGTCGCAGCAGAAGCCGGTATAGCCATCAACAACTGCTTCTGTGTTTGCCCCGATCTTAGAAACAACTGCCGGTATGCCCAGCGCCATGTACTGTAAGGCCTTAAAGGCGCATTTCCCTTTGGCCCACTCCGTATCAGGAAGAGGCATGATACCAATGGAGAATTGCAAAAGATCGTTTACTTCGGTCTCTTTTTTCCAGGGAACATACCTGTAAGAGACTTTCTGTAAATACGGGTCCTGATCTGCTATAACCATAAAATCGAACTCATGCTGCTGCGCCAACCGGTGCAATACGGGTTCTACTAAAGTCAGGTATGGCAAGGTAGAGTGAGAGCCTGTCCAGCCAATTCTGATCGTTTGGCTAAGCTTCTGCTTTTCCCGCCCATGTTCCTCCCGAATATCAATGGTAGTGGGCAAAAGAACGGCTGCTGTATTAAATTGCAGTGCGTATTGCTGTAAATACCTATTGCCACAACTCACTTTATAGCTCCACCTGCAGATGTCAGCCGTTTTGTGGTGCCATTTTAACCTGGCAACTGCTTTATTTCCTGCAGAAGTGTTGGGTAGCCAGATGGCATCGTCGAAGTCATATATCATTTTTTTTCGCCACACTTTTGCCACCAGCCACTCAAACCAGGGCGGACCAATGGGTGTAGCCTCTCGGTGGATGAACACAAACTCGTACTTATGAAGATGGGGCAACAGCAAAAGCCGATTCAGGAAACCCTGCATTAATCCTAGGAGTTTTGGAAAAGTTTTGCCTTTCTGGTAAAGCAAACGCCAGCTGGTGCTGCTCCAAAACGAAGCTACTTCTACTAAAAAACCCTCCTGCTGCAGCTTCGGCAAGTATTGTTCAAACCTAAAACGCTGAGAAGCCGCCTGCCCCTGTGGGTAGGGCACCACAAAAAGCACACGTGTCTCAGCCATTCAGTTTCTCTCCCAGGAAATACTCATAAGCCTCTCTGATCTGATCTGGTGACCGGTATTTTATTGCCAGCCCCCGTATCTGCTCGCGGTGCCCTGGTTGTTTTATAATCTCCTGTATCTTCAGGATTGCCTTTTCAACGCTACCTTCTTCTTTTAAATTAAAAAGAGCACCTCCGCCTTCATTCTTGATAATGTCACTATCGTCTCCTACACCTTCTGTGAGCAGCACAGGCAGACCGCTGGCCCAGTATTCACCTATTTTAACGGGGGATAGATACTTTTTGGAAGGACCTGGTTTATAGGTAGCAAACGCAAAGTCTGCTGCAGAGAGGTATGCTGCTACTTCGTTGTGCTGCACGGACATGACCTTCACCTTTCTTACATCAAGCTGGTGCCGCAACAAATCTTTATTTATTTCAACATGATCCTGTGGTGACAATATAAGTAAACGGAAGCCAGGAATTATTTCAAAGCAAATCTTATAAATCGCAAATGCTTCGTTTTGGTAATATAAACCGCCAAACTTACCTACGTAAACACCAATAACCTCCTGCTGCCATTCTAGTTTTTCTCTAAATGCATATCGATGAGAGGCCAGGAATTGAAAGTGATCTAAGTTGGTGGTACACGCAATTGTTCTCAACTTTTCAGGTGGCACTCCTTCCTTTTCTAGCAATTGTCGGTATTGCTCAGAAACTGGCAATAGGCCAGTCGCGTACTGCTTTTGCTTTTTCTCCCAATAACTCTGAAATCTGTACTTCAAGCCACTTCGGCTCCAAACACCAGACTCTAGCATATAAGCAGCATGCGGTTCGAAAAGGCTTACGTAAAATGGAATCTTGGTTTGCTTCCAAACTTTGTAAGCTAAAGCTCCGGCGGGTGCTCCGTGGGCTATGATAAGTGTAATTTTATATTGCCTACTTAAATGAACCAACAGTTTAGGAAAAAGTATAAAATCAAATATTTTATTCAGGATACTTATTGAATAATTTTTTGAATAAATTGGCACATGCTCGACACTATCTGGCAACATATTGTCTTCTAAAGCCAACTTATGTCCTTCCCGCTCTATTGTTATAAATAAAATTGAATTTATAAAGGAAAGCTTCTGAAGCTCCTGAAGGCACGGCAATACTGTTGCTTGTGTTAAACCATCCATAAGGGACCAATAACACATAAATATTATCCTCCTTACAATCATACTTGGCTCTGTGGTTCTATAAGTTCCATAAGCTGTTCAACATGCTTTTCAAGCGAGAATGTGTTATTAAGAACATTTTTAACCTTATCCTGATTAATCAATGTTGTATATCGGTGGTTAAAAATATAATTTAACTTTTCAAGGCAATCCTCTATATCGCCAGGCCTAAATAAATAACCTGTTTCTTTATGACTGATGATTTCATTGATACCCCTTGTATCTGAAGCTAATACTAAAGTTTTCGTTTGCAGTGCTTCTAAAACCACCATCCCCAATCCTTCTAAATACGACGGCACAACAACCATATTGGATATACTCATCAATTTCAGAAGAAATCTCCGTTCTACTCCTCTACGAAGTTCAATATACGACTGCAGACCAACTGACACTATAGTATCTTTAATATTATTCAGTATATCCCCGTCTCCAATAATTATTAATGTCACATCATTTTGGGTCAATTTATTTTGCTTAACAAATTGACTAAATACTGTTATAAAAAATAGTTGTCCTTTATTATGGTCGAGCCTGCCAGGCAACAATATTTTGAATTTGTTATTACTAAATTTTATAGAGCTGTCAACATATTTATTTATTATGTTCTCAGGTACAGATGACATAGGGTTATAAATCACTTTGTGGTTCTTGATCTTTATGAAATTATTTTCAATGTCAGCTTTTACTGCTTGTGAAACAGAAACATGCACATCATCACTTATTTTGGCTAATTGTGCAAAAACTAAATGGAATAATTTCCTTCTTAAAGTGTTATTTGGAAATTGCTCAAACTGTGGGAAATGAAAATATTGAACTAACCTGAACGTGTTTTTGCTTTTTAATAAACACTTTACAACCCTCATATTAAAATGCCCATAAGGAGCATGTGCAAATACAACTTCAATCTTTTTGCTAGTGACTATACTTACTAGTGATTTAATTATTTTGACTGAATTAAAAAGTGCTTTAACAGAAAGGTAAGTTTCGCTACTATGTAATTCAATTACTTTATCTGGTGGTAGATTAAAGGGTGAGTAATCTAATTTTATAGAAGATAGCACAACCACTGTGATATTTAGATTTTTAAGTAGGAGTTCGTCTACTTGTGACGTCACCAACGATGTAATGCCTTCATGTGCAATTACAGGAACTACAATCAAGATATTTGCCATATAAAAATAGGTTATTATCTTTATTTTTTACGCTTCATATTGAATAAGTCCTTATTTAGAATTAGGTTATTAAAACGGCACCTGAAAATTTGTCCAGCATACAAAAGATCAACATAAGCATATATTCAATCAGACTATAGAGAATCTTTTAAGGAATACAACTAAACAAAATGTCAGTCAAACCTAACATATTAATTGTCGGAAATTATAATAGAGAAGATGTAGTTACTGCGTTTCACGCCTTAATTACATCTTTTAACCTATATTTTGCAGAGTTCATATCCTACAAAGAAGAGACTAGCAATTATTATAAAACATTTGGAAAGGCAGTTTATTGGAGTGACTACAATAATGCATTTGATCTACTTGCGCAAATAAAGCCTCATAAAGTACTCTTTATTTTTATTGAATCATATCATCATATGGCTCTAAGTTTAGCTTGCAAACAATTAGGCATTAAAACTATCATAATAGATCATGGCTTGAGGGATGAGAATATAAATATGAGATTAGCAAAATTTTTCGTTCGATCCCCTAAAAAAACATCTTTAATTAAACGGACTTCTAAAGTAGTAAAGCAATTTAAAGAAAGGTTAAGAGGTCAGTTATTCTTAATTCGAACAAAATCTCACTTAGAAAAACAATACCAGGAATTCTTTACAGAGTTCTGCAAAATCAGATCAAGGATTGGTTATGAAAAAACTGTTATAGAAATTAATTCACCTTTGTGTTTGCCTAATGCATATATATCCTTTAGCGAAAAGAACAGTAATGGTCATTTCCCATTTTATCTTTTTAGTCACCAATTTGAATCTTACTTTATTGGCATACCTCTATTCGACTCATTACCTAAAATAAATAAAGAAGAGCGTTTACATCAAAATATTTTATTTATTGATCAAGGATTAAATTGTAGAAATTTATTAGGCTGGACAGACTCAAATTACTCAAATTTCCTTTCTTCATTATCTTATAATCCTCAGTTTGAAAGATTTAAATTTTACATAAAACTGCATCCCACTCAAACTGTCGAAAACCTTTATTTAGTAAAGAATAAAAATTTTGAATTGATAGATGACAACAAACTCATAAACATATTACCATCTACCTATATCATTATTGGCTTCTTCTCCACCTATCTGCTACCCCTTGCCGCGATGGAGCACACCACTGTCATAACTTTAGAAAACCATCCCGTAGGCAAACTGGATGTATCGAAATCGTTTATAGATGCAGGTGTTGCACATCCGGTGTATAATATGCAGGAGCTTGACTGGGCGCTGCAGCATATCGATCAACTGCACCAGCAACAACTTCCTAACAAGCCAAAATTTACGGAAGATTGGCTTTACAAATTTGATGGAAAAAGTGGCGAGCGGCTGCGTGACATTTTGTTGCAGGATACTTAAAAGAAAAGAGGCTCAGGTTATGTTAACCTAAGCCTCTTTTCTTTTTACTTAGAAGCTTCTCGCCTCTTTAGGTTCTACATGGATGTTCTCTTTAAAGTACTCCAGTGTTCTTCTAAGTCCTTCCTCACGACCTACCTGTGGTTCCCATCCGAGAACTTCTCTGGCTTTGGTAATGTCTGGCTGGCGTTTCTGCGGATCATCTTTCGGTAGTGGCTGGTATTCAAGCTTCAGTTCCACGCCTGTAAGTTTGCATATTTCTTCAGCAAATTGCTTAATCGTAATTTCAGACGGATTCCCGATGTTTACCGGATAAGCATAATCGCTTAACAGCAAACGGTAAATACCTTCTATCAGGTCGTCTACATAGCAGAAAGACCTTGTCTGAGAACCATCACCAAAAATACTCAAAGGTTCACCTCGCAGAGCCTGGCTCAGGAACGCTGGCAACACACGGCCGTCGTTCAGGCGCATGCGAGGACCATAGGTGTTGAATATACGAACAATGCGGGTTTCTAAGCCGTGGTGCATGTGGTAAGCCATAGTCATGGCCTCCTGGAAGCGCTTAGCCTCGTCGTAGCAGCCACGTGGCCCCACTGGGTTTACATTACCCCAATAATCTTCTGTTTGGGGGTGTACTAGCGGATCGCCGTATACTTCTGATGTAGAAGCAATTAACATACGGGCATTCTTGTTTCTGGCAAGGCCGAGCAGGTTGTGTGTACCCAAAGAACCAACTTTCAGCGTCTGGATCGGAATCTTCAGGTAGTCTATAGGGCTGGCCGGAGATGCAAAGTGCAGGATATAATCCAGCTTACCAGGTATATGCACAAATTTAGAAACATCGTGGTGGTAAAACTCAAAATTCTCGAGTTGAAAAAGATGCTCTATGTTGCTCAAGTTTCCGGTTATCAGATTGTCCATGGCAATTACATGGTAATCTTCTTTAATTAACCGGTCACAAAGGTGAGATCCCAGGAAGCCTGCGCCTCCTGTTACTAATACACGTTTTCTTGACATAATGTTGTTATACTGCTGCGTTTTCCTGTTCTACGGTTTGTTTAACACCGATGCCGTAATATACGAAACCTTTTTCACGCAATTCAGCTGCATCGTAAATATTACGTCCATCAAATACGACACGGTCTTTCATAAGTTTACCAACTACGTTAAAGTTAGGTGCTCTGAATTCCGGCCATTCTGTAACTAAAAGCAGGGCATCTGCATCAATCAACGCTTCGTATTCGTCTTTCCCATAGTGAATAGAGTCTCCAAGTGTATGCTCTGCTTCCTTCATAGCCACCGGGTCGTAGGCTCTAACGCTGGCACCTTGCTCCAACAGTTTCTCAATTATCACCAATGACGGTGCTTCGCGCATATCGTCGGTTTTTGGTTTAAAGGAAAGCCCCCAGATGGCAAACGTTTTTCCGGCCAAATCTCCGTTAAAGTGCTTGTTTATTTTATTGAACAGTACAGATTTCTGGTTCTCGTTTACTT
>NZ_VRTY01000003.1 GCF_008017455.1 Pontibacter qinzhouensis | reverse complement strand
CGTAACCGACCGGTGAAAGCTCAGCTGACCCACCATGTCGAGCATAGGGTTAGCCAGCACATCCAGGTCCGGAATAGTACCTGCTATGGCACCCCATAGCAGGGCTTTGTTGCCGATTTTGCGCCCACAAACGGCCTCTCCTACCGATGCTCCTAAAACTATTTGTGTAAGTGAATCCATTTGAACTAATCATTAAAAAAAGCCTTTACCTCTACCGATATGTTTTTGTGGCATCAGCAGCGGTAAAGGCTCAGGCATTTTATTTGCCTATGGTTTAATTGATGATTTTCATCCTCTTAAATTCTTTGTCACGGTCGAAGAGGAAGCGGTAGGTGTGATAGGTTTTGTAAATGCGGCTACCACACTGCACGGCTACGTTCATCATTTTTGGGTTAAAGTCACCGATCCAGTTCATTTCCATTACCTGGTAAGGAATTTTAGGGTTGTTCTGCACTACTTTTGAGGCAGCCACCACCATGGCCGTTTCAACGCCTTTGCGCTGATGATCGGGCGCTACGCCAAACACCACGCCAAACATGGCTTTGCAGGCACCACGCCACCGATGAAACGCAAACTTCACTTTCCCCCACAGGTCGAGTTTTCCGTTTACGTATTTGAAGAGCTGGTTCAGCTCCGGCAGCAGAATCATAAAGCACACCGGCTCATTTTTGTAATAGCCAAACCAAACAATGCGCTCGTCCAGAATTGGCTTCATCTGGTTCATGGCACCCATCGCCTGTGCCTCTGTCATGCCTTTTACACCTTCATGCTTGGTCCAGGCCTTGTTGTAAACAGTTCTGAAATCCTCGGCATATTTCTTCAGGTCATTTTTATCCATGTGCCGGAAGCTGTAGTCGGGGTTAGCCAGAATCTGTTGCGCTTTCCGGTAAATTCCTTCCTCCAGTTTCTCATCTACCACCCGGTAATACACATATTGCTTAAAGAACACCTGGAAACCATAGTTTTCGATAAGTTGCTGGTAGTACGGGAAGTTATAATTCATGCCATAGGTGGGCGGATTAAACCCATCTACCTGCATGCCCCACCATTTATCGCGATCCCCGAAGTTAATTGGCCCATCCATGGCTTCCATTCCTCTTGCCTGTAGCCAGTCGCGGCAGGCATCGAAGAGCATATTGGCCGCCTTCTGATCGTTTATGCAGTCGAAAAAGCCCATGCCGCCTGTCGGCTGCTCGTAGGTGTTCGCAGTTCTCTTGTTTATGAATGCTGCAATTCGGCCTATATATTTTCCCTTTTCATCTTGCAGCAGCCACCTGATGGCTTCGCTGTTGCGCAGGAGTTTGTTTTTTTTCGGGTCGAACAGGTTATTGATATCCTTGTCTAGGGGCCGGATGTAATGAGGGTCATTTTTATAAAGCTGCACCTGCATCATCAGGAATTCCTGGGCCAGACTTGGAGTCGTTACTTCGATTAATTGCATAACAGGTTTGTGTATGAACAAGTCAAAATAAACGATAAAAGCTGATAAGTAAAAGAACAGAATAGTTAGGCAGCAAATTGAGTGCAGGATAGGCTTTGCTTTTAGAGAATTACCAGGCAAGTACAGCTGATAAAATAATAGCAGGTTTAAGAGCTGCAACCTTTTACTACCAAGAGTATGCTGTCTGCTAAGGCTGCATTAAAAATTTACCTACTATAGGAAAATGATTCTTGAATGGGCATAAACCGCCGATTTAAACCTACTTATAATTATTGCCTGGCGAAACTCTCATACGAGGCAGCAGATACAAGGGCAGGTAAAAACAAAAAAGCCTCCAGATTTCTCTGAAGGCTTTTTGTTTTGGAGGAGAGCCCCCAGTCGGAATCGAACCAACGACCTACTGATTACAAGTCAGTTGCTCTACCAGCTGAGCTATGGAGGCTTTACTCTTTTGTGTGCTCTAGCGTTCTAAAGCGATGCAAAGGTAGAAATTGATTTTTAAAATACAAACGCCTAAGGTAGAAAAATATAGATTTTTTGCAGTAGACCAGAAGGATAACATCTATCGTGTTATCCTTCTGCTAGTTATAAGTATTCTTTTTGCAGCGGTTTATAAATTATTCTAATCAAATTAGCTTTCCAAAGCAATTTGGCATAGTGGGGTTCAAGGGTCTCTTCTGAATTTTAGCTTAATTCTCCACATCCATACAAGCCCTAAAACAAAAAAGCCTCCAGATTTCTCTGAAGGCTTTTGATTGGAGGAGAGCCCCCAGTCGGAATCGAACCAACGACCTACTGATTACAAGTCAGTTGCTCTACCAGCTGAGCTATGGAGGCTTTACTCTTTTGTGTGCTCTAGCGTTCTAAAGCGATGCAAAGGTAGGCGCAGATTTTAAAATTGCAAACCCCTTGTCATACTTTTTTGCTTGGAGCAGAGTAAGCTTTTGGAAATCAGGGTTAAAAATTTTATCCTCTGAATGCCTGCTGCTGCCTGTGCAGCAAATCTATTCGTTTTTGCGCTTCCTCAATGCGGGCTTCATACTCTTCGCGCAATTTATCGGCGTTTTTAGAGCGGGCAAAAAACTCTATGTTAGTGCGCAAGGTCTGAATATCGTTTTGCAGCTGCGAAATTTCGCGACGTATGGTCTGTTCACGCTGTTGAAGTTTGTGGCCGGCATCCGGGGTTTGCTTCAGCCTTTCTACCTGCAGGCGCACCAGAATGTCGTTTCTGTCTTCGTACGAGAGCTGTGGTACCCGCTCCAGGAAATCTGCCATCAGAGCCAGAAACTTCTCTTCCACCTTCTGACTGCTGCGTTTGCCTTTGTCCAGGGCGTTCCACTGCGTCACCAGATCCTCAAACTCTTCGAGCGAAGTGGTAGCGGTTGGTGCCGCCAGTTTGGCTGCAATGGTGTCGCAAAGCGCCATTTTCTCAGAGGCCATTTTATCGAGTTCGGCACCACGTTGCTGTTCCTGCGCCTGCTTGCGGTCGAAGAACTCGTTGCAGGCACTACGGAAACGCTGCCAGATTTTATCAGAATATTTGTCGGGCACACGGCCGATGGTTTTCCATTTCTTCTGAAGCTGAATCAGCTTTTCCTTCGTAGAGTTCCAGTCTGTGCTGTCTTTCAGGCTTTCGGCCTCCTCGCAAAGCTCCGTTTTAATGCGGAGGTTCTGCATCTTCTGATCATCGAGGGTTTTAAAAAATTGATTTTTGTGCTGGAAAAATGCTTTGTAATTGCTCCAGAAAGTCTTGTTTACTTCTTCGGCATACTCTTTAGGCACTAATCCGGCAGCATCCCACTCTTCTTTCAGCTTCTGAATTTCATCGGTTTTATCGCGCCATTCATTTATGCGATCTGTATTGAAACCCTGAAAAGCCATGAGGCGCTCCAGCAAGTCCCGCTTTGTGGCCAGGTTCAGCATCTCCTTCGATTTGCGGTCTTCCTGGTATGCGCGGCGGTGTTCGTGCACTTTTTCGGAAGCTACAATAAACCGATCCCACACAACATCGCGCTGGTCGTTCGGCACCGGACCTATGTTTTTCCATTCTTCATGCAAATGCCTGAGCTCCTGCAGTGCCTTGTTAATAGATGGCTCCTGCTCCAGGGCTTCGGCACGTTCTATTAACAGCAGCTTTGCATCGAGGTTGCGTTTGCGGTCCAGCTCCTTCAGTTCATAAAAAATGCTGCGGTTGTTGTAGAAAATATCGAGCAGGGCATGGTACGAATCCCAGAGTTGTTGGGCCTCTCCTGCCGGTACTGGTCCAATGCCTTTCCATTCCTGTTGCAGCTTCTTTAGTTCTTCGCCACTGTTTTTTGTTTCCGCAGACTCTACTAATTCTCGGAGCTTAGTCAGTAGTTCGCGTTTGCGCTCCAGGTTCCTGGTGCGCTGCTCCTCCGACTGCTGACGTTCCTGGTACCTGGTTTCACGAAAAGAAGTGAGCAGTTTTTCGAGGTCCTGGTGCTCTGTTGCCGGATGGTAGTCGAAATCTTCATCGGCTCCTCCCTCACTCTTAAATTGCTCCAGTGCATCATGTTTTAGCTCCTGAAATTTAAGGTCGTAGTGGCGCTGAATTTCATTAATGGTTTTGTAGCGTTTGCGGGCATCGGTGCTTTTGAGCAGCGTTACCAGTTGCTGCCGTAGTTCCTCCAGCGACAACACCGACAGGTCAACAGCCAGTTCTTCTTCCTCATGCTCGTCGTCGTCGTGGTGCAGAGAGGCATCAGGCAGACCTGGCGCCGGTGTTGCGGCAGGCGTTGGTTCTGTTTCTGGTGTAGCGGCAGCGGTTATAGGCGATGCCGCTACAGGAGCCGGAACGCCTTCTTCTTCTATGATTTCCTGAGCATCAGCCATGGTTGCTTCTTTCGCGGCTACCGTAGCAGTTTCTTCTTCTGAGTTCAGCGAGGGTTTAATTTCCGGCTGTTCCTCTTTCGGAGTGGTTTCAAATGGTTCAGCTGTGGCAGCCTCTGCAGCATCCAAAGGAGCAGCAGGTGCAGAAGCAGGAGTTTCTTCTTCGCTTTTGGCATCGAGTTCAGCCATGCGCTTTGCCAGGATTTCCTGTGGCGTGTCGGCTTTCTTTACCGTTTCATTTGTTGCATTTACGTTCTCAGGCTTTTCAGCACTAGCACCAGTGGCGTCTGTATTTTTATTTTCGGTTGTCATGTCAGCAAGTTTAAGTACAACGAAACATCGTTAGTTTAGGCGTGGGTCAATCGGGTAGTTGGAGAGCACCTTGTATTTGCCTCCCATTTGGCGCAATATGTTGCTCCAAAGACTACCTGACTCAAAATTAAACAATTTATTCACAGCATTGTTATTTACTATCCAAACATTTTTATTAATTTCTTCCTGCAGCTGCCCTGCCGTCCAGCCAGAGTAACCTAAAAAGAAACGGATATCATCCGGTGTTACACCACCGGTTTTAATCATAGCCCTGAGTGCCTCAAAATCTCCGCCCCAGTACAGGTCCTCTCCCAGCTTTACCGCTTCCGGCAACTCGGCCAGGCGGTGCACGAAGTGTAGAGTGTTGTATTGCACCGGGCCACCTATACCCAGGTCCATATCAAACGAGTTTTCAAACACATCCAATACATCCGATAACTTCAGGTTCGACATTTTGTTCAGAACAAGGCCAAAAGTACCCTCGTTTTCTTCGTGGTTGCACAGCAAGATCACCGACCTCTCAAAATTAGGGTCGCCCAGAAAGGGTTCCGAGATCAAGATGCTACCGGAACGGGGTTTCGTCTCGCTTGTGTCTTCCATCATCTGGTTCAAGTTAAATGTTACATCACGACATGGTTCTGCAGCTTATGAGTAGCCAATTTTTTATTCGTTTCTGCTTGCACTAAAAGTAAAACAGGTTCATGGTTTTACTTTAAAATAACAACATAATGTTTCTTACGCAAAGAAAGCGATATAGTAGCAGATATAAGTAAGAACGTATAAGTTAGTTAAAGCTGATATATATCATTTGTAATATATAAGAGAATGTGTGCTTTTGCCTATCTGTTTTAGTTATTTGGGCTACTTAATTTTTTATACATTTGACAAAAAACAAGCATACTTATGGCACTTACTCAAAACATTGCTGCTATACGCATAAACTATTCTAAAAAGGAGTTATCTGAAGCGGTGGTTCTAAAAGATCCGCTACAACAGTTCAGTTCCTGGCTGCAGGAAGCCATTGAGGCGGAAGCGCTCGAACCGACTGCCTTTGTTCTTTCTACCGTTAACAGCCAGAACCGACCATCAGCCCGGGTAATGCTCCTGAAAGATGTGTCGGACGATGGGCTTACGTTTTTTACGAATTACGAGAGCAAGAAAGGAAAAAGCATAGCCGCTAATCCGTTTGTAGCTGTTACGTTTTTCTGGCCTGAACTCGAGCGCCAGGTACGCCTGGAGGGCGAGGTAACAAAAGCAGATGAGCAGTTCTCGACCGACTATTTCCATAGCCGGCCCAAAGGCAGCCAGATTGGTGCCTGGGCCTCCCCGCAAAGCCGCGAAATAAGCGGTCGCTCTGAGCTGGAAGAAGCTGGCAACCGCTATGCCAGCGAGTTTGCAGAACTGGAGCTGGTGCCAAGGCCGCCACATTGGGGTGGCTTTAAGCTGAAGCCCGATTACATTGAGTTCTGGCAAGGCCGGCCAGACAGGCTGCACGACCGCATTGCGTTCGAACTGCAAGACAATAGCTGGAAGACAAAACGCCTGGCTCCCTGATTTTCGCAGCTTCTGTACTTATAGAAGTTCCTATGCAGGGCCTTTACCCTTGGATGTTTTTAAGTGAAAACCCTCCTGGAGACCATTTTCATTTGAATAATTACAAAGGGTGAGCCACCAGGTTAAGGGCAGAAGACTGACCGTGCTTCTTTGACTGTACAACAAAATATTCGGCTGCCAGTATTAGAAATTACCGCTGCAGGAACTACAAACAACTGATTTTACCTGGTGCTTTGCTGAGAATCAGTAATTTTTCTAATGAAAACAGCCTTCCAAAGAAAATTTATCTGAATTTTGCCAAGGGTGTTACATTTAAACAGGACGGTCACAACTCTCGCAATTCAACATTTGGTGTCTTCTATCAAAAGAAAGGGGATTAACATCAACTACCTTTTATAAGCATGGCTGAAATATTACCAATCAGGCCCTGGCGATACAACGACGGGTTGCACCTGAATATTGAGGAACTGACATCGCCGCTTTTTGATGTGGTGTCGGCAAAACAGCGTCAGCACCTTTACCAGAATAAACTGAACAGCATTCATTTGTCGGTGCCGCAGGGTGAGCAGCCAGCTTTGCATGCCGCAGCTTTGCTGCAAACCTGGAAACAGGAGCAGGTACTGCTGCAGGACCCGCTGCCCGGCATTTATGTGTACTACCAATACTTCAGGTTGCCGGGCAGTAGCAAAACGTATTGCCGCAAAGGGTTTATCTGCCATATCAAAGCCTACGACTGGAGCGAACAGGTGCTGCTGCGCCACGAGAGTACCATGCCCGGCTCCGTAAACGACCGGATCGAGCTGCTGGAGCAAACCCAGTTAAACAGCAGCCCCACCCACGGCCTCTACACCGACCCTGATTTCATACTGGAACCTTACCTCGATGAGGCCATCCGCTCTCCGCTCTACGAAACGGAAGATTACCAGGGCGTACGCGATGTGCTGGCCGTGATACACGACCGGAACGTAATAAAGCTATTCGTGAATACGCTGCAGGCACGGCAGGTGCTCCTGGCCGACGGGCACCACCGGTATGCCGGTTCTCTGGCTTACCGGAAGGCCATGGCAGAACAGAACGAAGCCAACCACACAGGCATGGAGGCTTACAACTACCACCTGATGTACCTGACCAATACCGAGGCCGATGACCTGCGCATCCTGCCCACCCATCGGGTGCTGCAGCACCTGGACATGCCGGATGAGGAGTTTTTACAGAAGTTAGACACCTACTTCACAGTTACTCCCAAGTCAGACCCTTACGAGCTCAACGAGGTAATAACCGGTAAACCCTGGGCTTTTGGGCTGTACCTCTCCGGCAACTCCTACAAACTTCGCCTGAAGCCGGAGGTGCTCCCGCAGATAACCTGGGACCTGCCACAAGAAGTAAAGGAACTCGACCTGACAGTGCTGCACTTTTTCGTATTCGAGAAGATACTGGGCATCAGCCGGGAAGAGCAGCGAACTTACGAGCCTTTAACGTATGTGCGGAACTTTACCGCCTGCATTAGCCAGGTAGATGCCGGCAATGCCCGACTAGCGCTTATCACAAACGAAGTTACCATAGAACAGGTAAAACGTGTCTGCTACAGTGGCGCCATAATGCCGCAGAAATCAACCTTTTTTTACCCTAAAGTTATAAGTGGATTTTTATTTAGCTCCATTAAAGAAGATGAATTTGTCTCAGCCACTGCTGCTTGCCTCTAATTCGCCCCGCCGCAAAGAACTATTGGCCGGGCTTGGTCTTGCCTTTACCGTGAGGGTGAAAGAAGTGCACGAAGATTTTCCGGATCACCTGCAACCTGCCCAAGTCGCTGAGTATTTAGCTGGCCATAAAGCCGATGCTTATGCAGGCGAACTTGACGACGAAGTTTTGATAACCGCAGATACCATTGTATCAGTTGGTGACCAAATTCTGAACAAACCTGCTGATGAGGCAGAAGCTTTTAAGATGCTCAGCCTGCTCTCCGGCCAGCAACACCAGGTAATTACCGGTGTTTGTCTCCTAACAAAAACCTCTAAAACAGTTTTTCACGACACCACCAAGGTCTACTTTAAACACCTGACAGATGCTGAAATAGAGTACTACATCCGTACCTGTAAACCCTTCGATAAGGCAGGTGCCTACGGTATTCAGGAGTGGATCGGTATGATCGGGATAGAACGTATTGAGGGCTCCTACTTTAATGTGGTAGGCCTGCCGGTGCAAAAACTGTACAGCCAGTTGGTAGAACTAAACCTGATTAGGTAAGTTTTTGGCCTGAATTTGTAGTACTTTTGCAAACTGAAAATAAAGCCCTGGCAAATTCTATTGTAAACGAAGGTTTCCAGTTGAATTATTTACATGAAAACGGCCTTCCAAAGCAATTTCAGCATAAAAAGCTCAAGGGTTTGTTTTTAGTAACTGAAGTATAAATTTCCAAAGCAACAGCATGTCGATCATTAAACTATATTTAGCAAACGGTAAGGAGCATTCTTTAAAACGATTTCACCCGTGGGTTTTTTCTGGTGCCATTAAGAAAATAGAAGGCGAACCCAAAGAGGGCGATGTGGTAGAAGTGTACTCCGGCAAACGCGAGTTTCTGGGTTTAGGCCACTACGCGCCTGGTTCTATTGCGGTTCGTATTATTTCGTTTGAGCAAGTGGAGGTCGATCTGGCTTTCTGGAAACGCAAAGTACAACAGGCCTACGATTTCAGGAACCGGCTGGGCATGATCGATAACCCTACAACCGATGTGTACCGGCTGCTATACGCCGAAGGCGACCAGGTGCCGGGGCTTATAGTAGATGTGTACAAAGACACGGCAGTGCTGCAGGCGCACTCTCTCGGCATGCACCAGGCCCGCCACCTGATTGCCCAGGCACTGCAGGAGGTATATGGTTCTAAGCTGAACGCTATTTACGATAAAAGTGCAGAGTCGCTGCCGCAAAAGGCACAGTCGGGCGCGCAGAACGGCTACCTGTTCGGGGCATCATCGGCAGGCACTGTGGTAACAGAAAATGGCCATCAGTTTTTTGTGGACTGGGAAAGCGGCCAAAAAACCGGATTTTTTATTGACCAGCGTGAGAACAGAAGCTTGCTGGCGCATTACGTAAAAGGCAAATCGGTACTCAACACCTTCTGCTACACAGGCGGCTTCTCGGTTTACGCCCTCAACGCCGGAGCCAGCGAAGTACATTCTGTCGACAGCTCCAAAAAAGCTATTGAACTAACCGAGCGAAACGCCGGGTTAAGTCAGGCCCCGGATCGCCACGAAGCCTTTGCCATCGATACATTTGAGTTTCTGAAAGGGAAAGAAGAGCGCTACGACGTTATTATTCTGGACCCTCCTGCCTTTGCCAAAAGCCAGAACGTGCGCCACAACGCCCTGATGGGTTACAAACGCCTGAATGCTGAAGCTATGAAAAAAATTAAACCAGGCGGTATTCTTTTTACCTTCTCCTGCTCGCAGGTAGTTGATAAATACCTGTTTAACAATACGGTAATGGCAGCAGCCATAGAGGCCGGCCGATCCATTAAAATCATGCACCACCTCTCCCAGCCTGCCGACCACCCGATCTCTATTTTCCACCCGGAAGGCGAGTACCTGAAAGGGCTGGTTCTTTTTGTGGAGTAATCAATTAGAATATACAGATCAAATATATTTTAAGAAAAGCCCTTCCGGAAAGAAAATACTTTTTTCCGGAAGGGTTTTCTCAATTGGAATTAGATAAAGGCACTGCCGCCTTTGTACTTGCCTGTTACAGCAAACGCCGAACGCATCCCGACATCCAAAATTTATTATACTAAATTTTTACAACAGGAAAAAGGTCTTGTGTCCTGTTCTCAAAGTTCTACAAATTCGAATTCTGAAAAGTGCAGGCGCTGTCTGCCATAGCGGGCGTATAGCAGCGGCTTTAATACTGATTGTTTTTTTTAGCGGCTTCCTGTGTTTTCTTCGTTAGCGGCGACTGCGAAAGCGGCGATTCGCTTTGGTAGCCTTTGGCGCGGGTTTTACCTATGCCGCCCTCACCTGGCAACACACCATTTATAAAAGCAAATATCTCCGACATAAGCTCCGGCGAAAAATCATGCAGAAAGGCTCCTATTTTTGCCGGCAGGGTGGTAATAATTTCTGCATCGCCGTGCCGCAGCGCGTCCAGAATTTTTTCTGCGGTTGCCTCGGCACTCATACTAGACAAGGTGTTGGAGTCCATGATCTTAAACAGGGCGTACTCTTTTTTATGCTGTCCCTTCACGATGGCATGCCTCGGGCTACCCGATCTTATTAAACCCGGAGTGGCTGTGGTAACGGTAATATTAAATTTCTTAAGCTCTGCCCGCAGCCCTTCCGATAAACCCACCAGTGCAAACTTGCCGGCGCTGTACGGTACCAGGTGCGGCACACTTATTTTTCCTCCTATCGAAGATACATTCAGTATTCTGCCACCTCCACGTTCCTTCATGCTATCTACTACCGCTAAAACAGTGTAGAGTGGCCCCCAGAAATGGGTGTTAATAGATTCTTCGTAATCCTGCTCTGTCATCTCTCCCACAGGGCCGGCATGTATAACACCGGCATTATTTATCAGCACATCTACGTGCCCAAAGGTATTGCTGACTTTGGCGATCAGGGTCTCCACTTCCTGCCGCTTTGTTACATCGCAGATTTGAACCATTACGTCAGCTCCTTCGGCGGCAAGCTCCTGGCGGGCATTTTCGAGTTGCTGCTCATCGCGGCTGCATAACACTAGTCTTGCTCCTTCCGCTGCCAGTTGCCTGGCCATCACCAATCCTAGTCCGCGGGCACCACCGGTAATCAGCACGACCTTGTTCCTGAAATCGTAGGCATTCAGTTTACGATTAAGTGCCCGAACGGCCACCAGTGCACCTGCTCCGGCAGCCAGCCACCATAATTTCTTTTTCTGCTGTTTATTCATGATTGAGTTTTTAGAAAGTTCGGATGGCACAAAAAAATTCCCTGCGCCTATCCGTAATCGTACGGCAGATGCAGGGAGTGGTTAACGTAGCACCAGGTTCTTTACCGGCCTTCGTAGTTCTTCTTCGAGAAAATATTGTTTTTCAGGAACGGTGTGTACAGCAGTTTTATGGCAGCCAGCCCATAGTGGTCTGTGTTGCCTGCATTACCTAGTCGTGGCCCTATGTTGTCGAGGTAGTCGGTGGTGGTGATGTGGTAAACCAGCTCAGGTGCTATGCTGAACTCATCGTTTAACCTGAACCGGAGACCACCGCCAAAAGAGAAAACGGGTGCAAAAGCAGGATACTTGCGCTCATTATCGTAGGTAACCTGCGAGTCGTTCAGCCGGGAATTTGCCGGAAATGAACTGGGCGTATAATAGATGAAGCCTGCGCCACCTTTAACAAAAGGCACTACAAAACGCTTATGGGAAGACCGGTAGTTGCCAGAGCCACTGTAGCTATCGAGTAGGTTTAACACCACCATTCCCGATACCTCTATCACCTCCGACTGAAAGGCAACATTTAATGGGCGAGCCGGATCTTTTTCTTCAGCGCCAAGCCTGAAATAATCTACTTCTCCGCTTATACCCAGGGTCGGGTTAATTTTGTAAAGCGTGCCAATGCTAACGTTTGGCCCTAGGTCGTTGCAGCCCCAACTACCGCAAATGTCGCTTTTAATGGCCGTTACGCCACCACCCACCTGCACTACAAACCCGCGCTCAGGAGCATTGCTTACGCCACGTTTTTTGTAATAGCCAGACTGGCCGAAGCTATACAGAGGAACAAACCCAATGGCCAGCAAAAGTAAGACTGAAAGGTAAAATTTTATGTTCATATGTTTAATACACTTAACGTTAATGAGGCATGTGACACATGTGCTCCAGAATAAATAAAATAATGTGAAGTTTATAAACTACTTATTGATGCATGCCTTAAATATAAACTGCAAATACCTTTTACACCTGTTGAAGTACGATTCTTAAATTTCAGAATTATGAATTTAAGTTCGAGAGCCATAAAACTGGTGTGCCCGGACTTGCAGCTAGATTATTTTAAATGCTTTTTATGGTCGCGTTATTTAAGACACTATATATCTCTTACCTACGAAATATCTAACATAACAGATAACCTATTTGCTCTTATGCACCTATAATATTTAAAAAACCATATAAAAATATATTCAGAATCCTGATGCGATTACAGCTTATACCTTCTGCTGCAACTCGTAAAGCAGCTACGCATGACAATGCCACAAATTTCTACTTCTGCTGATTTGGCTTCGGCCTGTGTTGTTGATCTACAATCTGTATAAAATCGAGAACCAAAGCCGTGGCGTCAGCATAAAATGGCCTGTTGATGTTTTCGAAAGTGTCGGTGGTTTGGTGGTAATGAGTATGGTCTTCTACCCCAAAGTAAATAAACGGTAGTTCCCGCTTATGAAACTGGTAGTGGTCGCTTTGGTTTGTCCAGTCCTGAGGCCCCTGCTCCGGCCGGTCGTGCCCCACTCTTATGGCTGCATGAGGTAGAGCCTTAACCTGCTGCAGGTACGGCAGTAGCCATGGGTAGTGGTAAGAGCCACTAGCATAAAGTTCACCTTTGGAGTTTATGCTCAGCATGTCGAGGTTCACATTTAGCATTATGTTATGTAAAGGTACAGGAGGTGCATTCAAAAAGGCATTAGCTCCTTGCAAACCTAGTTCTTCACCATCTAAGGCTACAAAAAGCAACGTATAGTAGGGCTGATGCTTTTTAAAATAGGCCGCAATGGCTAACATGGCTCCAACACCCGAAGCATTGTCGTCGGCCCCGTTAAAAATAGAAGCCTGACGCTGGCCTAAATGGTCGTAATGTGCCGTAACAACAAGTACCTCCTGCGTTTGCCCCGGAATATAGCCGATTAAATTAATGGCATCCTCTACAACTAACTTTTCTTTCTGCAGCCTGACATGCTGCTTATAGGTTTTATTATAAGCAGTTAAGCCAATTTGTTTAAACCGTTGCTCCAGGTATCGTTGCGCTTTTCGGCTGCCTTCTGTGCCGCTCTTACGTCCGGCCATCGAATCGGCTGAGAGTACCCTGATGTCTTGAAATAGTTGTGCGGTATCTGGCAAGTTTTGTTGTGCACGAGCATGTACGCTGAAGAACAGCAACAACAAAGCAAAGCAGTTTTTTAGGAACATGTAGGGGTTGAAGTTAAGAGGCAAAAGCTAATTATTTAAATAAAAAATGCCTTCCAAAGCTTTTTAGCCAAAATTCTGCCAAGGGTATTACAGGTTATGGTGTAGGGTAAAGCTGTAAAAAGTAAAAAGTTTGGCATCAGATGGAGCATCTGTTGCCAAACCTTCAGAGCCAGAAATATGAATGGCTATAAAATAAGAGGTCAGTAGACACTTTAAGGAAAAGACCGTGTCTTTGCTCCCGTTACAAGAAAAACCATGAATGGGCATTCCTTGTAACGAGGCTGTACATTAATTTTTAATATTAATAAAAGCTGGTACTTCAAACGGACCAACAGAGGTTTGGATGGTTGGTTTTATCTGAAGCGTAATCTTCGGTTTATCTGCCGCATCTGCTTTAGAAAAAAGTGTAGCCAGTCGCATCAGGTGCGTAATGCTCGGGCTACCGTTTTCAGAAGCCAGAATAACAGGTGAACTTACCGAAATCGTATTTAAACCTTCATGTAGCTCTACCGGCTCACTCACAATACCTTGTGCTGTGTTGGTGCCATTTACCAGTAGTTGCCACTTCAGCTGGGTTACGGTCATAGATCGCTCCTGGCTGCCTTCGGGTAACTTCACGTCTAAGGCCAGTTTAGAGGAGGCGGCTAACTTGTTCTCTGAAACTGCTGAAAATAAAATAGCTGCATCGCTGAAGGAGAAATCCTCTGGCTTTTTTTTGTTCAGCAGATCGATGCCGTTCAGGTGTATTTCGTTTACACCTACCAGGTTGTATTTAGCTTCTCTAAACGCATCAACATCTTTTTTTGTGCCGCATGCAACAACCAGTAGCAGGAGACCAAAGAACAGGAGAGCCTGTTTAAACGTGTTTTTAATCATCTTATAAAAATAGTGTTATCGCTTTTCAACCTTACCAGAGCCGGTAATGCGCGAATTTACGGTAGGCGTACCTTTGTAATATACTCTGCCGCTACCTGTAATGTTAGCCTCCAGTATATCTGCAACCAACACCTCGGCATCGCCTGAACCAGAAATAGTTACAATAGCACGTTCGGTAGCAAGGTTAAAGGTATGCGCTTTTCCTGATCCTGAAATAGATACATCCTGCTGCTCTGCTGCACCCTGCAACTCTGCTTTGCCAGACCCTGTAATTCGCGTAAAAGCATGCTCTGCAGTAAAGTTAGCTTTTATTTTTCCTGATCCGTTAATCTGAGTCGTAAATTCATTTGCCTCAAATCTGTCGTTAATCACAATTTCTCCCGACCCGTTTATCTCTGTATAATCAATGGCCGGAGAGGTAATATAAACTTCAATCGTTTCATGCTTCCGGAAACACTTATCTGTTTCTATACGCCAGATGCCATCAGATACCCGTTGGTTTATGGCATCGAGTACATTGGGCTCAGCTTTTACCTCCACTCGTTGCTGTGGGCCATAGCTGATGTACACACGGCTGCTACCGTTAACTTCCACGCCACGAAAATTGGCAAGTTGCATGGTTCGGGTTTCGACATCTCCCTGTCCTCTGCTGCACCTCACTTCGTCGCCGCAGCCAGACAAAACAAAAATAGTGAACAGTGCAGCCGCACCGGTGTTTAATAATGTAATAGGCTTCATAGTTTTATTTGGTTATAGTAGTAGTATGCAACTGGCGTAGCGGCAATAACACATGAGCTGCTGCATCTCCATCTCTTCTTTAACCAGCTTCTAGTAATGCCTGCTATATGAATAATTTACCTGTTCAATCAGGTTCTTAATTGGCTCAGGTAACCAACCTTCTGGCCTTTCTGGTTTACCAGCACGCCATTTTCTGTTACAAAAACCTTATGCAGGTAGTCACTGTCTAAATAATATGGGTAGCTCCTGCTGTTGGTGCGGGCAAGCTTGCCAATAACCGAAGCGCCTTTTTCGGTCACGTGCACCAGGTTCATGTGTTTGGTTAAATAAAACTGCTCGCGCGGCGCGGCACTGAAGTTAACTTTCCGGAAAACATCTTTCGTTAGCAGCACGCCCTGGTTTTCGGTTGCTACACGGGCTACCTGCGGTTGCTGCGGCTCACGAACCCTTTGTTGTTCCTGCGCCACGCTCTGCTGCCGTGTTGTCTGCTCTTCCGGTGCAGATGAACGTGTGGCAGAGGCGAGGCCTTGTTCTTTGTCGAGGCCTTTGCTACTGGCAATAATCTGGGTATCCGCACTGCGCCAGCCTTTGCTGATGGCAGCCAGACGATAGCTACGGCCCGGATGTGTGGCCGAATTTCGCTCCTCCGACAATAGGCTCATGGCTGCCTGAGCGTCTTCCAGGCTTGCTCCCATTTTCCGAAGCACAAATCCTGAAAACTCATCTGCTTCCAGTTCATCGGCGTGGTTGCTGCCTTTGCCGGTTAAGGTGTGCCCGTTCAGGTGGTGCCCGATTTCGTGTGCCAGAATACTAACCCCAGCCCAGTCGGTGCGCACAGCATTGTTGATAGAGGCCAGAAAGCGCTCATTGTATAAGATGTACCGTTTGCCGCCGTAAATTACAGCCGCAGCATTTTCTATGTTTGCTGCCCGAACTTCAAACCGTGGTTTAAGGCCAATAACTTCATTTATTTCAGCAATAATATCGCGGGGGCCGGCAGTAGTGGCAGTTGCAACAGGAACTGCTATAGTTGTAGCAGAGGCAGACAAGGCAGTACTCAGAACCAAGCCTAGCATCAAGGTATATATCCTCAGTTGTTTCATGTCTTCTATTGGATTATAGGGAAAGTCGCCTTACATAACGCACAGGCAACCTCAGATGGTATATTTTTAAACAGCAACTACTTTGCCAAAGTGTAGATGGGTAAGGTTGTGGAGCAGAACTGCTTCTAAGAGGAGTTTTAAGGCGCATACATCGCAACCGATGTAGTTCAGCGGGTAATAAGAGGTTCGTTTCGCAGAAGCCGATTTAATGTTTACTTTAGCGCCAAAATCTGTTCCGGATGCTGGTCTTTTTTATACTGCTTTATCTTCTTTTCACCATAGGTATAGGACTCTGGGCCTCGAGGCGGGTGCACAACACCAAAGATTTTTTACTCGCAGGTCGCCAACTGCCGTTTTATATTTCTACGGCAGTGGTTTTCGCTACCTGGTTTGGCTCCGAAACGCTGCTGGGTGCCTCTTCGGAATTTGCGCAGCACGGACTGCTGGGCGTCATAGAAGATCCGTTTGGTGCTGCTCTTTGCCTGGTGCTGGTAGGGCTGTTTTTTGCCCGGAAACTCTACCGCCTAAACCTGCTCACCATGGGCGATTATTACCGTATCCGGTACGACCGGGTAACAGAGGGTGTGGCAGCAGTTTTTATGGTGATCTCCTACTTTGGCTGGATAGCGGCCCAGATGGTGGCTCTAGGTATTGTGATGAACCAGGTATTCGGAATTTCCACAACAGCGGGTGTTGTGTGTGGCAGCCTGATTGTGGTGGCCTATACTTATTTTGGCGGTATGTGGTCGGTCAGCATCACCGATTTTATGCAAACCATCATGATTATTGCCGGGCTCATCTTTATTACCTACGCCCTTACCCGCCAGGCCAGCCTGCAGGAAGTTACAGCCCAGTTGCCCGCTGATTTTTTCAGGATGACCCCTCCGGACCGCAGTGCAGTAACATGGCTGAATTACGTTGCCCTCTGGATAACTATTGGTTTAGGATCTATTCCACAGCAGGATGTATTTCAGCGGGTTATGTCAGCAAAATCGGAGCGAATTGCTGTCTTATCCTCTCTTAGCGCTGGTGTGCTTTACCTCACGGTGGCGTTTATGCCTTTGTTGCTGGCACTTTATGCGCGTCTCCTGTACCCTGAAATTTTGCAGGAAGATGCACAGCTGTTGGTGCCGGGACTTGTCATGCAGTCGGCTTCGCTCTGGGTGAAGGTTCTTTTCTTTGGTGCCCTGATATCGGCTATTATTAGCACGGCAAGTGGAGCCATACTGGCACCTGCCTCTGTGCTGAGCGAAAACCTGCTCAGGCCCCTGTTGCGGCAGCCCACCGATACACAACTGCTCCAACTCTCCAGGCTGTGTGTTCTCCTGGTTGCAACCATATCCTTAACAATGGCGCTTATGCGCACTAATATTTATGAGCTGGTAAGCGAGTCGTCGGCTTTAAGTTTAGTTTCGCTGTTTGTGCCGCTGGTGGCGGGGCTATACTGGCGCAAAGCCAATGCTGCAGGAGCTATGCTGTCGATGCTCCTGGGAATGGGCATTTGGTTAATTTGTATTGCCTATGGCACAACCATAAACCCGATGCTCTATGGGCTAGCAGGTAGTGTGGCCGGTATGCTGGCAGGCATACTTATTAAAACTAAAGATGCGCCCCAGCTATCATAATAAAAGATATTTACTTATAAAAATAGCTGGGGCGGGATGATATTTCAAGAAAGTTGAAGCGGAATTTTTTTGCCAGTGCGGGCAGCCTCATAAATTGCCTCCATAATTTTTACATCGCGTAAGCCCATCTCGCCGGGTACAATCGAGGGTTTGTTCTGTTTAATGCTCTGGCAGATGCCATCCATTTGCAGGGCTTGCTCAAACACCTGCGGATAATCCATTTTGCCCTCGCTGGTTTCACCGTCTTTGCCGTCGTAGGCATAAGCCGGGCTTACGCGCCACCACCCATTCTCTGCCTCACCCGAGAGCAGGTTCGCCTCTGTGCTGTAGCTGGAGGTGCAGTTAGCCATTACGCCACCCGGAAATTCGAGTTGCCAGCTTATCGATTCCTCTACATTTTTGAAGTAGGCAGGGTTCGTTACTTTGCCAAACTGTGCTGTTACGGCCACCGGGTTTTTGCCCATGGTGTAACATATGCCCTGCACACAGTAAATACCAACGTCCATGAGTGGTCCTCCGCCCGAAAGTTTTTTATCGAGCCGCCATACATCCGGACTCTCTTTAGTCATATCCTGGCTGTTATCGGCTTTCATGCTCTTCACTTTGCCAAACACCTCCTGCTGGCCCAACTCCATCACACGTTTATTATAAGGCTCAAAATAGAGTCGGTACCCGATCGAGAGTGTTACATTGTTCTCTTTACAGGCTTCGATCATGCGCTGGCAATCTGCTGCTGTAATGGCCATTGGTTTTTCGCAGATAACGTGCTTGCCTGCTTTGGCGGCTCTGATCGAGTATTCGGCATGCATGCTGTTGGGCAGCACGATGTAAACAACATCTATGGCCGGGTTGTCTTTTAGCTGATCGAATGTCTCGTAGTTGTAAACGTTTTTGTCTGGTATGCTGTATTCATCCTGCCATTCTTTTACCTTGGAGGGCGTTCCGGTAACGATGCCAGCCAGGTAGCAGTCTTTTGTTTCTTGTAAGGCTGGTGCGAGTTGTTCTTTGCTATATTTACCCAATCCTACTAAGGCTATACCAAGTTTTTTTGCCTCCTTAGCGCTTGCCTCACCCTGGTCAGCAGTTGCTGTTGTGTCGTTTTCGTTGCCAGCCGATTGACAGGAGCTTAAGTTCAGTAAGGGAATTCCTAAGGCGGTTGTGCCAAGCACCATCGTAAACCGCTTCATAAAGTGGCGCCGATCCTGTAAAGATTTTTGAGTCATAGGTTGAGGAGGTTTGATCTAAATTATTTTGAGACATAAAGTTAACTTGTAAAACTCACCTGATTTACCCTTGACAGTTTTAATAGCCTTTTGCTTTTGAAGGCCGATTTTATTAGCATAATTGAGTTGTAGAGCCGGAGCAGGTGCTATAGTTTGTATTGGACTGTTAACGAAGATGCGGTAATGAAACACGTTTGCAGTTACTCCCTTGGCTTCGACACAGAAATAAACTTAGGCGATTCTATGTTGCCGACCGGCGTTTTAACTGTAGGTTTTATCTGAAACGTGAGCGCCTGCCGGATGTCGCCATTGCTGCTCACCAGGTTTACTACCCGCGAAAGGCCTTCATAATTAGGTCGCCCGTCTACCTCTGTCAGTTGCACAGGCGACTGCACCGGAATTCTGTTCAGGCCATCGTGTAAGACCATGGCCTGGTCCATGTTGCCGGTCAGCGCCTCCTGCCCCTCCACCAGTATCAGCCACTTCATGTTGGTAATGGTAAGGGTCTGGTCGCCGGTTGGCTCCCTTAGCGACACATGTAGCAGCATAGTGGCATCTAAGGTTAAGTTGTTTGTAGCAACGGCTGCTAAAAGATCATCACGCTCCTGGTTGCTGAGGCGCCGGCCGGTTCCGGCACGTTCTTCCAGGCTAAGACCGTTTATTTTTACGTTTTCTATACCTTCCAGCCTGTAATCTGCCTCGGTAAAAGCTTTAATGGTTTGCGCCTGCTGGCAAGCTGCCAATAAACATACACTTATTGCACTGAGTAGTCGCTGCACCAATCTGTTACTGCTGCTGATCATGCTATCTCCTTCTATAATTGGTTTACTTTGTGAATAGTGTTGTACTGCCTGTAATATTTCAATTTCTTCTACCAAAATTTGTAGACTGGCTTTACTTACAGAAATGTATGTTAATTTTTTCAGGTAAGACCCTTGGCCGTTTTTTGCCTAAAAACCTTTTGAAGGGCATTTTCATTTAAAAAATTGCACCTTAGCCTTCAGAAGCGGCTAAGGTGCAATAGTGCCTGTTGAGTATAAAAGGCGAAAATTAAAGGTAGAATTCCTGCTACCACTACAGCGTAGCAGAAGGCTCAAAGGTTACCTCGCCAGTCTCGAGCAGGCGCTTGAACCGCCGAATGTCTTTTTCCACCATTTTTTTGAGCATAGGGTTTAGGAGTTTGGCAGCCATGCCTCCCATAGAGCCTGCCGGCGGACGATAAGAAATAGTTACCTGCACAATCGTTTCTTTCCCAGCTGCATCGTCTGAGAATCTCACTTCACCGGCATTGTCTATATCAGCGGCTGGCAAAGACTGCCATGCAATCAGTTCATCCGGCACTTCCTGCACAATGTCTGCATCCCAGTTAATTGTACCGATACCTCCGGGTATACGCGCACTCCACTGCGATCTTTTTGGCCCTAGCTGCCTCACGCTCTCCAGGTGCTCCATAAACGTTGGCAGGTTCTCTAACTGGCGCCAGAACTGGTATACTTCAGAACGAGGCTTGTTAACGGTAACGGTGCGGGTAATCTCCACCGAAATATCTTCGTTTTCTCCGGTGTCGCGACCAATGGCTTTGTTTACCGCGCAGTAGCCGGTGGCGCTACGGTACAGCATAGCACCGCCTGCAGCAGCTAATATTAGGCCAATAAGATTCGGTTTCTTCAGGCCATAATAGGTCAGCAATGTGCCGCCAACTGCCGAGGCAATTCTTTCTGGCTTACTAACATTAATATGGCTGGAGCCAGTGGCTGGTGGTACAATGTGCGTTGTTTGCAGCAATTCTGAAAAGTATTTATTTGAAGTATCCATAGTGTTTCTTTTCTAATGAATACGTGCCGCAGGTACCTAGTTGTTACTTTTTCATATAATTATTCTATAATGAGGCACTTACAGATCATAACCAGCATCATAACTTTCCTGAAATCGATTTTGCATACTTCCGAGAAGCAGGGCACAGGTTCCAACACACAAGTCACAGGGCTTTTTTTATCTTCCTGTTGAAATTAAACAAATCATGTTTTAAAGGCCAAGAGGTTATGTCGTAGTCTATATCATTCTGGCAAATTATTTGAATGAAATATGCCTTCAGAAGGAAAATGATGTGCTTTTTGTCAAGGGTTGATGAAAAACTTGAAAGAAAAAAGCCACTCCATCAGTTTGGAGTGGCTTGTAATAAATGAAGTAAGAGGTTCAGCTTATTTAAACTTTCCTTTGAGCATGGCTAGCTTGGCCTGGAAATCGTTGAGTTCTTCGACCTTCTCTTTTCTGCCGCCACCTTTGTTGCTACCAGGTTTATTGGCTACTCCATTACTTGCCGGGCGGGCTGTAGTTGGTTCACCTTTCATGGAGAGGGAGATGCGTTTACGGGGCACATCTACTTCCATAACAGTTACTTCCACCTTCTGCCCTACCTTCACCACATCATGCGGGTTGGTTACAAAGCGGTCCGAAAGGTGGCTTACGTGTACAAGCCCGTCCTGGTGAACGCCAACATCTACAAAGGCACCAAATGCCGTAATGTTGGTAACGATGCCGGGCAATTTCATGCCTTCGCGCAGGTCTTTTATCTCGTTTACTCCTTCTGTGAAGCTGAAAGCCTCAAATGTTTGGCGAGGATCGCGACCTGGTTTTGCCAGTTCGCTTAGTATGTCCTGTAAAGTTGGCAAACCTACAGCTTCGGTTACGTATTTCTTCAGGTCAATTTGTTTGCGGAGTTCATCGCGTTGCATCAGATCCTTTACTGTAACGCCCAAATCTTTGGCCATTTGCTCCACAATCGGGTAACTCTCGGGGTGAACCGCAGAGGCATCGAGCGGGTTATCGGCATCGCGCAGACGAAGGAAACCAGCCGCTTGCTCAAAGGCCTTGTCGCCGAGGCGCGGCACTTTCTTCAGTTCTGTTCTTGTTTTAAACGGACCGTTCTGGTTCCGATAATCTACAATGTTTTGCGCTAAGGCAGGTCCAAGGCCAGAAACATAGGTCAGTAATTGTTTACTGGCAGTGTTCACCTCTACTCCTACGGCGTTCACGCAACTCATCACCACATCATCAAGCGAGTGTTTTAAGGCTGTTTGGTCCACATCGTGCTGGTACTGGCCTACGCCTATCGATTTAGGGTCTATTTTTACCAGCTCCGCCAGAGGGTCCATGAGGCGACGCCCAATAGATACAGCACCACGTACGGTAATATCCTGATCCGGGAACTCGTTACGGGCTACCTCGGAGGCAGAATAAATGGAGGCTCCACTTTCGTTCACCATCAGCACCTGCACGGTGGCAGGCAAGCCAAGGCTACGCACAAATGTCTCCGTTTCGCGACTGGCTGTTCCGTTCCCGATGGCTACGGCCTCTACCTCGTAGCGGGTTACCAGGTATTTAACAGCCTGACCGGCATCCTGTGCCTTCTGCTGCCCGGTGTGGGGGTAAATGGTTTCGTTGTGCAGCAGTTTACCCTGTTTGTCGAGCACCACAAGCTTGCAACCTGTTCTAAAACCTGGGTCCAGGGCCAGAACAGTTTTCTGCCCGAGCGGAGAAGTTAGCAGCAGCTGCCGCAGGTTATCTGCAAACACCCTGATGGCTTCTTCGTCGGCTCTTTTTTTGGAACTCAGGCGCACCTCAGTCTCCATGCTCAGCTTCAGAAGGCGTTTGTAGCAATCTTTTGCCGCCAGGCGTACCTGCTCCGATGCCGCATTGCTTCCTTTCACGAACATGTCTTCGAGTTTGGCTAGAGCTTCTTCTTCGTCTGGTTGAGCGCTTAGCATCAGCACCATTTCGGTTTCGCCACGGCGCATGGCCAGTATACGGTGCGAAGGTGCTTTTTCAATGGCTTCTTCCCATTCAAAATAGTCTTTGTATTTCTGACCTTCCTCTTCTTTGCCCATCATGACACGGCTCTTGAACACACCTTTCTTTTCGAAAAGCTGCCGCATGGTGGCGCGAGCTTCTACATTCTCGTTCATCCACTCAGCCATTATGTCGCGTGCACCGGCAAGTGCCTCTTCCGCGTCTTTTACTTCTTTTTCTTCTGAAATAAACTGTGTCGCTTCTGCTGCCACATCAAAAGACTCCTGCTCGAACAGGCGCTGGGCCAGTGGTTCCAGGCCTTTTTCACGGGCAATGGTGGCACGGGTTCTTCGCTTTGGCTTGTAAGGCAGGTACAGGTCTTCTAAGGCGGTCATGGTTTCGGCTGCCATCAGTTGCGCCTCCAGTTCAGGTGTCAGTTTTTCCTGCTCCTTTATCGATTTCAGAATACTTTCTCGCCGTTTATCTAACTCACGCAGCTGTTCCAGCCTATCACGAATGGCGGCAACTGCCACCTCATCCAGCGAGCCGGTTGCCTCTTTCCGGTAACGGGAAATAAATGGTACTGTCGCTCCCTCTTCCAGCAGATCTGCCGTAGCCTGCACCTGTTTAATGGTTAGGTTGAGCTCTTTGGCCACTTTTAACAAATGGTCTAAATTCGGTTCCATAATTTAAATAAATGAAAAATCTCTGTTTCGCCTGCGAAAGGCTTTTGTGTTTAGCCTCAGCTTTTTAAAATGCCATTGCGCCTGTTCAGCTGCTTCTTTACAAGGTGCAGCAGGTAGGCCTCTGTATTTACTGAGCCAAATTTAGGATTAATTGCCTTAACCAAAAACTTGCATTTGGTGTTTTTGCTTGTCTGGAGTTCCAGGAGCATTTTAGGAGACTTGCTTAAACAGTAACCAGGTAGCTGAAAGTGGTACTAAAGAAGTGGTTGAGGTTGGGTGTGAGCGGGAGAAAGGGGCAGCCGCTGGAGGAGCATGGTGTCTGGCTGAATGGTAATCTGATTATCGAATATCTGTTCTTTTCTGCTGCAGGTGTTGTGTTCGTAAACCGAGAACTGGAGCCCTTGCCCTGCTACCTTTGGAGAACTGAACACAAAAGTGGCGCAGTCTTTCGATGTAGTTGCCTTTAGCAGGTAGTGGCTAAGTGCATCGTTGTAACAACCCACCAACGTATGCGTGGTCTCGAACTTGGTGCCCATAACTATAAAATAGATTTTCCAGCTGTTGGTGGTTTCATACAGCTGAATGTCGTGCACATAAAAGTCTGCCTCCAGCAGCTTGCGTTGTAACTGGCTTGTCTTTTGATTTTTGTAGAACTTCTGCGTGATGTCAGCTGCCACCTCTGCCGGTATTCTGCCACCACTGGTGCTCACGAACCTGGATAGCATTTCTTTGTTTATGTACCGGTTGTAGATGGTGATGTCCAGTTTGCTGGAGAACAGCAATGGGTCGTTTTTCGGAGTTATGGGTTTTATAGCAGCCGGTGGCGTAAGGACAGGAGTTGACATAATGGGGGCATCAACCGCCAGAGAGGGCTTGCTACTGTTTTGTAGGTGCTTGATCGGAAGCAGTTTCTTTTTGCTACAGCCAAGTGTGCACCATAGAAACAATAAATAAACAGCGTGTATAGCTGCAGTTCTCATGTTAGTTTAGGAATGCCATGGGTTACCTAATTTAAAAGTGAAGTAGTTACTTTTGCACAACTATAAATTTAGTAATAATAAATTAGAATTTAACTACAGAGAAGTCAAATTAATTTTAAGATATCAAAATACTATTTTAAAAGGCTATGTGACTAACTGTCAGGTTAATATATGTCCTTGCATCTTTAAAATGAAAATGCTTTTTGCTATAGGTGGTTAATTGAAAATTTGTTATTTGTATATGAACTTACATTCCACCGGTTAAACACATAAAGGCTAGGCAAACTGAATTATTCCAATAAAATAGCTCTCCAGAAGGTTTTTTTAAGAAAATGTCTCAAGGGTTCAGGAGTTGAATTTTCTTCCTTTTATGTAGATTGCGGCACAAACAAGAGCTGCATGTTTTTTCTTCCTTCTCATAACCGCTTACTTTTGCTGCTGTTCCTGGTGCTGTATGTGGTTTTCCCGACAAGCAACTCATCTTTGGATGCCTACTTTTATGCCGGAGCTGTTAAATATGGCGAGCATCTGTTTTTGCCGCATCACCTGCTCTATAACAGCACGTGCTACCTCCTTACCTTACCGCTTCGCTTACTTGGTGCGGGCGTGGATGTTCTCTCACTTTTAAAAGTCCTAAATGCACTATTCGCGGTACTATGCCTGTGGGTACTGACAAAAATACTACAACAGCTGCAGGTGCCTGCAGCCGCAATTTTTAGTTGGCTACTTGTGGCTGGCGCCTCTTTCGGCGTTTGGCGTTTTGCAACCGAGAACGAAGTGTACCTTCTGCCGCTCATCTTTTCGCTTGGGGCCAGTTACTTGTATGTGCGCTATAGTAGACAACCCAAAAAGGCCTTTTTAGTTGTATCAGGTATACTGGCTGCACTTGCCTGCCTTTACCACCAAGTGCAGTTTTTCTGGTGGCTAGGATTATTGGCAGGGGTACTTTGGCAGTGTAGATCTATCGGAGCTTTTGTAGCCTTTGCCCTGCCTGCCTTACTTGTTCCAGTTGGGTATGTGCTGGTGGTAGTTTTTTACCTGCAGCAGCCCGTGCACCTGCAGCACCTGCTTACGTTTGTTTTTCATGATTTTACAACAGGAAGTGCCGGAACATCTGTTGGCCTCCTGAATTTTACCCTCACCGGCATTAGCCTTGTGCGCACGTTTGTGCAGGTGCATGGCCTGATGTGGCATTTGGTTTCTCAGAGCTGGTTCTGGATTTTACCGGCTATGGTGAGTGGCACACTGGTGGTGTTCGCTTTGTTAAAAGTACCCTTATTTTCTACTGCAACCACTACGGCTTCTGTTCATTCTACCGGTAAAATCCATCTTCTCATCCTGTTACTACACCTGGGGTTTGCCTGGTTTGCGGTAGGTAATGCTGAGTTCATGGTCATGGTTCCATACCTGCTACCACTCGTGCTATGGAACCGGGTTAATGCGGTGGTCATTCGTTATGCAGGGCTGGCGATGCTGGTGTGGAATTTCTGTTATGGCATTTTTCCTGCCTATTACTTCAACCTCTCTACAAGCAAAGAGTTGGCTCAGAGAGTGAAGCAACAGCCAGAAGCCCTTTTTGTGCTGCAGGAGGCTAATGCAGTACGCAATTTGTACTATTATATCTATGGCCTGGAAGATGTGCCAACAGTTCTAAAATCACCGGCTCAGTTGGCTGCTAATCCTGCTGCTTTGGCTGCACTGGCTAACCAACTCCACTCCCACCTGCAAACCAACCCTGAAGTTCCCATCTTAACAGACTGTGTGCAGAAGCAGACGATATTAAATCGCGCTTTTTTTGTAACAGAAGATTTTAACGAGCAGTTCTTTCAACAATTTGGTACAGCAACAGCAGATTCTCTTGCTACTTTTTATGGCAAACACTACCTGCACATTTTAAAAACTAAAGCTGGACAGGCTACTGCAAACCACCTTAAATAACAAGCTACCTATTTAATAGCCTAGCCAGACTGTGCCGTACATTTACATTCCTTCTCTTTCTTCGCTGCCTTTAGCTGCTAAAAATGACTTTAGGGTTGTATGTTACTGGAGGAGCAGCTAAATAGAGCTAACTTTTTCAATTCCTTAAAAAATCCTTATCTACTATTTTTGGAAGCTGAAATTTATGAAATTCGTAATAAAACAGATTGAAAATTAGGCTTTTTTACATGCTTAAAAATTAATAAGGTTTCTTCTTTCAAAATAGTAACATTTTATACAGATGCTCTCGTAAAAGCAGCATGAGAACAGCTCTTCAGACTATAACACCCAAAACTTTTTGAAATTTATTAGCAAAAAGGTTATTTAGGAGTGAATTTAACATAATTAAAAGTTTAGAAATACATCTTAAATATTATATAAATATTTTTGTTTATATTTATCTTTTTCTAAATTTGTATTCCACAACACCCATTTTTGCTTTACATTTGGTAACGTTTGCATACTTTAATTTTTAAAGGAAAAGGGCAGATGGGGTGATACCCGCTTTCGGGTTATGGTAGGTGCATTAAATTAAATTTTATATAATTAGGAGATCAGATAACTTATGCAGACTGCAGAAAAACCTTTGAACGTTGTGGACACGGTACTAAAAGTTACCAGAAACCAAACGGTTAGCGCGGAACCGATCATTAATTTCATGAAAGAAATTAACCCGAGCGACCTGATGGATCATTTAAAGCTGGTGCTGGAGTATGCATCGTGTGGCGTAGTGCATAGAGAATCTGGGAAAACAGATGAGCATATCGGTGAAACGATGTTATTTGTGCATGGGCTGCGTAATGCCATTAAGAAAGCTACCGGAGAAGAAAAATAACATTTTTACCTTCCTTGTCAGGCGGAGCTTCTATCTTAGAGACTCCGCCTGAATATTTATACCCCTACTTCGCTCACTTGCCTGCTGCCAGGAAAGCCATTAATTGTGCACTTATACCTAAAACTGTAGCTTCAGCTATTTACCTCAATTGGTTGCGCCACATGCTGCATTCAACTTTTGCGTCTCGATAACATTGAGAAGCAGAATTAGAATCCTCTTTTCACTATTCAGCCGGAACAGGTATCGCAAACTTTTTCAGAAAGTGGCTTCTTCTAAAGCTGTATATTTGCCTTGTGAAACGAAGAATTTTTTATCAGCCGCTCTATTTTCTGTTCTGGATTATTTACTTTTTTGCTACCAGAGCTATATTTTTACTGTACCACCTGCCGCGCACCAAAACCCTTACCGGAACCGAGCTCTTTACACTGTTCAAAAAAGGTCTCCCGCTTGATGTATCATTTGCCGCCTATTGCTGCTTACTTCCTTTTTTAGCCATTACAATTTCTATGGCTATACCAAGAGTGAAAGTTGGTGGCTTTATCAGGTATTACACGTATGGGCTTATTTTGCTGCTCACCGTTTTGCTGGCAGGCGACCTGGAACTTTACAATTTCTGGGGTTTCCGCCTCGATGCTTCTCCCCTGCAGTACCTCAATACGCCTGCTGAACTTTTGGCCTCTACAGCCATTGCTCCCTGGTTTCTGCTGACTTCCATAACTGCCCTTACCTCTGCCCTGGCAATTTTGCTTTACAGGTTTGTGTTTGATTACCGGCAGTTCCGGCATTATTATTCTAAATTGCTGTTTTCGAGCATTGCTTTTTTATACCTGATTTTTCTGGTAGTACCTATGCGTGGCGGTTTTCAGCAGATACCCATTAACCAGAGCATCGCTTATTTTTCTGATAAGCCTTTTGCCAACCACGCCAGCCTCAACATGCCCTGGAACCTGATGCACTCGCTGCTCAAGTACAACAAGGAAAAAGAAAACCCTTACCAGTATATGCAACTGCAGCAGGCAGAAGCGATGGTAAATGCGCTCTACACGGCCACGCCCGCTGCTGCGGCTCCTGTGTTGGTAAGCCCTACTCCTAATGTTCTTTTTATTGTTTTAGAGAGTTTTACAGGTAAACTGGTAGGTAGTATTGGCGGCGAAGCAGGCGTAACTCCTATCCTCGATCAACTGGCAGCGGAGGGCATTAACTTTACAAATATGTATGCCAGCGGCGACAGGAGCGAAAAAGGCCTGGTTTCTATATTAAGTGGCTACCCGGTTCAGACCACCACCTCTATTATAAAAAACCCCAGAAAGTCTGAAAAGCTGCCGGAGCTGAGCCAGGTGTTTGAGCAGCAGGGTTACAGCACCAGCTTCTATTATGGCGGCGAGCTTGAATTTGCCAACATTAAATCCTATTTGCTTAACGGCGGTTACGACCGGCTCATCAGTAAATCGGAGTTCGACCCGGAGACTTATAATTCGAAATGGGGAGCACACGATCATGTGCTGTTTGAGCGGGTACTAACAGACCTGAAGTCAGAAAAACAACCTTTTTTCTCTACCGTGTTTACACTCAGCAGCCACGAGCCATACGATATTCCCATACCGGCTAAATTTCCGGGAAACGACTTTGCAGCCAAATTCCGCAATTCTGTTTACTATACCGATTGGGCTTTAGGTAAATTTATAGAGGCTGCCAGGCAGGAAGCCTGGTGGCAAAATACCCTGATCGTACTCGTAGCTGACCACGGGCATCCCTTACCGAACGAAGACCAGAACCATGTGCCTTTAAAGTTCCGGATTCCGTTTATTATGACAGGTGGTGCGCTGCAGGTAAAAGGTGAAGAGGTGCATACAATTGGCTCACAAACCGACATTGCAGCTACCCTCCTGCACCAACTCCGCTTACCGGCATCTCAGTTTAACTGGAGCAGAAACCTGCTGGCACCAGGCACCAATCCTTTTGCTTTTTATGTATATAACGATGGATTTGGTTTTGTAACAGAAAAAGGAGTAGTCGTAGTCGATAATATAGGACAAAATATTTTGCTACGCGGCGAAGGTGTGCCAGACGAGCAGGTAGAGCTAGGAAAAGCCTACATGCAGGCTTCTTTTGAAGACTTTATCCGAAAGTAAAAAGTAAAAGTACCCTTGACTAAATTTCCGCCAAAAACCTTTGGAAGGGGCATTATATTAGAATAATTGTGCCATATTGAATGTATTATTCGTCTTTGTCTCTAGGTTCTTGCCCCTGACGCATAATGCGAAGTTAAGTACTAAATGAATACTGGTATTTAGTCCTGATCGCACTGTAATCTGTAAGACTCAGATCAGGCAACTTTATGAATAAACAAATTATGTTTTCGCGAAGCTTAAACTGTGTAGTTCAGTTCCTCCAGATATTTTTCAGTTCCGAAAATCAGCTGAGAACTCCTCCACTCATTCAAAATTAATTTTCGTACCTTTGTGGCTTGTTATGAAAAGAGTTGCATTTTATAGCCTTCCATTGCATAAGTAGTTGATTTTCAGTGTATTGATTCGTGTTTTAGCCTTTTTGAATTTCTTTTCAGGTAAACATTAGGAAAATAATAGCTGATTCCCTGTATCATTCTCCCCACTCTACCCCAAATATAACACTTATCAGATACTTACCCCCATGAAAGACAAGGCTGCTCACCATACCCCATGCAAGTATCCTGTAGAAGATGTTAGGCTCCTGGTTGTAGTAGTTTCTCATGGGTGGGAAACAGAAGGAGACCATGTGTTAGTTCTGCGGCAAATACTGAATTATCAATTTATCTTAATTATTTTGATACATTATATTGTATCTTAAATAATTATCCGTATCTTTATAACATCAGAACAGCAAAACAGAGCGGTGCAGCTCGATAAACTCCGCAGAAAAAACATGAAAGCTCCATTCAACAAATCACAAATCTTCAAAGCAGCCTGGTCACTTGTTAAGACTGCTGGCAAATCTCTTTCTGAAGCTCTTAGAGCAGCTTGGGCTATGGCAAAGCAACCAAAATCAATTGTGGACATTGCAAAAGAAATCATAAACTCTGATTCTTACACAGTATCTCTTTGGGAGAAAGGCGACAAAAAAAGATTATACATCAACGCTCCTTACGAATCAAGAGCTTACGCAAAAGTTGGTTATATTGATCTGAACACAGGCAGAACTTTCTGCGAGGTTCACGAAACCAGAACTTCCAGAGGCAGAGAGTATGCTTCACTTCTTAATAATATTGCAACAGCTATTTAACAATCAAAACTTATATCGTTATGAAACTATACCCTAAAACAGAAGAAATTAAAGGCGATTCAACCTACGCTAAATTCATCAAGCAAAATTTGGAGAAAATTGTAGACATGAAAATAAATATGGATAACCCCCAAAAGGGATATGTATATGTTCATGAAGATGGCCGGTTATTGGAGGGTAACAAGGAACAGTTTGGGCAAAATTCAGCGGCTGATTTCGGGGGGTACTCAAGCACTGAAAAAGACGCGATCAACGAATTGCAATATCTTATTGAAAACGAACCGTTTGGTGAAAATGCCTTTCAAAAACTAAAAAAACATCTACAATAAAAAATCAGGGGAGAAAGAATCTCTACAAACGAAGTAGTAGATGTTTCAATCCTTGTTATAGTGGAACCTCCCCTGATAAAGCAAATATAGAAAAGAAAAGATGAAAGGCAACATAGATAATGCTATCCTGCTGGCTAACCGTTACAAGGTAGGCCAGCAGCTTAAACAAGCAAGAGAAAAAAAAGGTCTAAGCCAAAGGGAGCTTGCAGATATGTTAGGAATCAGGCAGCCAACAGTAACAAGTATTGAGAATGGGGAATGGGCGGCAAGCTTGGATAAGTTATTCCTTTTCTGTCACTTCCTTGAAATTAAGACAATAGAGCTATAAAAAAGCCCACCCCTATAAGGAGCAGGCTTTTCAAGCTATGAATCCAAGGAAATAAAAACTAAAATGGCTTGAACCTCAACAGCAGAATAACCCCTATCACAAGACTGGCTAACCCAAAAAATGCAGTTCTCCACTTCCGTTTTCCGCTGCGTTCCTGGTCACGCTCTGTTTCCAGTATCCGGTACTGACCTTGCAGCAGGTCAACTCTATAGGTATTCTCCTGTGTTACGGTCTTTGTAGTGTTGATATAGCGTATCTCGGTTTCCACATCGGGGCACTTGACTTGTGGCGTGTATCGTATGCCAGTTGTCGGGTTAACGGTTTCGGGACAATCCAGCACGGCACCTGGAATACTTACCACCTTAACTACTGTGTCGGTTTCGGTTACGATGCTTTCCTTGATCTCTCCCAGGTCGGCACAAAGTTCCAGGGCTAGCAGTTTGTGCTTTGGCTTTCGAAGTTCCTCTACTGCCCTCTTGCCGCTCACACACCCTGCTAGTGATACCAGAAAGGTTAGTGCCCATATACATAATATGATGTACCTATGCTTCATTCTACAGGCTCGTAAATTTCTGCAAAGATCTCCGGCTTAACAGGGTAAAATTCGCCTGTTGTTCCTTTCACTATCCAATCACCAACAGAGGCAACATGCTTAACTTGGTTCTTGCTCCCGTCTTCCAATGTCGGAATAATGAGTTCTCTGGTTTGGGTGTCGTAATCTGCATCACGTATACCCATGAACTTTTTAGCTGGTGCCAATTCTCCTGTATATTGGATGGCCTCGATAATTACTGGTTTCTTTCTAAATTTCATGGTCTTCTTCTTCTAGTGCATCGTTTTTCTTTCTCTTTAGTGCAGGGTAGTTACTAGTGGTGAGCTTTGCCAGTGTAGCCCCGAATAAGGCTGCTGAGTACACCATACGTAGAGCGGTCTTGTAACTTTCCGGCACAAACTCATCATGCAGGATAGTAGGTAAGAAGTCGGTTATCATAGCGCAAATACCACCTATGGAAACAAAGATTACGGCTGCGTTACGCCACCAGGTATTAAGCGGCTCCTTCCATCGAAGCCATAATTCTGTGAAAAACTTGTTCATATCTGATTTGCTTTGATTGCGTTCTCAATTGCTTTCCACCAAGGTTTGGCGTTAAAACATGGGCACGCTTTTGCAACTCCGGGGAAGTCCCGGTGCCCTTGGACAATAGCATTAGGGTACTTCTTTTTCCATTCAGCCACAACAGCAGCGAGCGCGTACTTTTGGGCCTCTGTCCGATTATCTAATGCGTTCCCTTTTGCATCTATGCCGCCTATGTAAGAAACATGCAGTGAGTTGTTATTATAGCCTGCAACGCCATTTGTAACCTGATCGTCAGAGGCAAGGGTAACTACGTTTCCGTTAGCCTCAATAATCTTCGCATACCCTGGAGACTTCCATTTAAGGGTATTTCTCCAGTAGCTTTGAATGCTTTCCACCTTTGCGTTCTGAACTGTGGCAGTTGTGTGGATTACGATGTATAGTACGGCTCTTGCCATTGTCTTATTTACCTGGTTTAGGCTGATAGTTGTATCTGATATATTTCAACTCTTCTTCAATATTCAGTAAGCGTCGGTCTGTATTCTGATTGCGTTCTACCTGTGTTTGCTGTGCTGTCTTGATGTCTTGTAGCAGGTCGAATATCTTGGACTGCTGGTTTTTAAGTTCCTGCTTCTCCTTAATTTGGTCGGGCGTTGGTGATTGTGATTCATTCTTAATCCCTCCGATATAGGACACGGCAACTATCTGAACCAGTATGGCAATTACATTAACTACAGTCAGTGGCAGATTAACGCTCTTGCCCGTGCTTTCCCTTATTGTCTCCAAAATATTCATATTGCCAAGTATATAAGCGAGAAATCGGAGAGAGAAAACAAACCGAAATCCAAAGCAAGTTGTACAAATGCCCTATCTGTCCATCGAACAAAAAGAAAATGGCTATTTGGTATAGTGCGAAATACCGTATCCCTTTTACGTAGTATAGTAGGTTTCTAAAGAAGCCTGGGACCGGAATATCCAGCACATGCAGGGTTTTAACAAGCTCGTGTATCACATGCACTAACAACAAGACTATCAACTTAGTGCACAGCTTCCAGCAATAGAACTGAATATCCATTTTAACCCCTTCAGGGTACTTGTGGAATGGGAATATGCTGGTAATATGTAAGTATGTGCTGAATAGGTGTATATCCATATTCAGCACATCATAATTGACATAGCGGAATATCTCGTGAAAGTAGTACAGTACCAACAATAATAACGTGTAGCTTACTACTTTGATCTTAATATTTCGCTGGTCTTTAATCATGGTTTTGACGGTCTGTCCTTCCCTGCTGGCGGGTCGCTTTGCACTGTAACCGGCTGCTCTTTATCGTCGGTAGGCTTCTTAACCTTTACCGGCTTTTCTTTCTTTGGATTCTTCTCTGTTTTACTCATTATTGAAACGTTAAGTTAGGTATAAATTATTAAAAAAGTGATAGTGCGAACCATGTTATTGCTATGGTTAAAATACCTGCTTTCAGGTACATGTTCAGCGTTTCAGGTTTGACTGCCAGTATCTGTGCTATGTCCCGTATCTGTTTATCTGTAGAGGCATTGTAACCCACATAGAAGGGGTGCTTCTTTCGCTTCAGGTTCAACCCTGTATCGAACACTACCCAGAACAAAGCCCCTAATGCAAGCGCTGTAATGCCTGCTCTAAGCGATACCCCAAGCAGCAGGAACGTTGGCACTACCACGGCTAACGCTCTGGCACACCATGCGTACCTGTGCGTTAGATTCTGTCTGCTGCTGTAGGTATGGTTCAGGATAGCGTAACCATCGCGCTGTATTTCCAGGAATGCCAGCAGTAGTGTATAGCATATTAGGAATATCATTTGTTCCTGCTGCTTACATAGCTACCAATAAGGAATATTGCCAGGACTACCAATGCAGCATAGGCAAACGGATCTGCGTCCGGCACTGCGAAGCCTGTTATAATCGCTGCTATTATCGCGCCTAGCACGATCAGGTTAGCGGGCTGTGTGATGTATTTTAGGAAGCTCATAGTTTTCCGATTTTTCTGTTACTGTATCTCTGTTCCCAAGCTTGAATAGCCTTTTGCTCGTCTGCTTTTGTTACCGTAGGAAGGTGCTTGATATTCTTCTGAACCGCCCCTTTCATAACCGAAACATTCAGGTTGTTTTTCCCATGCCATAATGTGCCGATAGTGATGTTATCGAACAGGTTATTATCCATTACTCCTTGTGTAGAACGTTGCGGGTTAGCCCAAATGCCGCTGACATTGTTTCCTATTTCCTCATATCGCTTGCCTGTATCTGTTACCCCTGCCACTAACACCGTGCTGTTTCGCATTGTGATATGGTGCCCTGCTGCCATTCCTAAGCCATAGTTGCCAACGCCTACCAATAGCACATCTTCTACCAGAATGTAAGCAGGTGCCTTGCTATAATCTCCGTCACCATCCGTAATAATGCCGCCGCCTGTGTAGTCTAATTTGGCCTTGCTGCTGTTGAACTCCCTGGTTATGTCGTAGAATGCACCTTCAACCAGCACATCATGTATCCAGATAGGCATGTTAACCAGGCCGCGCGCGTTGTAGATGTTGATATTATCTTCTACGTGCGTTTTGCCATACTTATTTTCAATCCTGATGAATCCTATATCAGTAGGCAACCCATTGTACACATCCGCGATTTGCAGAAAATTAGCCTTAACAAAGCCGCTCCACTTGTTCCTACCCTGAATGTTTTTGGCGTAACAATCCTGAATTACCAGCTTATCGCCTTTGCTGGCATCGCCCCTGAAATTACCCGCTGTTTTCATGAAAGACATGCTTTCGGTCTCGCAGTTGGTAATTATAGCCCTCTTGATATTGTCTGTTGAAAGAAACCGATTTGGGTCAGATGTGTTGTTGCTCCCGTTAGAGCTTTTCCCATCCATCGGCCCCAAGCTAATTCCCCTGCAATTATGCAACTCGTAATTCGAAAAGATGTTACCATTGTGGTTTTTAAGCCCGTGTTCGGTGAAAACAAGATCGCAATTCTCGAAGCGCACTAATTCGTTAGTTCTCAATTCTGCTGCTGAACCAAAAGGGTTAGTGACAATCGAGTCCTTAACAACCATACCGCGTTCTGCGATAATGGCACCAACGTTAATTTTGCCGATAATAGGCGGCTTCGGCACTACAGGCGGTACTACAGGAACAACAGGCTTCTTCAGTTCTGCTATCTCTGCTTGCAGGGCTGTTATGGTACTGTTGGCCTTTGCAAGTGCGTCCGTGGCTGTTTTCAGGCTTTTGTCGCGCTGGGCAAGCGTTTCCTTCAACTGCTGGTTTTCAGAGAGCATTGTTATCACCATTTCTGCTATCTCCTGCTTCGCCTTAAAATGGGCTGATATTTTTTGTGCTAGTTCGCTCATGCTGACCCTTGTATATTTGTTAAACTAACCCTCTTGTAATTGTATGGCTCAAACCGGCCTGCTGAAACAGGCACCGTCGTTCCCTTGAAGTAGATATGCGCTGTCGTTCCCTCAAAGTAGACATTGAGAATACTTAGCAGGTCAGAGGACATATGGTCTGTCAAGTCCCGAACAAACTCCATTGGCCGCAAATCCGCATCCAGTTTGATGATACAAATGTGCTTGGTGCTGCCTGACCGGATGCCAACCGCATAGTTTTGCCCACTGCGCCTGAAAATGCCGCACTGCTCCATGCTGAAAGTATAGCCCGAAGGCATCCCCACGCTCAGCAACGCATCGCTCTGCTCCCTACGTGCCCATGCAATGCCGTCAGGCGAAATAGAATAGTACTGCGCGATTGGGAGAATACTCTTGGTCAGGTGGTGCGCGATGTACTTATCTGGCCCCGCATAAGCCGGGTTTTCGGGGTGTTTCTCCCAAACCCTGCAATAGCCGGTGTGGTTGTCCTGATTAGCTGTTACCAGCCCCAGCACGTACCCCCGATCCGTCCAGGTGGCTTGGTGCAATATGCCTCCGGTTGTGGTGTAGAGCTTCGTCTGCTGAAAGCTGGTGCCAAAGCTTGGTGTTTCCCTATGAGTGTACAAATGCAATAGACCGTTTAGTCCCCGAGCCAGCCACGGTGTTTCGATCTGCTCCCCGATGAACAGCATGCCCCGCTCCACGAACCCCGTAAGGTCGGGCGCGTCGGCCTCCCCCCACCACACCTGCCCCAGCACGTTACGCGGCACCCCGGTGTGGTGATCGGTACTCCACAGGAAGAAATAAGGCTTCGTGGTGGTTATCTCCGGCCAGTCGTAGGATTTGTGCGCCTGTAGCCAGTAGAGCGAGGGTGAGGTGACATCGCTTACGCGCAGGACGGAGTACATCGTGATATCCTCCTGTACAGGGGCGGCAACGGCTGCCGAGCCGCCCAGGGTATGGATAAAGAGGTTAATCATGGCTATATCCCCAGGTTTATCTTCGAGCGAATCTTATACACTTTGCCCAGGTTCGATATACAGTAGATGGCCCCCTGGTAGTAATCGGCTGCCGTCACGCTCTCTGTTGCCGTGTCAGGGAAGAAGGTGTTGAGCAAAGCCCCGGTTGGACCATAGACGCGCAGCGGCCCCAGCCAGCGGGCTGTGCCGAGCAGGTGCCCGTTGGGGGTGAAGATCGCCATCAGGTTGGCGTTTGTCGGGCTGCCCAGTGATCCGTAAGGCGTGTCCTCAATGACGTCGCCTGTTGGGTTGTATCGCCGAAAATTGGTGCCTCCTGAAATCTCAACCGAGAAGTAGAAACGTCCGGCATACTGGCTCCCGGCGTAGTTGGTGCCCGACAAGGTGACGGACTTTACAAAGGTAAAATCCGTGTTCCACACCTCCATCTCTGCCCCTGCGCCGAGCAGGTAATACTTGTCGCCGATCTTCTCAGCCCAACCAGTGTGGACCGATCCTATCGTTTGCAGCAAGGCCCCGGCTTTGCTGTACACCTTCACGGGGTTGGTGTTGGCCCCTGACCTGCCCGTGAAGAGCATGTTGTCAATCACGTTGAGCGAGTAGATGCCTCCCTCGCCGGTCGCAAAGCCATCCTCCCAGGTGTTCGTCGCAATATTGAAGTTGCCGATTTTGTCGTCGGTTTCATTGAAGGCATATAGCACACCAGTACTCTTATCTATCCTTGCTACATTGTAGGTTTTCGCCGGTATGGTGGCGATCTGCTGCACGCTCCAATCGCCTGTAAAGTCTGTCTCCCCCTGTGCCGTAGCCCAGCCGGAATCAGTATAGGTCGTGCCGTTACCCACTGCCTTAATTCGGTAGTAGCGTATGCTTTCTGCTGTCAGCCCTGTATGGCTGTAAGTGGTGGCGTTGGCGGCAGGCGAAGCAAGCAAACCCCAGGTGCTGTTATCCGTGCTAACCTCTATGCGATAACTGCTCTCGTTGGCAACATCATTCCAGGCTAAGTTAATTTGCGAATCGCTGACAGTGGTGGCCGTGAAGTTGGTAGGCGTGTTAAGCACAAAAGTACCGGAGTCATTGTTGATCACATTAACACTGACAGATGCAGTTCTTGTGACACCCCCCTCTGTGTAAGAAACATCTACTTGGGTAGTAGCGTTGGCTGTGATGCTGTTTGCCGCTACCGATAAGACATTACCACTCAAAGTACCAGGGCCACTCGCTTTTGTTAAGGTGGCTTGATTAGTTATATTAGCTGTGCTGCCATCTGAATAAGTGGCTGTTACCGTAATCGTTGACCCTTCTTCCCCTTCGTTTATAGTGGTAGGGTTGGCAGTGGCGTTAATGCTAACAAGCGTTACAGGAGGCGGTGTTACTGCTCCTAGTGGCCCCTGAAAGGAGACTGTTGTAAGGTTGCCTAGGTTACAGAAGAATAAGTTGTAGTTCCCTGCTGCCAGTGTAATGGCATTATCAACGACTCCTACGCCTGAAGTCGGATTAGGGAAGGTAAGCACACCTGAACCTGTTGAGGTATAGGCTTGCACGATGGCACTTCCTAATGTGTTATTCTGTCTGGTGAAAGTCTGTGCCCCGGTCAATGCATCCTTTCTGATATGCCCGAAGGGGTTTGAGAAGTTAAGAACGGTTGAAGCTGCTTCTGCTGTTGCGCCTTGCTCTAACTTAACCACCCTCGCTTCCAGCATCGCAAGGTTCTGTATTACCTCGCCTCCTACCGAATTCCAGTGCACCTCTCCTACGTACATCTCTCCTTCTGCTAAGGATGGTGCTGTAGGATTAGGGGAAGGATCGCCGTTAATCCGCACATAGGTACCGTTGGGTTGTGCTATAATATAATCTATGCGCCTGTTCTGTCCTGTTGGCAGCGTGACGTTCTGGAATACTGGTCCGGTTGGATAGGTGATGTTCTGCGAACTGCCACCGTGATTCCCGTTCCAATTAATGACCGCTGCAGGCACATCGGCTATTACAGTCTGCCCTTCTGTGTAGAAAATAGCATACTGCACGATTGAAACGCCAACAGGAGCAGGAGGTACTACAGGGGTGTCTGTAACCTTGCCATCTACATATTCCTTAATACCAGCGGATGTAACTGCGTTAGGGCTTCCTGCTGTAGGAACCGCATCGAACAAGATAGGCTCGAACTCTCCTGTGTCTACCTGGTTTGCACCTGGCAAATCGAATTGAGCAGTAGCTACTAACCAATAGTGTTCTCCGCTTACAAGCTGTGTTACTGCAGGAAACAGAGAGGAGGGCTTATAGGCTATCCATCCGTTACGGGTCTGGCTGGTCTTGTAGATTGCCGATACGTTGGTACGCCAAGGGGCATTGGCTATGGTAACAGCCGTTCCGTTATAGTGAAAGATGGTTATGCCTGGTTGTATGATCGCCATTATGCTAATATGTTAAGAGTGCCATCTATGAATGTCTTATGGTACATGGTGCCATTGTAGGTAATGCCGCAAGGCTGGCTTAGGTACTGCAGCGTGAAATCCACCGCCCCGATGGCTTCACCGCCAGCGAAGAGTTCTAACCTGGCCGGGAATGGATCGCCTGTCGCCTCCAATCCGTTGAAGTGGAACAGCACATCCGGAAGAGAGGTAAGCGTTACGGCCCCTACATTCTCCCCGTTAGCCAGCGTCGTGTCATAAGCCGGGCCTTCCGGCTCCTGCGGTTCCTCTATCACATTTCCCATGTTCTGCAGTATCCAGATAACAGCGGTTTTAAGCGTGTTGAATCCTGGGTGGTTCGGGTTGTACTGGCCGGCCGTGGCTGAAAACTCCAGTTTGTCCACTGCGGTCTTTAGTCCGGTGAAGTTCCCGTCTATCTCATCGTTCGTCAGCCCGTTTCCCTCTCCCGGTGGCCTGCTGCTTCTAAGTGTTATCTCTACTGGCATTATGCTAGAATATTTAAGTCTCCGTCAATGAATGACTTGTGATACATGGTCCCGTTATATGTAATGGCACAAGGTTGGCCGATATATGGTACTGCGTGATCCACGGCTCCTATCTGCGTGGCTCCTGCGAAAATCTCCATCCTTGCAGGGAAAGGATCGCCTCCAGGCATAGGCTCGTTGTAATGGAAGAGCAAACCTGGCAGGGATGTAAGCGTAACAGCCTGCACATTCTGCCCATTGGACAAGGTGGTGTTATAGCTCGGCATTGCTGTGAACTCCGGAGAATTCGCTACAGGAGACTCATTTCTGCCGGTCGCGGCTTTGGTCTTGAACTTCCAGTACCCGAACGGACGGTCCACATCGCCTACATTGATAACTGCCCCGTTGTACTGCGCGTAAGCCCCGTTATTCACGCTTACCAGAATTTCAGTTGCTCCTAATGAATGTGTCGCCTGTAGCGTGTTGGCGCTGTCGTCGGCGTTAATAGTTGGAGCGGCCGGTGTCGTGGTCGGTGCCTGGGCAAATGATATCACCACCTGCCGCGATATAACCAGTCCTGCTGTGTTCGTGAACTCTACGCGGTAGGTGGTCGTTTCTCTTGGGGACACATTGTAAGTGTAGGCCAAATTGTTGAATGTGCCGTAAGGCAGGAAGGTCCCACTAGTGCCCGGACGGTATAAGAATCGCCTGTTGGTGATGCTCGTTTCCCCGTTCGGGGTGATCTCTCCGGAAATATTAATCGTCGGTGTATCTCCTATGTTATAGTTCAGGGTTGAAGGGCTTACAACCATTGTTATATCCCCGTAAGCAAAGCCACCTGCTATGTCTAGCAGTACCTCGTACATGGTCTTGCCTACAACCGGGATGCTCTGGCCGGGGGTATACCTCCCTAAGCCATTTGGCGCTGTAACCGGAATGGCCGGTGTGCCGGTCGGGAAACGATAATCGCCGCCTGTAACTGGTATTTCTGTGCCGTTGAACCGCTCTAACCTGTTGTTCCTCCAGTAAGCGTAAGTCTGTTGCTGCTCATGGATGTACCCCGAACTGATCCCGTTTACACTGCCCTGCTGGGGTGTTTGGTCAATCGTCGGTATCTGGAACAGCAACTCCCAATTGGCTCCGGCCTGTGGCGCCGTGCTGGAGTTATGTGTCTGTCTGGCCTTCCATAATGCTTTTCTGTCCGTACTCAGGGTTATCCATCCCTTTTGGTAGCGTTGTGCCTGCCAAACGCCCATGTAGTAGTTCAGGTCGAGCTTAACCTCTTCGCTTAACTGGAAGAGACTGCCGGCACTGTACGAGATACCGCCGTTCGTCAGATTAGAAATACTCTGCTGCAGGTTATAAGCCCATCCTGAACTGATAGGCCGTGTGCCGTTTTGCACAGGAGTACTATCAACTGTGCCGGTCAGGAAAGGCACTAAGTTAGCATCGCCGTAAGGAGGCAGGAACCAGTACGGAACATTACCCACCAATATCAGAAAGTGTCCGGCCCGTTTCTCTGTCGTGTCGAAATAGGTACGGACCTCTGCTAATGAATTGAAGGGTCGTTCATTCACGCCATCACTCCAGTACGCACGGCCATCCAAAGGCTTACCTACTATGCCGAGACTCTTGTTGTGGACAATATATCTTTGTGCGTTGTAAGTCATTTCGTCAGTTGTATCCTGCTTTGGGTCGTGTCAAACAAAAACTTTCTTCTGGTGAAGTAATAGCGGTGGTCGCCAAACTCATAGTAAGACATCAGTACCTGGTCCGGTATCGGGCCGTAGTTCTGGTCGTTATGCTTCCATCTGGTATAGATATCTGTTCCTTTCTCAGTCCTGATGTACAGATACATCTCATGCGCGGCCTGTGTAAAAGTGAAGGTCGGCTGCTGCCGATCCAGGTTGCCGCTAAACTGGAAATTCAGACTGTTGAAGTCCACATCGAAAACTTCCGCGCTTGGGCTATACCCCCAGGAGAAATAACCTAGGCTTTCATTCCCTCCGCTATCCGGAGCCTCCACTAACATGCTAGGGTTCGGCTCCAGGAAATTAACAGAGAACTTGGCCCCTATTTTATACCCGCCCCTTAGAGGCGTATATCTCCTGAAAGTGCCCGGCGATTCATACTTGATGTAGAACTCCCTTCTAGCTTCTCCTATGTAGAGTTTCTGAACCCCCGGCTGGCTTATCTCCGCAATGAAGGCCCTGTAGTTTGTCCAGAACTCCGCTTCCGTATTAGCCAGAATAGCCAAATACAAAGTAGCATTGCGCGGCTCAAACCTGTTCGGCTCAGAATGATCGATCTCTACCCCGTTTTCATCCCCCCAATCGTAGCGATAGAAAGGCTTGGCCTTCGGGATCTGCAGGAACGTGTCGCTCCCTGACTCCACGATAATGCCGTAAGTCAGATGAAGGTCCTTGTTATTTATGCTGTAGGCTCCCATTATCTGTTCCTCATCCAATAAGTGCCCGAAAAAACGAATCTGTGGTAATAGTTTGCCCCTGGAATAGAGTTAATAACCGCGTTCGTGTCATTCAAAATCTGCTTCCCGTTCCCGTTGATAGTCAGGTTGATATTGGTCGTTCTCCTTATCTCTATCTGCTGCCCTGGCATAGGGTTAGGCGGCAAGTTGATCGTGCCGTTGCTGTTCAGAGAATAGACAATGAAGGCTACCTGATTAGTGGCTGTATAAGAAGAAGTCGTAGGAAACACCATGCCCGAATCATTCCTAATAACCTCATGGTTGAAAACTATAGGCCCTCCGTATAATGTTGCCCCATAAGCTGCGATAGCTATATTGTATCTACCTCCTGATGCTGAAGCTACTACTGAATAATTATCCTGATTAGGGTTATCCCGGTTGTTGGTGAACCGGGCCGCCTGCCGGTATTGGTCCCGAACATTTGCCGGTAAATCAAAATTAGCGTTAGAGCCTATCCGAGCTTCTACCCCATCATTCGATTTCAGAATGATATTCGCCTCGCCGTCGTCGTTGTACAGGCTACCTTCCTCTATATCGAAGTTCCCAATGCTGCCGGTTCTTGCTGTTATTTTGCCTGCTATATCTGCGTTAACAGCGAATATCTGCCCGTTATCCAATACCCGAAACTCTCCGTTTGCGCCTGCTGAAATCCTTACACTCTGCGGCCCGTTATCGCTAACTCCAGAAATATAGGCGTTCACCTGTCCTCCAGAGCCTACCATCACCTTTTCAGCCATGACCGCCTTCTTGATGGTAAGCTGCCCTTCTTTCGTTACCCCGTAATCTATACCGGTGTCACCTGAACCCAGATTGAAAGTACCGTTGTTCAGGTTGAAGTAGTTTACTTTGTCGATACTGCGAACAGTGCCGGTCGTGATCGTGTCGCCAACTATGGTCGTCATGCCCTTTGTCAGGTCGAAGTTTCTATACCCGTCCTTTACAGGGTACACGATACCCAAATTGAAGTACCACACGCCCGGTTCTGACTCCGTGGCTTTGAAATCCTCTGTGATGGACCAGGTGCCGCGTAAGGCTGTGCGCTCCACTCTTGCTGCCAGATAATAGGCTTTCGCCGGGTCGAGTCCGGTTACATACTTTTCTTCTATCTGCCAGATATAGCCTAAGCCCTCAATCTCTATTTCGTAGTGAATCAACCGGCCGGAGCTGATATAGATACTGTTTGGGTCTGCGTTGGCATTGACATTAATCGTAACCCCGTCTAATCCGAAGTTCTGCGACTTGGCCCCAACTGCTAAGTATAAGGTTTCAATGGTGCCAGGCTTTATTCCGGTTACATCGAAGTAATCATCCGGGTCCTTTATTAGGCCCCGTAGCTGCCGTAACTCTGCGGCTGTTCTTCTGGCCCGTTCCGCGTTGATCCGGTCTACAATGATAGTTTCCCGCTTGTTCTCGATGGTATCCACTATTAACCGCTCCTGACGCGTGTAAGGGATATAGTCGGCAATAGTGGCCTGTATTTTATTTCGGTTCAGCAGAGGCCAGCTAACAGCCGTGGTGCGAATCAGCGTGTCAATGCCTAACTTGGGTTCCTGCACGGTTACACGGTCGCCTGGCTGTAGTCTGATGCCTTGCTCCTTGACGTATTTCTCGTCCAGGTTCAGCGTAAACACCATCAGTGGCCGGCTGTTGGTTTCGATGTACTGCTGTGTTTCGGCTAGTATCTCCGCTTCTGCCGACTCCACGTACTCCTGTGGCATGCGGATGTTCACCAGCGTATAAGAATCGCCTGTTTTAGGCAGTTGCCGCCCTCTGGTGTTCGGAATAGGGTAATCTACCTGGTTCTTATCCACGTTCAGCGCAAAGGTGCGCGTGCTGTGGTCGTACCTGCTGATGGTGAACCCGTAACCGGCTAAATCTCCCGTCTTAAACTCTACCGTGGCATCCAATCCTTCCAGAAGATGGTCGTTGATGTTGAACTCTAAGGTAGAATCCGTCACAAAGAACAGGTTGTTACCTACATCCCCGGCCCCGGTAAGCTTGCCGGTTCTTCTTGGGAATATTTCGTCATTCTGATATATCCCTTCCTTCACTCCGTACAGGTCGGTGTTCATTTCCAGGTAGCCCGGAGCGATGCGAATACGGGAAGCTGGTATCTGCGCCGCGTTCAAACGATAATCAGCCGGAATGTTCTTATCTCCACCGAAACCGTACACCCGGGTAACAATGTTGGCATCATTCCGGGAAGTCATGTTGAACGTGTACAATCCTTTGCCCCGGCCCTGTGAGAACACCAGCGAGGTAACCGCCCCGGCTGACTTCACCATGTGAATTACTTTGCCAGTTAGGTAGTACTCCAGTTTGAACTGTTCTGCTACCAGCGTTAAAGCACCTCTGCAGCTTGGCTTGTCTCCGAATTCGATATGCTTCTCGGAAGTCTCCGCTACCTCGCCAATCTCCCAGCCTGAGTCTATCTCGTTGATGTTGTTGACGATCAACTGCAGGTAAAGCCGGGCATCCCCGAAGAAGTCTGTGATAAACTCCCCGTTCTGCATCAGCTTTTTATCATAGAGCCGGTAAGCCAGAGATTCAAACGTGATGCTGTAAACGTGCTTGTGCGCGTGGTACTTAGTATAGGCCGGTACTGTGTTTATATAGAACCTGTTCCCTTCATAGGAAATGTAGTCGCCTAACTGAATATCGAGCACATCTGTTACCTCTACATCGTTGCAGGTAATCTTATGCTCTCCCATCAGTATATGGCTGTAAGTGCAGTTCGCGTTAAGCGGAATGCTGCTTACTACTACATCGCCTCTGAATATCTCTAGCTTCATGTTATTCTGGCTCTACACCCATATCACGGCCGGACTGTCCTGGCTTGGTGTTGTTTGCAATCGTGTTTAAAATGGCTTCTGATCTATGCACGCCCTCGTAAGTGAGCTGAGTATTTTGCGCTATCTGCATGTGATACAAGAGGCTCTGCCGTCCTACGTCGAGTAAATCCCCCATGCTCATATAAGTGCCCTCCTGCACGACCAACATCTGCTTGTTCAGGGTGAAAATGCCCTGGTAGATGCCGGCCAACTTGCCGCCTGTTTCCTCCGTTAAGGAGGCACGGATAGCACCGGATAAGGTGTTCTGGCTGCTCTTGTTATCTCCCTCAGTCAGAGAAACGCCGGAGGCTTCTTCTACCTGCTTGACAATCGCGGAACCGGCTTCTACAATGTCGTTGAAAGCTTTGTTGAAAGCGTCGATCTCTTCTTTGGATAGCTCCCCGTTGCTCAGTGCGTCGGTGCCGAACTGGTCAATCAGTTCGGATAGTGGGCCTTCCAGGTATTTGTATTGGATAGCAGACAGAAGCGCGTTCCGGATAATATCTTCTGCATCACCGGCAAAATCTTCCACTGCCCGTTTCCCTTGCTTGAACCCGTCGATGATGGTATTGCCTATGCCCGATGCTGTTACGCCGCCTGTGAAGATGGCTTTGTACTCTTTCTCCAGGTCTTCCAGAGTTAGCCCGATTTCGTCCAGCTCCTGCTTTAACTCCCTCAGTGCCTCGAAATCTTCTTTGGCCTTGTCCTTTAGTTGGCCTTGGGAGTAGAGCTTTTCTAACTCTTCATAGCTGAATCCCTGCAAACTCTGGTTCTGTTCAACTGCCTTGGTTTTCTTCCCGAATCCCATGAGATAGCCCACCGCTCCGAACAGGAAGGAGCCGCCGTACTTCTCTGTGCCCTGGCCAGCTACAAAGCTTTGTTTCTGCAGGTCGGCTAATACCGCCTCGTATTGTGCGCGTACATCTTTTGCCTGTTGCTTCAGCGCGTTAGATTCTGCCTCGATACCGGCTAAGGTGGTCTTATTCCTCCGGATATTGTCTAGCTCACGCTCACGTAACAAGGCCTGATACTCCATCTCACCGGATAGCATCGCGTCGTAGAACTCATTCACCTGGCGCTGTGCTTCTTTGGCAGTCTCTTTTGTCTGCTTGAATATCTTCACGATACCGGCAATGGCATTAACACCTTGCTGAATGCCGCCTACTATATCACCAGAAGCGAAACTTGCAATAGAACCAGCCGCTGCACCGCTTATACCTACCACCTCAGCTAAACCTCGCAAGGTTTCTGCCATGTTATCATTAACACCTGTCAAGGAATCAGCAAGCACATTAAATTCACCGGCAATGGCATTTGCATAGTTCTGCATTAACTTTCCATTCTTGAAAAGTTTACCTGTTTCGTCTATTGCCTGGCCGAATTGATCTGTAATTTGTCCGACATATTGCTCTGCTGTACTTTGGGCACTTTCAATAATCTTCCTTTCTAAAGGAGATAAATCCGGGTTTTCAAGTGCTTTTTTAAGCTCTTTGATTCTCTCCTTAAGTTCTTTCTTAGAATAAAATGTGACATCGGCCATCATTTCACGATAGAACTTCGTTTGCTCAAACGCCCTGTGTTTGTTTTCCTGAAGGTCCATTTCGCGCTGCTTCGCTAGCATTTCTTCACGCTCTGCGAGTTCAGCCGCATTGCCCTCGCCTGCTAGATTTTTGCGTAAAGTGGCTAAATCCTTCTGATACTGTTCCTCGATGCGCAAACGCTCGGTGTTGGCTGAAGCCGTGGCCTCTATTATCCGTTGGAAATTTTTTACGTTCTCATCAAATGCTTTTCTGTTATCCTCCAATCTTGATTTTTCAATCATAGGCTTCAGCGTGTCCCGTAATTGATTGGCTAAAACAGATGTATCAGATACGTCCGGTACAAGGGATTCCAGGTAAGCGGTGTAGCTCTCAAACTCGGCTATCTCCCCGGCGAAGCGTTCTTTGGCTTTGGTCTGGCCGTACTGCGCTTTGTATTGCTCGAACTGGTCGAAGAGTTGTTTCTGCTCTGCGATAGAAGTTTTAATGGCTTCTACCTCAAACTTGGCGTTTACCCGCTCGATCTCTTTCTTCTCAGACGAATCCAATCCGGAAGCATCTACCTTCAGCCCTTTGTTGCGCGGGTCTTTGTAGAAGGCATCGATCTCTTTCCGCATCTTGGCGTACTTGTCTCGTACTGCCTGTAGCTCCTGGTCCTGCTGGCTTAACTGTTTTCTGTTAGCCTCTGCGTTAAGTGCGTCAATCTTGGCCTGTAGTGCCCGTTGTGCGGCTAATCTTTCTTTTGCGGCTTTCTTTGTAGCTTCAATAGCTGCCAGTTCTTCTTCAGATAGATCAACACCTTTTGTTTCCCGTAGCTTCTTTTCAGATTCAGCAATGCGTTTATCCTGGTTGTTGTATCGTTCGTTGAATAGGCGTAATGCTGCATCATTCTGCTTTTTTGTGTCGTCTAAGATGAACTGATTACTGGATTTTGCTTGCTTCTTGAAGTTGGCGTACAGTTTGTCAATACCAGAAGAATCTGCCTCGGCAAACGGGTTCAGCAGGTCTTTCATGTACTTGCCAAGCTCTGGCCCGGCATCTGAAAGGAACTTGAAGAACTGCTTGAAGTCAGTCGTTAGAATATCGATAGCGGCCCCTAAGTCCCGGAAAGAGTTGGGAATGTCCACCACAAAGAACTTCAAAAACTCACGGATGCTGAAGTTCTCGAACAGTGCTTTGATGCCGGCAAAAGAATCAGCAAATACCAGCGCCTGACCTGCTGTTTGCTCCATGCTTGGGAATAGGTCGTCTAAGTATTGCTTGATAACCCCAAATGCGGCCCCTAGATTGTCTATGACCTCTTTGGCAGCGTTAAGTGAATCAGCGAAAGCATTACCTAGGTAAGCACCTGTTTTGGCTATAATACCCTGCCCGTTCTCGAATGACAATACTAAGTTATCCCAAGACACCCCAATGCGCTTGCCAACGTTCTCTAATTTCTTGTTGGCTGTTTCAAATTCCTTATCGAGGGAACCAGCCGAATCCCGTACAGCCTCTAATGCGTCGGTAAGCTCGCCATAGCCTTTTACAGCAAGGGTTGATATTACAGCTTGATCTCTAACAGCATTGATGCCCAACTTTTCGAGTACCGCCTGAACGCTACCACCGGCTTTGTTTACACCATTAAGCCCAGAGATAAAGTCATTGAATACACCTGCCGCATCGTCTTTGAATGCTTTTTTTAGACCCTCTACTGACTTACCAGTAACCTTAGCAAATAAGTCTAATCCGTTACCGGTGCGGATAGCCTTCTCCATCTGGCCCAAAGTACGGGCAAAAGAAGATCCGACTACCTCCGCTTCAATACCTACAGCCTTTGTTGCGGTGGCATAAGCAAGTACATCTTGCCGGCCAATTTTGTAAAGGCCTGTGGACTGCGCTAATCGTTCGGCATTAGATAATATTTCCTTTTCAGAGGCGGCGAAACTATTGCCAAGGTTTACAATCTCATCACCGAATGCGCTAATATTTTCAACGCCTCCATCAGTTAAAGTTAGAAAACGTGCAATCTCTTTGGCGCCCTCTTCTCCTGAAATGTCTGAGGCAATAGAAAGCTTAGCTAAGGCACCAGAAAAGCCAAGTAAGTTCTTCGTACCCTCTACCCCTAACTGACCGGCTGCGGCCGCAATCTCTAGTATTTCCTTTGAAGAAACTGTTTTCAGATCGTTGGAGAGGCTGATTACCTCATCCCCGAAGGCTTCCATATTATCGATAGAATCCCCGGCTGTTTTCTCAACATTCCGTAAGCCTGCATCGAATTCAATAACTGTTTTCTTGTTGGCAGATATAAGCGCGTACATGCCAGCCAGAGCCGTTATAATCGCACCAACGGGCGTGAGCATAAAAGCTATGGTGGCCTTGCCAAACGCCATCAGAGATGTTCCTAATGCCGCAAATGGGTTAGGTGCTGACGCTAATGCAGATATGGAAGTGCCAAAAGCGGATAGACTTTGGTTAATAAGGGCAAATTGTGGGCTTAGATTGGTTAATGCCTCGCCATAGTTACCTACGTTCCTTTGGTGCAGGCCTAATGAAGCATCTATTCGCTTAACTCCATTGTCTAAGATGCCAGTTTGAGCTGTAAGGGTTTTCGATCGAGCCTCTAGCTGCTTGTAAGCATCACTTGCTTTCTTCCCTTCGCGTTCCAGCCTAAACATTTCAGCCTGCACATCTTTGGCCTCCTTGCGCACGTTGCCTAGTGCAGTGGTGAGCTTGTAGTACTCAGAGGATTCTTTTTCAAGCTGCTTTCGGTTGCGCTCTGCCTGCCGTTCCTGCTCTTTCTGGAGTTTTACCTGCTCTCGGAGGGTCTTTTCAGCCTCCTTCTGCGCTTGTGCGGCGGCACGTTGGGAGTCGGCAATCTTGCGCTGCTCTAAGGTGTATTCCGTCAGGGCTATCTTGCCGGCTTTGTACTGGTTGTTTAGCTCCTGCTCGGATAGTTTAAGCTGGTCGATGGAGGCTTTGGCGGCGGCTGAGGAGGCCCGGCTTTTCTCCAGGTCGTTACGCTGTAGCTGCTGTTCCTCTTTTAACCGTTGGAGGGCTAAGCGGGACTCGGAAAGGGCTTTCTGAATGGCAAGCTGCTCTTTGCGAAAACTGTCATCAGCACCGGCACTAACACCGCTCACGCTGTTTACCTGCTTCTGTACATTGGTAATCAGGTCCAATACCTTCTTGCTGTTGGCCTCGATCTCTGATATGTCGAAACCACCAACAAAATTAAGTCCTCTGTCCCCGTTTACCTTTACTGCCATTTGATTATTCTAATTCTGGAAGTTCTACTGTTTGCCCTGCTAACTCATGGGTGCAGTCGCTTAGAAATTGAATGTTACCATCTTTTACAAAAGAGTGGCATATCTTCACCTCTGGGTGTGGAGGCCTATCCATTCGCACCAACACGCTAGGACTTAAAGTAGGCTTATCAGGATTGCCATTATATGACCACTTCGAATCAATCTTATGGCTACACTTGCAGCCTGGACACTCAAATACATAAGTGCCCGGATCATTTATTATTGGTAGTACTTTCATTAGACTAGTTAAATGAAAACTGTAGGCCGTTCTTTTTCTCTTGGTGCTTATAGGCTTTCCACAAGCGCAGAACGCTCTCAAAATTTGCTAATAGTGTGATAGATAAACCTGATTTCAAGTACACATCTGTTTTGGCATCTTTATTCTTCCAATCAGGCCAAGCATCTTCGTTAAGAGTCTCTATCTGCGATAGCTCAAAGGATAGCTTCACGATGCTTTCAACCTTAGTATCTTCATCCTGTGAAATGCTTTCAAACACCTGTATGTCGTCTATCATAATCATTTCCACAAGTCGTTAGCGTCTATACTGCCTCCTGTGCTACCAGAATCTTTCTCTTTGTCGTCGCTGTCGTAGGTCGGTATGGCGGCCAGGTCGGCAATAAAGTTTGCCCAACTCATAGCCATCACAGCTTCGCGGCTTTCCTTAAAGTATTTCCGGTAAGAACCGATCATACGCCAGGGGCTATCATCTCCCCTGTCTCTTTTAGGCTCGTCTTTGGTTTTAGAACTTCGCCTGTACCTTTCACCAAGACGATAGAATTCAAAAAAGCCTGCATGTGTGTAGAACCCAGAAGCGGGACAATGATACTGGCCAGGTCTAAGGCGTCGGTGTTATCTTCCAACCACTTTAGGAGAGTCTTTTTAGGAGGTTTCCCGTCGTTCTGAATAACTACCGCACAAGCATACATGACATCCTCTAGGTTTGCATTAATCACTGCAAGCGCATTGGCAATGTTATTTGCCGGGTCGTCACTCCCAAGCAGCGCAAATAGTTTCTCATCCCAAAGTATGGAACGCTCCCCCATCAGGTACATGCTTGATACAGTTGTGGGCTTTACCTCAAACAGCCGCTTATCTGGCCTCCTAAACAACTTATCCCAAAAGCTCCGCTTCTTTACTGTAATTGTAACCTCTACTATAGGCTTCTCTGTTACAGTCGCGGCAACCTGACTTAATAGTTGCTTATCTACCATAAATGAACATTAAACCCCTGCTATATTAAAGCAGGGGTATTAGGTGTTATCCGGCTGGTGTGGAATCTATCGTTGCACCTTCAGCAGTTACTTTCTGCATGATGAACTTGGCATCCCTTCCGTCAGCCAGTTTAAAGGCCAGAATGTCGGCAACCGCTGCGATCTGTACCAGACCATCCTTTGTGAAAGGGTTCTCTAAGGTAGAGCTTACAGAGGTGTTCGGGTAAGTAATCACTTTCTTAGCACCGTTGGCCGGGCGTGTCGTGATGCGGATAGCGAGTGAGGCCTGCTTACGGTCTGCCATAACGGTAGTCGTAGAGGTGGCCGCGTCGTAGTCCACGTCGAACAGGTCGGCAAAGTTCTGCTGTGAGAACTCCAGCAAGGCGAAGTTGAACGTGTCCGGGTCGCCAGGTGTCTTTGCCGTGAAAATCGGAACGGTCTTATCTTCCGGGATAAATGGGGTGCTGGTATCTTCGTTGTTCACGTAAGAAACAGAGCCTTCGGCAAGGTTTTCTACCCATCTCCAGTCACCAGAAGCCGGGGCGTTGGCGATGTCGTCGTATGCCGGGGCAAATTCTAGTTTCTCGATGCCGTATATGATGTCGTTAGCAGCCATGATTTAGATGTTTTGATAATTATTTTGAAATGAATAATACATTACTCTGATGTTCAAGTACCACCCTGCACCGTCCTGGTAAGGCTGGCCGGGTTGGTATATTTCTGTATGAAAGTCGTATTGCCAGTTCGTTTCGAGAATGCCCGTTACGATCTTCCCTATCTCCAGCATCTTAGCCAGGTCCGGCATAGTCGAATCCTGCTTCCCTCCTATGACGTTCACCTGGTTTGGAACATGTATATTGACGTTAACAACTCCCTGCTGTAGCTGTTGATTCGTAAGGGCCAGGCTGTTCACTACAATATCTACCGTGTCGGAGTTTGCCGGTCGTTGGTGCTGCCAGATACGGCCGTTGATCTTGCCCTCTGTCACTGACGTAGTGGCTCCTAAAGCATAATCCTGTGAAGAATACCCCTCTAAGAAGTAGAAGCCCTCCTGTATGGTGCCTCCGGTCAGCTCTGGCACATCCAGAAGCTTTGCCACGTCGATCACCATTTCTAACCCGCTTTTCATGCTGCTAGTAGCTCTGCCAGGTCCTGTTCCATGTACAAGGAAGAACCCGTGATTACATCGTAGCCCTTGCTTTCCACCGCTGCGGCGTACTCCATGCCTGCCACACAGATTAAGACAATGCCTGCCGGATAATTACCGGCCAGCTCCCTCGCATAAGCAAGCCCTTTCTCAGCTCCTGCGTCACCTGTACCTACTACCTCGAATGATTCGGCTAACTCTACCCCGTCTTTCAACAGAATGTAGCCGATGGAAGATCGTAGGTTAAAAGTGATGTTGCCGAAGCTGCCCTGGCTTTTGGTCTTTAGCTTTGCTCTTTCCTGCCAGGCATTGCCAGCGTCCGTAAAAGCCTGTATGACGTGCAGTTCGTATTCTCGCACCTGCTCGGCAATGTACTTGCGAACGGCTGAAAGATTGAAGTCTGCTTTTATCATACTTTTAAGCTTATGTTTAGCTGTCCTGCCGGCCGTGAATGAACAATGCCCTTGAACACGTTGGTAATCTCTACCGGTGTGCCTGGTGCCGGAACGATGGACCCTAACGGCATGTAAATGGTGCCTCGTTGTTGGTGCATCTGATTGTCCACCCCTTCAAACTCGCTAGTCTCGCGCGTGTCTTCATACCTGCAGGGCTGCTCTACCATATTACCAGGTAAGCCCGGTATCAGGTGCCCGTTGGCATTTTTGGTACTGTCGGTGCCAGGGGTGTAGAATCGGAGCTTATGCGGATACTGAAGAACCATTACCACATGTAAGTAGGGTTCGCGTTGATCGTCGGCTTTGTGTGGTCTGGTACGCCATGACTGGCAAGAATGGCACTCCTGATACTCAGAAGGACGCTCTTCTCGCTGATGGATACCTGATAACCACCCTCCCGTATGTCAGCAGAAGTAATGAGCGTTAGAATCAAGGCAGCAGCGCAAAGGTCCACAGACTTTCTATTTGCGATGGTGTATTCTCCTTCAGGAGACAAACCCGCATCTATCAAGGCTTTGGTGTAGGCTGTTTCCCGTAAAGGATAATTAGCGCCTACCACGCTCTGTACTGCTTCTAAATTCGTCATTACTCTTTGATCCTGCGTTCTACAAGGCCTCTCTTCACCAGGTCGTTAAGCCTGTCTTCTCCGAAGCGGTTTACACTTTGGCCTACCTCGTAAACCTTTGTGCTGTCGCTCTTATCCTTGAACCTTCCGGAAACGATGTAATCATATTGAACCTCGGTTGATTCGTTAGCTACTTTAGCCTCAGAATCTTCTTTCTTTGACTTAGCCATGATGCTTAACCTGCTGGAGTGTCAGTAGTAGTGTCGAATGTGTAGATTGCCTCTACGCCTGAGATAACAGGGACAACGCGAGCCTGTGCGTTGATGAATTCGGCCAGTGATGGACGGTTCACGCGGAATTGGCTTGCCAGGATGAAACCGTCTGCCGTAGTGTAAGTAACACCTTCTACCGGGCGGGTCATTTCAGCGAGTCTAGCCCATACATAAGCGCCTAACTGGTTTGTGGTAACTGCTACCATTGTTCCGGCTTTCCAAGGCTTAACAGGCGTGTTAATGCCGTTTCTCTGGAGCCTAATGCTACGGTCAACCGCTACAAACTGGAATCCGAAACGACGCTGCATTACCTGGTTTACCTGGTCACTGTCCAGAACCGGGACATTGCCACCTGTGAAGCCAGAGAGGAAAGCAAAGTATTGCTTCACCTGATTGCTCTTAGCAATGTTGGCCAGGGTGGTAGGATCGGTGTAAATGGTAGTGATGCGGTTGCCATCCAAAGAAGCCTTATCAAGCATTACTTTGATCTGGTCCATCGGTAATGAATCCGGATCATCGAATGAAGTCGTTGCTTCAAACTTGTTAGCAGCCAGATAGCCGTAATCCATGCGTATGCCGGTGCCTACGTTGTTAACGTCAGTGGCAACGGTTACACCAGTTGAAAGACCTTCCAGGAACATGAACTCCAGACGCTCATAAATACCAGTGATAGCATTTGGCAGGTCTTGGAACAGGTAGCGAACAATCGCCGCTTCCGGTGTGTTCATGGCAATCATGGTGTCAATCTCCGTGAGCTGTGTTTCGTTTAGCTGAAACTCCATACCCATCTTAGCGATTTCACCAGTGGCAGAGCCTAAAGAGCCACGCTTTTTCAGGGGCAAAGGTGAATCCATTGCCACGATGTCAGCCGCTACCAGGTTGTTGTTCATGGAAAGAGACTTCCAGGTGCCGGAAACAGAGAACTCAGGCCGTAACAACTGCCGGTGTAGATAGGTTAGCGGGTTGGTGGTGTCATTGACACGGGCCACCTGTGCAAGTACTAATGCTGCAAAGTACTTGTTAACCCATTGTATGTATGCCGATGTTGTCATTGTTAGTCTGCTCTAAAAGTGATATATAAGCCCTCTGTTGCATCTATGGCTGTTTTCATAGCTGAAGTAACCGGGTAAGGGCCAGCCACGTCATTCACAGTACCATTGGTCATAATACCCGCGAAAGGCTTAGACTTCAGGACAGTGTTGATTAGCACACCTGCGTAAGTGTGTCCTGCCGGTAGGGATGCGTAAGCAGAGCCTGAAATAGGCATAGGCTTGTACTCCCCGTTGGAGGTTTGCTTGATGATGAGGTGCCCGGCCTGGATAACTTCGGGCGTAAATCCCGTTACATCTAAGGTACGGCCGCCTCTAACTGCATCCAGGTTGCGAACGATAACGATTGAGTCGTTGCCTGTGTCAACCTGGTTTGGTTCGTTAGTTAAATCAGCTATTGCCATTGTTAAATTTTAGTTTAAAGTCCTACTGCCTCTATTTCGGCTTTGGAGGCTACTTTGCCGGTTGGCGAACCAGAGCCGGAAGGTGGCGTGTCATTGCCGAAGTTTTGCAGCTTCATTTCCTGTGCAAACTCTTTGTAATCTGTTGTGGTGGCCTCTATCCAGCTATCAACTTCATCTTCTGAGGTTGGGAGCGGTCGGCCTTTCAGGTAAGATTTAGGAACCGTTTTAAGACGCTCGTCAGAGAGTACCTTTTGCTGAACCGTTTGCGCTTGCTTCTCGGCTTTCAGGGTTTGTACTTCCTGCATCAGGGCTTTGGCCCATGCTGGCGTGTCGTCTGTTTTTGGTGGTTCCGGTGCAGGGACTGTAGGAGGCGTATCAGGGTCTTTCTTGGTGGTATCCCCTTTAGCTTTGGTTGCGGCCTCTGTGGCTCTGCGGTCTGCTTCTGAACTTGCCTCTATTAGAATGTCCTCACGATCTTCGATGTAAGCATCAATGTTTTCGTCAGTGTCAATCTTTTCGGCCCATTTAGTAGCGATGTTCTCTTTGAAGTTCTTAGAAAGGCTTTTGCCCTTGAGTCTTGCCTCAATTGCTGCCAATACTTTAGCCCTATCTGCCATTATGAACGGATGTGTAAGTTTACATATATTTTAACAGAAAGATATAACATTGGTTGCAAACATAGGGCGTAGTATACTAAAATTTGCATTTTACGTATAATTTAGCTATTCTTGTATTACAAGGTGTTACACTAGTCAAAGGATATAATTATGGAAAGAAATGAAGGCTCAGAGCCAATGGTAGTTTATCCGCTGCGTGTGCGGGTAGATCAGAAAGATGATTTAGATTATCTAGAAACGCTGGGCTATAAGCCTGCTCAACTTATCAGGATAGGTATTGATAGGGAAATCGAGAAGGCAAAGGCCAAAGAGGAACTGTATAAAAAAGCCTCCTAACTTGGAATAACACACCTACGGACTATGTTATTTATACACCTAAAAAGTGAGAAAATGAGCATGAAGAAGCGTATCGGTATACTCTTAATAATCATCATATACCTAGTGCCTGCTGCTTTTGCTTTTTATGCAGGTGTTACTTTACCTGTAATAGTCATTACCTATGTTGTTGCAGCTGTTTTTATGGCAATATTGGCTTTTGCAGCGTGGTTAATTGGTAGTTAAAAAGCGATAAAATGAAGGTTATTTTCTTAGATATAGACGGAGTACTTAACACAACCTCGCATTTGGAGCTTCTAAGAAAGAAGGCTATTAAGTGCCGGGATGAGTTCGGGCACCTGTTCTGTCCTGATGCTGTGGAGAACCTGGAATATCTTTCGCATGTATCCGGTGCAAAAGTGGTGATTAGCTCCACTTGGAGGGCAAGCGGTTTGAAGGTGATTAAAGACCTGTTCAAGTACCGCATGATTGAAGTAGACATTCTTTCTGTTACTCCCTTCCTGAACACTCCCAGAGGCGAAGAAATAGCGGCTTGGTTATCAGAGAATGATTATGTAACTAACTATGTAATTATTGATGATGATGCGGATATGACACCGGAGCAGGCACCGTTCTTTGTGCAGACCGGAGTAAAGAAAGGGCTTACAAGAGAGCTTGCCAATAAAGCCCTCACTATTCTAAATTCCTAACGGCTCTGTAAGGGCTATTACATTCTAAAAACAAGAAGATGATAGAAAAGATAATAGATATCGCCTTCAGTGGCTTCTGGAATTTTATAGGCATGACTGTTCTGTTGAATGGTTTTGCCTACTTCGTAGTTAATGCACTGCTAAGGATGTGGACTAGGTTAATGCGCTGCATCATGGTGTTGCGCAAAGGTTGGCCACCTGCTCATTTAGATGCAGATGGTGATTGGAAAAACAGTTAAACCAATAAAGGATGAAGCGCGCCAAAAGAGTATATTTAACTAACAAGTCTGGACAGAAGATAGGCTTGAACTCTAAACTAAGAAGGTATGAGTTAAAGCTTATCAAAGAGGCGAATTTATTCCTTGAAAATTTATCTAATCCAAGTGTTTGCGTTCAAGTTGAGTTCTCTCCTAATGTTGGCAAGAGTTATACTAAAGAAGAACTAGCCAAGATTGTCGTGTTTCCCCAATAGAACAGTTAAACCAATAGATAAGATGGCAGAAATTGATTCAAACTATGCCTGCACCTTTGTTGGATGTATTATAGGCTATTTAATAGGGTTTGTGTACGGGAAATATAACGAACGCTTTAAATGGAATGACTTAATAAGAAAAGGTATATTACCTAAACCAAAGAAAAGATGAAACAAGCAACCACTATTTTAAAAGGGCTAACAATGTTCCTTTTGCCGTTTATCTATATTGCTACATGCATCATACTCCTGCTGACTATTCGACAGGTAACAGATAGCCTTTGGATGCTGGCTTTTGCTTACCTAGTGGCTGGCTTGGTTATATTATTGTGCCTTTCTTTCCCCTGTTGGATTGCTTGGGAGGTTTGGAAGCCGTACAAAACTAGGAATGATTAATTTCCCCAATAGAGAAACAACCCCAATAATTGTAAGAAAGATGAAACGTGACATTCTGTTCAAGATCACGAACCCCGGCAAAGTCAGCATAAACACCGTTACTCTATTGGCAAAGTCTGATGAAATGGCAATAGTAGAAGCTGACCTGAATATAAAAGGCTGCGAGTTTCTTTTCGATGAGAACACGGAATCCGGCTTAGAGATAACCATTATGCACCCTGACGAAACAGGTGCTACTACCTTTCTGTTGCCTGAATTGAAAGGCTATACCGTTTACCTAGCTGCTACTGGAAGATACACATTAAGAATATGCCTGACTTCACTTTCCCTGAGTTCATGATCTCCGACGGGCCGCTCTGGTTTACGGTCCACTGCCGGTTTCAGCCTAACGATGCGCTTATAGCTATCATAGAGGCTATTCCCGGGGTAGAATGGGTAAGCATCAACGGTAAGTACGCTTTGAACATAGCCCACGGCAAGATGTTCCCTGCTGATGAGATGAAGCAGGAGGTGGCAAGTAGGATATTAGAGTTTATTGGAGAACCTAAACAGTAAAACTATGATAGGATCATTCACATTACAGATAGGCGTTAAAAGACTAGGGCAACCTTGGGAGAATATACGCTTCATTGATTACGAGACAGCAGATAGCCTAGAAGGCATTGTTGATCTTCTGTGTGAGGCTATGTGCTGGGAAGAAAGCGACAAATGGCCGGAAAGCAACAGAGAGTTTTTTACTAAGTTCTACTCCGACCCTGACAATTCAAAAGGCAACAACATCTTCCTCTTTACAGAATGGCCAAAGGATTCAGAGCATGATTCTAAAGCATCCGGTATCCGGGTACGAGTCGTAAGAAATTAATGCAAATTGTAAAGAATATAAAAATGGAAGATACCGACCAAATACAGAAAAATCTACAGGAGGCTTATTATCAAGGTTATAATGATGCTGTAAATCATGCCCAAATTCAGGACAAAATATTGAAACCTGAAACAAGAAGCCTCTTTGTTAGCTATAACGTCTACTCAGAAAGGTTAGCTAAAAACCACATTCTGAATACTGTCCTCAAAGAAACTAAGGCACCTGGTACGATTGAGGAAATCCATACAATAGAAAGGCAGCTAGAGACTCTGCATGTATCATTTCAGGCAAAAGTTTCAATTATCAACTTTATACAGCTATAACAGGAATGCAAAAAGCCCCCGATTACTCAGGAGGCTTTCACTTTATCCTTACTATTAGTACGGAATTGGTTTGCTCAATGCAAATTTAGCAAATTTATTCACTGATGCAATAACATACACCACAATATGTTTAATCGTCCAGTTCTTCTTTTGGCGGTCCCGGCGGCGTGTTCCCTATCACATTAGCCTGTGCCTCTTTAGCCTCCTTCCGGATGCGTTCTATCATCTCATCCGGGTAATCAGAAGTACCGGCCATCTCAATACTTCCTTGTTGATCTATTACCGGCTTGCCTCCGTTGGCTTTTAAGGCCAGTTCTATCCGCTCTGCTGCATCATCTATTCTGAATAGGCTGAATACCGGCTCTGCCTCTACATTGTCCTGTATGCCCAGGATGTCGCTGTACACGGCCAGTAGAAAGTTCATACACCTTTGTACCCCACGGCCAAACTCCCCATCCTGCATATCCCTTGCGGCCATGTGTGGGGAAATAAGCATCCGGTCCATTGCTGCGGCTGAAAGATCGCCTAAGCCTTTCATGGACTCCGCATCGAGCTTTGCAGAACGGGTAAGGGTGAAGATGTTCATGTCCAGCATGTCGAACTCCAGCTTACGGGCAGCGGTGTAATCGCCTGGGGAAAGGATTTTAGCGTCTGCATCGGCAGAACCTTCCATTACCTTTCCTGCAACGCCTTTGGCTGGCATGTTAAGAGCGGTGCCCTTCAGAAACATAATAGGGTCCCCGAAGTACTGGTTGTTGTCGAAGAAGTCAGACTGATTGAACTCCCTGGCTCTTATCAAATCCTTCACGTCGTCGCATTCTGGCAACTCCTGCCGCCAATAGATAACCGGTATCTTACCGTAGGGCAGTTCTTCTATAATACCTATCTCGTTGCCTTCTTCGTCCTTGCCTACCTTTGTGAAGTATTCCTCCATGCCTTTCTCGCCCTTTTTGAAGCGGCGAAGGGTTTCGGCTGTGTAGAGGTCGAAGTACTCCACATCGTCCACTTTATAGCCTCTACCGAAGGCAATCATGTCGTTGTACTTGTCGAACACCGGGTAAAGGTCGTCGCCAGTGCTTGGGCTTACGATCCTGTTCCTGAACTTCACCTTGCCTGGGGACTTCTCATCAACCTTGCCGTACCAGATCAAGGCCACCTCCGTTTCGGCCATCATCTTAATGGCTATCTCTTTGAGCTGATACTGCATCTTTGCCTTGCGCCAGGTCTGAAGGGCCGCTTCAAACACGGGAGATTCGGGCACATCTGACTTGAACGTAATCTTATTCCCTACTGCAAAGGATGCTCTTTGGTGGATAATGTACTTCTGCAGGGGAATGGCAATCTTGGCCGGTTCGGTGCTTTCCTTCTTCACAATGGGCGTTACACCGTCCTCTTCAAACTTATCGGTGGGGGTAAGCTTTAGCTTGTTGGGCCTATGGGTGGCACTTTTAACGTCGTGCAGGTTCGGGTCGTACTGCTTTTTGCCCTCTTCGTACTTATTTTCTTTCTTAGTGGCTGTTACTGCCTCAATGAGCTTATCGGCCTTTAGGCTGGCCAGTTCTTCTAATGTCATAATCTTAGTTCAGTAGGTGCATAAAATTGGACTTCATGCCAACAGGTTTTAGATCAAAGTAGGAACGCATAGCAAAGTTGTCTGCAAAGTCAGGAGAGCGGCCCAAGATGTTTTTCTGTTCTTCCTTGGAGTTAATCTTCTTCTTCCCGTCCATATCTTGCGCCCCCTTTTTGATAGCGCGTAACTCTTCGTTTATGTACTCCCTTAATCGCTTTTGAGAGCCTTTGTTGCTGATAACCCGCTCGGCCACTTCTGGCACTACATAAACCTCTGCCTTGTTGATCTTATCGGCCACGTAGTAATAGCACTGCGTTTTAAGGTTAAAGAAATTTGGCTTTACTTTCTTGCCGCCTATCTCTACCTCCAAGGGAGTACCATTGTTAATAAAACTGTGCATGCCCGGCAACTGGTCCACTACCCCGCCGCCTATGCCGTCAGCATCGCAAACAGTCTGGGAGCGGGGCACGGCATACCGCTTTTCAAAGACCTTCACCTGTTCGGCTATCTCTGCTGTGCTGGAAATAGGGAACCAGGCCACATCCACTAGGCGCCATCCGTCCCAAACCTTAATAACGGCCAAATCAGAGCCGAAACGGGCCGCATCGACGGTGATATACTTCTTCCCTAATGGGATGTGTGTATTCGTGTACAGGTCGTTTATACGGTCGTTCAGGATCAAGGAATCACCACTAAGCTTAACCTTCCAGTTACCGCGTAACAGAGCCGCTTGTGTCGCTTCATCCAGCGTCATTAAGTTACCCAGATAGCCAGGGTCTGACTTTAACAGGATCTTATTGTCATAGATTGAACCAGGAATAAAGGTTACACTTTTCGGGTCCGTGTCTGCCAGTTCTGCGGTATAAATATGGGGGCATCTATCCTTTACCTCTTGGGCTGTGTCTCCCCAAACATACGCGTTACCATCTCTGGTGAAATACCGTAGCTTTCCTACTCTCTCCTTTATGGGATAACCAAAGTTAGGGTTTGGGGTGCCATCTTCTAATATCTCATCCTGATCGATCCACCATGAAATAAAATTAGCAACCCATGAATCAGGGTCAGGGTTGCAGGTTGCTCGAATGTAGGGTTTAATACCGGAAGTGGAACGGTTACGGGAAAGCATGTAAAAGAACATACTCTCTGAGAAGTGCGTTAGCTCATCAAAGCCAATAAAGACTATCTCAGAGCCTTGGTAATTAAGCTTATCACTTTCATACTGCAGGTGCTCAAAGTCTATCTTGGCCCCACTTGGGAACGCCCAATCTAAAAAGGTTTCCCTTGGTGCGCCTCCTGCATGGTAGTATAGATCCTGCGAAGCATCCCATAAACCACCGGACATTCTAATCTGTGGAGATGTTCTTCTGAATATTACGCCTGTAAACTTTGGATTTTGAACATGCCTCAATGGTTCTACTAAAAGAGAAAAGGTCTTGCCAACGCCGGCAGCAGCTCCACCGATGGCGATATCTGCTTTGGTTGATAAGACCTGCATTTGATAACCAGGTTGTGGACCGATTACCCTAGTCTCTGCCATTGTCCGGTAACTGGAATATGGTTACGTTGCTCTCTGGCTTCACCTGCTTATTATCCTTCTCAAACAGCCCATGGATACGGGCAAGGTTCGTTAAGGCAGCATCGGCTGCGTACATCTCTACTTTCGTGCCGTTCGGTGTAGGTGAAACGGATTTAATCCTTCCGGCTTCTTTATCCTTCACCAGTTTCGCAAGGTCCAGTTCTGCCTGTTCAATCAGATAAGGCTCACCATCTACTAATCGGGTTGCATCTGGGTTGCGCTCAAGTTCTATTTCATACTTCAGGATTTGGAGTCTTCGCCGGTGCTGGCTGGCAAGGTGATCTTTCGTGAATTCTTCTTCATTAATCCCGGCTCTCTGAAAGAACTTCTCAGCATCTTCTATCTCTGCTTCGATTTCGCTTATAAGAACAGATAGGTGCTTTTGTACTTGTGGCGTGTGGTATACCTGCTTTACTTCGAAGTAATCATTCAGGGAGCTTCTGGCAATGTCAGATATGCCTTTTAGGGTTTCATCGGCTGTAAGTGAAAGAGTTTTAAGCCTTTCGTCTATAGCGGCCCTTATGTTGGGTTTTGTAAGGTTCTCACAAGCAATGTCTCTAGCTGAATCTTCACTATAGCCAGCAATACGGGCTGCTTCAGAGGCATTGTATCCGTTGATGCAATACTCTTCTACAAACCGATGTTGTTTTACTGTTAGTTTGTTCTCTGGCTTTGCTTCCTTCTTGCTTGCCATTCTTAAAATTGTTATATGATTTTTGTCTCCACCCGTGACGTTTTACGGGATAATTATATTTTAAGTGTTAGAGTTATTCTATTCCGCATGAACACCGCACACTGGCAAGCTATTTATCGGACTTCTGTATTCTGCTATTGCAGGCCGTTTTAAGACTTTACGAACAACTTTGGGTCATTCAGCACCTCCATCTGATTTTCCCAGATTAACGCTTATCTCTTTCTCCACTCCTGTAATGGGTAATATCAGCAGGAACCACTACTCCTGCTGATCTAAAATACCTAAAAACTGATCGAAGCAATTAATTGGTAGTACGAATATACAAATAAAATGGTACAAATAAGAATACTGCATACTATGACCTGTGTTATTTATATACTTTTTTAACCTGTTTTTGGGCAACGGCCGTGCTATTCGTGGCTACGCTTCGCTTCGGTGCTGCGCACTAAACCACTACTATCACTGTTGCGTTCCAGGTAGCCAAGGCACTATAATGTTTCAAAATAAAAACGCACTTCAGTATTTGTTTCATCCACCAGGCCATACTTTTTGGCAAACTTATATTGTGTGCTGTACTGGTTAAGGGAGTTAACAAACTGCTGTATGTTGCGCCTGAATTGCTCTAAGGTGAGCGAGTTCTTCTGAATGTTACAGCTTGCACAGGAAGGGTTGCAGTTGTTTATGTTCTCATTCTCCGGTTTTTCACATGTGCCGTTAACCCAATCTCGTACAATTGGCTCTATGTGGTCTACATGCCAGCCTTTTGGTAATAAGCCTCCGCAATAAGCACACCTGCCATTGTATTTGTTGTAAATGGTTTCTCTGTCTACTTTCTTCATTGGTTATACTCTCCTGGCTTTTAATAAATCTTGAATAGCTTCTATGCACATTTCAACCTCTGTGATCTCAATTATCTTTTTAATTCTCAATTCTACAGTAGGGCAAAACATTCTTTTCTCCCTTTTTAGCTCCTTCAGATGCTCCTTTAACAACTTTAAGGCTTTCTTCATTGTCTTTAGTCTTTAGGTGGGGTTAATCTAAAATCTCAAAACCTAAATCAATGTAGTTGTTGGCCCATTGTTCAGCAGCTTCTCCGGCTTCCATTTCTATTTGTTCAGGAGTGGCCTCGTCTTCTACTTCTATCTCTAATTTTTCTTCTCTTCTGGCTGCATATCCTATGCCTAACGATACTTCTATTTTTATCTTTCTCATACTAAATTCTTTTCACTGGTTATAGAGTCTTTATCAATCTCAATTTGGCAATCTATGAATTGCTCAGTTTCTTCGTCAGGAGCATAAATGCGAACCTTTGCATTCTCTGCTGCTCTCTCCAGTGCGGCTTTTTGCTTGATTAGGGCGTATTCTTCCATTGCCTTATGAACTGTTTCTAGGGTGTCGTATCCTTCCGCCATTGCAGCCATAAAGGATAGCCCTAATTCTTCTCTAGAAGCTTTATTTAAGCATTTTATTTGGAGCTCAGTATCTTCTGCTTTCATTTCTTAGGGGTTAAAGGGTTCTATGAGAGTAAAATCTTCTGGCCTATTACCGCATATCCTTGCAAATTCAGATTCTGTTATCTTGTACACATCATCCACCTCTGTGGCTTTTGCTGAAAAAACAGGCCATCCGGATTCTAAGCTAATAAGTAGAGCGGAACCGCCATCAGTAGTAGACAAAACAAAGTCATTGCCTCCTTCAGCCTTAAACTTCTGCCCTACAGAGTAGGTTCTTTTCGGCTTAAATACTTCTGCATCAGGGAACCACTCTTGTATTTTCTTAAAGAACCCCCACCCTTCCTTTTTGTAATTGTCAGAGTCTATTAACAAGTCAGCAATCCCGCTTAATTCCTTAATCTGCTGGTCTGATATCGGGTACACTCCCTTTCCCTTTTCTACCCATCTCTTAGATAGGCTACCCTGGCTTAGAAGGGCTTTTTCAGAACCGATGGTGTGATACTCTAAAACCCATTCTACGCCTGCTTTAAAGCCAGCATAACATGAATCAATTAAATGAGCGCTATCGCTATATCTATCGTTAGCGTAATTACCGGCTGCTTGTTGAATCTTTGTATATTCCATGTTCTATTTCTCCTAAAATACTAATGTTAAATGATTGATTATTAGGGCTACTGCCTAGGGAAGTTCAGATGCATGTAGCGTTTAGCAATACCGTAGGCATCACCTAAAGCTAATCTCTCTGGAACTTGTCTAATGTGGGCTGCATGGAGGTCTTTATTGATAAAATACAAGGTCTGCCAGATACCATCGCTGCCTGTCAGCATTTTACCAAACAACTCTCTGTTGTATTCCTCTTGAAAGGCTTTATGCTTGCCCATTATAGCCCAGAACTTATAAATGTGTGTTCTGTGCTGATAAGCAGAGTATGTTTTGATTATAGCCATAGCTGTAGGGGTATCCATTATTAACCGTAGATCACGCTTTAATACCTTCCTGTTCTTTTGCCATTTTTTGTGTTTCCAACTCATTCTGTTATTTCTCCTGTGGTAAAAGGGCTAATAATCTACGCTCTATTTCTCTCTGAATAATACCCTCTATTTCAGCTTGCGGGCCGCCATTAAAGAAAAGTTTCATAGCTTCATCTCTCATTGAAAGAAGTCTTTCCCAACTGAAACTACTGGCATTGCTTAGCAGTGATTGGTCGCCTGAAGGGTGGTGTTCCTGGGAGGCTATCTTTTGAATGCTCTTGAATTCTTCTGATTCTTCCAGCCACTCTACGCCGGTGGCAAATCTTTTCTTATCAAGAAGATCCAGTAGCCTAAGTATTTCTTCTCTGTCTGTTTTACAAAGGGTGGTTTGCATATAATAATGGGTTATAAATGGTTGTGAATTTAATTAGGGCGATGGCCGCGCTTTCGGGACTCGTTCTTTTTGCAGAAAAAGCAAAAAGGAACTCAAACATATCCCTCAATCGACTATCGCGGTGGTTATTAATCTACTTTGCAGACTCTTTATCTTATCAAGAATCAACTTATTGTGCTGCTCTACATCTATTAAAATAGCATCCATATGATCCCTAAGTGAACATCCTTTTACTTCTCTTACTGCCTCCTGAATCGTGTAAACACCTGCATCTGCCTGCCTTTCTGTATAACCGCAAAAGCCTGAGCAATAGTAGTAACCGCCTTTCCTGATATAAGCTTTTGCATCTGGATTTGAAATTAAAAGCTGCTCTAGCCTTTCATCCCTTTCTTCCCGCCTGTTATCTTCTTCAATCCTAATGAGGGTCTTTAGCTCACCATTGACTAAATATTTATCATATTCTTTGCAACGCACCAGAGGCATGTTCAAATAGGTGATTTCATCGCCTAGAAAGTTTTTAAGCCCATCATCCTTAATGCTGTCCCATGCCTGTTTTTTGGCCTTACCTTTTGTTTCGCCATAAAATGCATCGTCTGGTACAAACCAAGGCTCACCGAAGTTTTGTTTGTTCAATACCCATGCTTTCTCTTTTAATTCCATTATGCTGCTTTATTTATTGATTTCAACTGTAACTTATTAAAATAGGCTGGCTCATACTTCAGGATAAAGGCCAGCTTCTTAGGCCATGTGTGCTGCATCATCTTTGGTAGGGTGCCAGGATGTTTTGCCTCTCCTTTTCGCTATCCATATTTCTGCATGGTTCTTTAACCCGCAAAACTCGCAACAGTGGTTGGCCCTATCTAAAACCGCTGGCCTGATCTCTGTTTTCCAGTTGGGCGGGTATCGCTTATAATCTATTGGCATGTCTGGTGTCTATTAAAATTAATTTCGTGGCTTCTTATATAGCCGTGGTTGAACTATCTATTGTTAATGGTAGCGGAATAGGTCTGATACCTGAAAGTGTCTTATTCGAGCTTATTTGAGCCTCTCTTGTTTTGCTGACTTCTGATGGCTTCTCTTAATCCTTCCATCTTTTTATATTCTTCAGGGTATCGGGTTCTTTGCCAGTGGTTTTTATCAGACTCAAACTGTTCATACTCTTCTAAATCAAGCTTTCGTAACCCATAAGGCGGCCTGTGGTCAGGCTCAAAAGGTGCGGTGTTAGGTATACCAGCATGCGGCATGTTAGGCCAGCCGCCTTTAGATAGCTTATGCGCTCCTATCCCGGCATGATTGGAAATGTAAAAGACCTCTCCTGATTTGGTTGTAACTTGAATGGATGGTATACATGCACCTCGTGTTGCGTCTGTGCAAAGGAAGTTATACCAGTACAGCGGCTTTTCTTCGTTAAAATCTACAAAGCTGTGCCCGAATACTGTTTTTACTGGTTCTCCCTGCCATTGATATTTGTTGCTCATAATTTCTTAATCTTAAAACTGATTGTTACCTCGTATCCTTTGTGATGGCAGACGATTGTATTATCTCCGTATTCCAAGTACTGCGGCACCTTTAGGAGAAATCCATCAATCATATTTGAAACTTCGCTGCTCGTAAGGTCTAATAACTCCTTGCCTGATTTACTCTTTGTCTGTGGGGCTGCTCTGGTAGGCTTCTTGTGCAAAGCCTGATAATCTGATGCTTTCATGGGTTTCGTGCTTTTCAATTACTTGATGTATCTTCAGGGCTATGCCTGGGTGTAGGTCGGGACACTCTCTTTCTAGCATGTCCCTAATTTGGAAAGTGAGTGTCCAGGCTTTCATGCTGCTATTCTTGAATGTGGTTGCATCGTATGGCAGTTGCTGAACCTCTCCCATACTTCTGAAAGCTCAAATACGATCTGGTCTATGTGTACCCGCTCGTCAAAGGCTGCCAGCTGCCAGTGCCTGAGCAAATCTTCGTAGTCTGCCCGGATGCCATAGCCTGCCAGGTAGAGGGCATAGAACCGGCGTATCTCCACGCTGCTGTACTTCTGCTCTATCGTGTCCTTGTGGGATTTGAGTTTCCCGTACACCTCCTGAACGATCTGCTTTGCCTGCTGTGCGCTTATCCCGTACTTGTTGCAGGTGGCTCTTTGGGTGTTCCTCTGGTAGTAGAGGGCAACCGCTTGTTTCTCTTTTTGGGTCATGCCTGTAATCTCTTATGGTTGAACTGGTCTGGTAGTTCCTCCTCTCTGAGGTCTCCGCTGGCAACCAGGCGCATAGCCTCTAGGGTTACTTTTGAGGAGTGTATTACCTGTGAGGCTATGGATGAAATAGCCTTTGCCCTTCCGATTTCTTTTTCTACCTGATCTGCTGTTAAGTCGTCATCATTGAGCCTTTCCAGTTGTGCGAAAAGGTGGTTGTTAAGGTCTGATAATTTATTCTTTGCCATTTCTCTGTTTTATTAGGGTTTTAACTTTTCGTTTTAGTAGCAGCCTTGCCCTTATTGCCTGTATCAGCTCAGGGTGCTGCTTAATCTCATTTCTTAGGTGCTTGTCCTTCATGGTGCTGATAGCTGCCACGTAGTTGTCGGTAAGCCTTATGGCCGCGCTGTTCCTGATTGCGTTCTCCGCTCTGCTGATGCATTCCAAGTTTTCAATGTCGCAATTCAGCGGGTTTCGGTCTTTGAACCATATCACGAATCCTTCCGGTATCTCCCCCTTTTCCTGCCTCCAAACATAAGGCGCCATAGGCACAAAGGATTTTTCAGTTTTGATATGCTTTCTTAAAACTCCGTCCTGGTCTGGCCACTCCCTTGTGTCTCCTGGCTTAGAAACACCCCTTGTTTGCCACATCCACTTATGGGCGTTGTCCCAGCTGCCGTTGCGTTTGTTGCGCCAGTGTATCTCGTATAACTCCTGCTTTGTCCGGTGCAGGTGCAGGTAATTGCGCTTTTTCTCTATATGCTTCAGCGTCCAGGGCTTGCTTTTGGGCCATCGCTGCTCAAACACGGTGGCTATCTCTTTATCTCCCATCAGTCTGAAATTCTCTTTCAAAAAGGCTGTCTGCTCCTCTGTCCAGTAATCAAGCTTCATTCTTGTCAGTCCCATAGAATACAGGGCATAACGCACATGGTACAGCTTCACGCCTAACTCCTGCGCCATCTCCTTGTTGCTCTTTTGGCTAAAGTTGTCTTTTAGGTATTGGGTTTGCTGCTCTGTCAGATAGTTTTTGTATTTCATCCTGCCTGTGCTTTAAAAGTTTCTGTATTCTAATCAACCCCTCAAAATTCCCTGTTCTGGCTAAGTCTTGGGATATCCTGGTATGATCGTAAGGGGTAAGGTTCTCACGCGCTAATCTGGTTTCGTTGGTCTATAATCGGTAGTATCCATTCCCAAAACTGTTCTTCTGTTCTAATCACCACATAAGGAATGTTTTGCCTTTCGCACTGCTCCCTAAATTTAATCTGTGCATCTCGGAGTTTGCCTTTGAGTGTCTTAAACTCCGCTGCATAGGCTTTGCCATTCCAGAGTAAGATTGTATCTGCTACCCCTGGCACCAGGCCGGAGGCTTTGAGCTGCATTGCCTCGATGGGGTTTCGGGTGCCTCCGTTCGGGACCGCAAAGAAAGAGTAACGGGTTTCGGGGTATTCATTCCAAAGCTTCTGAAAGACGCTTGCCTGTAATTGTATTTCTGATGGATTATTTTTCATAATTACTATTCATTTAGTGAGGTTGCAAAATTTTTGCGTTTTGAAATTGCAACCCGTAAGAGATTGATAATCATAGTGTTTAGAGACTATTTTAGCAGGTTGCAATTTCAAGTTCACATAAAGCACCAGAGTATATAATACATTATAAAAGGGGGTGTATATGTCTGTGTGTGCTATATAAAATGACTGCTTATGTTTATTAGAATATTATTTGCAACTTTTGCAACTTTAGTATAACTATCTAATAGTTAGTTGTTTCAGGTTGCAAAATCGGTTGCAAAATCGGTTGCAAAAACTAAGAAGTTGCATTTTGTTTAATCTTAAACTCGAAACCTCTCAATGTCTGACCGCCGACCTTATATGCTTTATACTGATAGCCTAATTGCTCCATTGCTAGTTTAAGTTTGCGCTTGTCTATCCTGTGTTTGGAGCGTTCATAAAGCCAGCTTGCAATCCATGAAATTGATCTTCTTGTTTTGTCTACAAGGCCTGGTAGTCCTGGTTCGTCTGCTCTCTCGAAATATTCAATCACCAATTCTTTTTCAGCAAAGACCTCTTCAAACTCAGAAGAACCACAATTCAAAGCCTGAACCTCTTCTTTGGTAAGCTGCCAGTCAAACCCACGCGTGTAAAACTGGTATGCCTCAGCAAAGAGTGCGGTTTTATCTATGCTATTGTATAATTCGTGATTGATCGAAAGCACGTTAATAGGAATAATGCGCCTGTTTCCGGTAGGGTCTGATAGCACCTGTATATCATTGGTGGTACCGCACAGCACAGCCAGCCTTTGCAGGTCAACGTTATTCCTGCCGTATGGCTCCCTCAAAGAAAACGTCTGTTTAGATGTAAGTTCTTTCAGCCGTTTGGCCTCCTGCTTTGACTTGCCGCCCATCTCATCATCCATAATTAGAAGCTTCTGTGTCATTAGCAATTCATCATCTTTGCCAGCATCCAACTTTGATTCAGCATAGTATTTTCTGAGTTCAGGCGGTAGGAGCCTGCGGAAAAACTCTGTCTTGCCGGATCCCTGCCCCCCTGTCAGCACTAAAAGCAAAGGGCTATGCTTACCATGCGCTGCACTTACAATTCCTACCAGCCACTTTAAAATGTAAATGCCGACATCGTAGGAGTTATCAGTTCGGATGCAGGTAATCAGCTTTTGAATCAACCCTTCCTGGTAATCGTAGGCATGACGCTGGAAAAACTCTGTCAATGGGTTATAATCCGGTGTCATATCCGAATTAATAAGCCTGTCGCAAAGGTCAAAGGTCAGGCTATCACCTACCGCTTTTCGGGCTTGGAGGTAAATAGAGTTGAAATCTTTGGCCGTTAACTCTAACCCGTTCAATTCAATATACCTGCTGATAACATTGCGCCTGAAGGAGTAGTTAGTTTTCAGGAAAAGTTCAGCTTGTTCTACTATGGGTAAATCTGATTCATCCCTAGTATCTATGTTCTGACTGAAAACCTGCTTAACTATTGGCTCTGATTCCGCTGCCGGAATGCCATCGAATTGCTCTAGTAGGTTTATGGCACTGGCTTCATCTCTCCTGCTTCTTTTGGCCTGCTTTGCGGCTGTGGCAATTATCCTGGTACGGTCGGATACAATCTGTAACCCTGCCAGCTTTGCATAATAAAAGAACGTGGAAATACTGATACCTTGCCCTCTGGACTTGACACAGTACCCGTACTGCTTCACGGCTATATCATAGTCATACTTTGCATGAAACTGACTGATGGCTACAAAATAATCCTGCCCTGCTTCCTTGTACGCTGATGCTATAGCAAATCCTAAATTGCGCCACTGCTGATAATCTCCTGTAATATCAATGTTGTTATCAACAATCTGCGCTATGACGTTTTCAAAGTCTGAATCCGAATAAATGAATGTTGTAAGTTTTGGCTGCGCCTTCTTTGGTAGATAGGCTGTAAACTTCTGGCTGTTCGGGTTCAGGTACGCGTTCGGGTCGTATGTGACATAGCGCGGCCTGGAAACATCTTTACAAGCCGGATCACAGATTAAAGCGAACTTGTTATAGTAGTAACTTTCAAGTGCTAAAAATGCGTCTGCATGTTTTTTAGGGTCTATCTTAACAATAGCTGCAAGTCCGTTACCAGAAGCCGAAACCATACAAGCAAACGTGTAAGGGTCGTTTTGTATGTTCTGCTGTGTCTGTGGCAGGTTGGCAACTTTGTCAAAATCTATGCAGAGTAAACCTGAATGCTCTTCTAATCCATCGTTGGTCCGTTGTGAAAAAGTGCCGGATATTGTAACATAGGGTAGGTATCGCTGCTTTAATTTCTGTCTTTCGTCATGGTCGGCTTCTAACCTGATACGATGAATTATATCTTCCCACTCCCCATTTTTTACGGCATCAAAGAACTCTGCAAAAGCTATATTGTCAGGATTCTTTGTGTCGAATAGTGTTTTGAATTTAGATATTTTCATGCTCCTGATCTATTTGATAATCAACCCATCCCTCTTTATAACCTTTCAACACTGCGTACTCTTCAAGAGCGGGTCGGCCTCTCGGTTTAAGCTGATGTACAGCCCATCCGATTTTATAATTTTTGAGTATTCTGGTGGCTTCAATCTCCTTTACAGACATTTTATCCCACGCTTTGCTAAGATGCTCAGGACTGATTTCTACAAAGCCGGCTGATCTCAACAGTTCTTTTTCTTCATGCTCCTTTGTGTAGGTGAAACCGCAATAGGAACATGTTTTAACGCCTGCGGGTATGATGGCAGAGCATTTGTGGCATTCTTTAACGGGAGCCACACCCCCTCCTTTACCTGGTTTTTTAGGATTGAGAAACCTGTCGCGCCAGTTGATAGGCTCATTCCAAAGGCCGTGCTCTTTGAAGTTTGCGCCCATATCAATAATGATGAAGTCCTTTTTGCCTGGAGCCATACGGCTGCCCCTTCCGCAACACTGGAAATAAAGCGATGTGCTTTTAGTTGCCCTGTTGATAATGATGCAGGAAATAGAAGGTTCATCGAATCCGGTTGTAAGTACCCCCACATTGCACAAAACATTGAATTCGCCTCGGTTGAATGCCTTTAGAATACGTTTCCTCTCGGCATCCGGCGTAGTGCCATCTAAATGCTCGGCTGAAATTCCGGCATCCAGGAAGGCGTTCTTCATTTTAATGCTATGCTCGATGTTGATATTAAAGCAAATTGTTTTCCTGCCTGCTGCAAGCTGCTTATAGTGGGTAATGGCATCGTCGTACATCGTTTTCTTATCAAAGACATTCATCAGTGATTCATCGGTGTACTCTCCCATCTTTGTTTTCAGTCCGGTAATTTCCTCTTTTGCACCATATGTTATAGGCGGTGCCAGAAAGCCCATCTGAATGAGGCTCGGAATATCGATAGGCTCCACAATGTCACTGTAGAAGTCCTTTAGCGGAAATTCTTTTTTAGAGGAAATAGGAGTAGCAGTTGCCCCGATAATAAAGGCATCCTGAAAGTATTCTATAATCTTAAAGAAGTTACCTAAATGACACTCGTCTATAATGACTAAGGATATATTGCCTAAAGCAGAAACAAAGGATTCCTTTTTTACGCGTCTGTAAAAGGTTTCAACCATTGCCACGTAACACTCTGCTGTATAGAGGTGCTTTGTGTTGGCACTGATTACAAACGGGTTCAGCCCTACTTTCGTAAGTGCGCCGTCGGCCTGGGTCAATAACTCGATTCTATGAGTCAGAATTAATACCCTGCCGCCCTTCTCAACTGTCCGTTTTGCTAGATCACTAAAGGTAAATGTTTTTCCGGCACCAGTTGGTAAACAGAGGATTACTTTTTTCTTCTGCTGCCTAAATGCCTGCCTTAAGAGCGATATAGCTTCGGTTTGGTATGGTCTTAACTGCATAGTTTTATTGCTGAATGGTTTACCCCGTTACATTTAATCCGTATGCAAATGTACGCAATTGTATGCAATAGTTTCAAATATTTTGCATATATTTGCATACGGATGTATAATTGTTAATTTTGTGTCAGTTATAACTAAAAACTCAATATTGTGGCAAAGTCAATTACATATCCTGTTCGATTTCCTTCTGACATTTATGATTCACTAATGTCTGATTGTAAAGCTGAAAAGCGTTCTCTGTCAGCTTTGATGAATAAATTGGCAGAAGAGTATCTTAAAAGCATTGGCAAGTTTCCACCACCTAAAGAATAATTATTATGTATTATGTGTATTCCCTTTCAGACCCTAGAGATCAAGCCATTAGGTATATTGGCGTAACCATCAATCCTAAAGAGCGTCTTATGTCTCATTATGGCGATACATATGGTAGCAGAGCAAAGCTTGACTGGATAAGGGATTTAAGAGCCAATGAACTGTTACCCGTAATGGATATTATAGAAGAATGCTCTTGTAATATTGATGCTGCTCAAAAAGAGAAATACTATTATGATCTTCATAACAAGGGTAATTTAGTTTGTAATGATCCGGCTAACAGTCCGTATGTTTTCAATTTGGCAGAGAGCAAGAGGGCTGAAAACCTTGTTACTACTAAGTTTTCTAATGAATCCCTTAAAATTCTCCGCTTAATCGCTGCCATGACTGATGAAAAACAGTATGAGGTAATTGATAGACTTACTCAGCAGGAGCTGGACCGCCTAACCAAAAAATAGGTTTTAGGCATTACAGTAGACTAACCCTCTCCTTTCCTTTTTACTCCTGCTGCTACAATCATTGCGACTAAGCCGAAGTGTGTAGCGGTTTCAAGCAGCGAACTAGTAGAGGCTATGTAATAGGCCCAAAGTGCTGTTAGAGGGTAAACTACATACCACTTATAGAGCATCTTCATACTAATCCTCTCCTTTCTCAAATTTTCCGCAAGCAGGCCAGTTCACTCTGTGGTCTGTGCCTGGTCCGTTGGTGTTGCCTCTAAGCTCACATTTGTAGTAGGTGCCTGCGTATTGCTTCCTGTAGATGTGCTTGCAATTCTTGCATCGTTCGCCTTCCGGACCTTTGCCAAAGGATTTTAAAAGCGGGTTGCCCTTCTTGTTAGATACGGTTATGACCTCTCCAAAAAGGTTTTCATAGGTGGTCTGTTTTTTCATATCTTATGCTGCTCTTTTAAGTTGTTCTTCTCCTAATAACATTCTTCTTTCACCCCCTAAATACTGCCTTCGTTTCTTACTATTGTACTTACCTGGCTGATAAGGCTGCGAGTAGTCGGAATACACCGGTAGTGTTCTTTCTTCTTCTTCTGCCAGTATCCTAGCTTCCTGATCTGTTAAGAAGCTGAAGGGGTTGTAGAAAGGCTCAGAACTCATAGCTGTTATATTCCTCGGCTATCTTCTCGTGGTGGTTCCGGTCTACATCCGAAGTGTGCACTGTGTACCCTTCTCCGGCTATTTCCACGCTGTAGAAGCCATGTTCGAACTTCAGGACCGGCAAAGGCTTATCTTTCACATGCGCGTCAAACAGGGGCTTAGAAATGCCGAATTGGGTGTGTGTTAGCTTCTCGTTTATCTTTATGGTTCTTGGTGTCATAGTAGTCGCTTAAAGGGGTTTCACTATCTCGTCATATTGCGCCATGCTTGTTTCAGCATACTTTTTATTAGGCTGCTTAATGGCATGCAAGGAGGTTGGTACAGTTGCACCGCTTGCTGGCCATCCTTTTTCTACCAGCATCTTTCGCCATAATGCAGAGGCTAAATGCATCATGTGTCCGTAACCTATTCTATCTCCAAGCTCTTTTACCTGGGCTGCTTCTCTTTCAATTTGTGTCATAAGCTTTTCAGTTTTTCTTTTGGTACTTCTTTCTCGCATTCTCTGCATATAGGATTGCTCTCTTTCACTAAGGGAAACTTGCAGGTGCAGGTGTCTTTACTTTTTTTGGTCATTTTTAAGCTGGTAGTAGCGTTCTAGCTTCTCGGTGTGGGTTTGTTTCGCGTATTTGGTCATGTGTTCGCTGTAGCTCTTGTTTCGGGCTACAAACTTACTTTCGTCTAGTATGCGTTCTCCTGGATTAAGATGGATCATCAGGGCTATAGTATTTTGATTACTGGATAATCCCCTGTAGACGATACAGGCATTATTCCTACATCGTATTGGCCTGCTTTGAAGACAATGGCTTGCGTTTTGCTTGTATATTTTATTAAAGCGATAGGCTCATTTAACTGCACAAGCTTGTAGAACAGCTTTACATCAAGCGGAGTATCGTAGATTGTAACATAGGCAGTGCCGAATGTTGTATTGCCTGTTAACTCCTTATGTTCTGCCTCCGCAATTCCTGAACCATAGCAAACAGGGCAATCATCTTCCCTTTCGTGGTGCTCAAACTCCCACGTCACCTCACCAAAACCTTCGCATGTGCCGCACTCCTGCGACTTCTTTAAAACTCTGTATTCAGGTTCTGTTTTAAGGGCTTCTATCTCTGAAACGTTAAAGTCAATAGCAATACTTTTGTTAGCACCATCAAACACAAAACTAGAAATTGGCTTTTCTAGGGTCGCTGCTTGGCTGCAATACAGGTCTTTTGGCGTTCTAATAATGATGTGGCCATTTGTAGCGTATACATAGCCGTTTTGCTCAAATGGGGCTTCTGTGTACTCCCTGAAAATTCCAGGGGCACAGAAGCTTTGGAATAGTTTCTCTTGCGTTATTTCTTTAGTTTCCATTGTTGTTTTTTTTGCATTAGTGATGTGAAAGGTTTAGCCCTTCAGGACCGGAGCGAAGCGGAGCACGAAGGAGCCTGGCCCTTTAGGGATCGCCCAGATATTGATTTTGAATACACAATCCCCCCATCCGGCAACTCTATAACTTCCCCATACTTCCATAGGTCATAGAAGAAGATAGCTATAAGGGTAATGATGCAAATAATGGACATTGCGAGTAATAGGATGAATGCTGTCATGGGGTTATTTGATTAAGGTTGATAAGATATTAGCTACAAGTTGTTTCCTTTCTGCTGCTGTAAGCGTGTTTGGAGCAATACTATTAGAATTTATATACTTCATTATTTGCATCTCCTCCAGTGGTGTGACCTGCACTCCATAACAGTCTATGGTTTTCATATTGAGTATATTGGTAGTTCTATTATATAACCATCAATCTCCAAATCATCTCTTTCATCCGCTGCTGCATCAAATGAAGGAAATACTTTCAATGCACCATCGTCATCTGTGTGCGCAATGTCTGCTGTGTAGTAGAAGCGCATATCAGCGTTTGGCTCCTGCGTCAGAAGGATTATATGTGGGGTCATGGGGTTATTTGGTTATAATGGTTAACAATACATCTAAATAAATAGGATGCCACTATTGGCATTATTGCGTTTCCGTGGGCCTTAGTTCGCTCCATCCCGTTGGGAATGTCATTAAGGCTTCGGAAAGCGCGGGGTTTGGGTATATCGGATCGTGTTCGCCATCCCGGATGTACTCCCTGAAATTGCCGTGATAGTTCTGGCTCTGAAAATATCGGCTTTTGCCGCTCCCCTTGCTGTCCGATACCGTTGGTGTGGGCAATACAATAAACTCTTTCCCTACCCTGTTGCACTCCAAATGTGGTGCCCGATAAACATTGCCATTCTGCATCGTACCCGATTTCGGAAAGCGGATATAAGACATTTTCAAATCCTTTTTTGAGAAGCTCTGGGGAATTTTCAATGACCACGTAAGCAGGTCGGCCTTCGTCAATAATGCGGAGCATCTCTGACCATAAGCCGCTTCGCTCTCCTGTGATTCCCCTGCCTCTGCCTGCAATGGACAGGTCTTGGCAGGGGAAACCCCCTGAAATAATGTCAACTGCTGACGGGTGTCGTAATTCTCTGATGTCTTCATGTTGAATTGTGTTAGGGAAATGTTGTTTTAAGATTTTTCTGTTATAGCTATCTATCTCACAATTCCATATCGTAGATATATTATTTGCTGCTGCCCCAATTTCAAAACCTCCGATGCCAGAGAACAGGGAGCCATGAGTTAATGACATAGGTTTCTTGCTTTCTTCTGGTTAATAATTTCCTGAATAGTTTTCGTTAAGTCTGCCAGTTTGCAGCAGGTGGTAAGGCGTGGTACTTTCATGCTTGCTCCCTCCTCCCTTCTACCCACAGATACCCACCCGTACCTACCAGCGTAGCACCTACCACTAACAGTATGATTGTTTCGTGTGGCTCTTGTACAATTTGGGATAGTATAAGCATCAGTGCCCCTATCAGAGAATAGCTTTTAGAAGTGGTTTTGTTATCTTTTACTTGCATGGCTTTGTATTTTTGAGTTCTACGGCCTGTGTTGCGGTGGCTTTATTTTTCGCTGCCTCTCTTAACTTTTGGAGGTTGCTTAGGAAGGTCTGGTAATCTGTGCTGGTTCTCATGCTGCTTTTCTTTTCGGGTATAACATTTCTTTCCTGTATCTGCCATTATCAATACACTACCTTAATGGTCTCTCCTTGAATCTTGACAGGTGGGTAGAGTTTGGTAGCGTCTCCTGATTCCTCGTCTACTAGTACCAACCCTGTAACCGGAATACCTTGCAGGAACTTCTGGCGCGCCTCTAGTGCTACTTTGGCTTCTTTCAGATTAGCATCTAAGGTTGCCAGCTCCTCATCATTACAGTTAGAGTAATCGTACCGGCTTGGGGTAGATACTATCTGTGCTTTGGCTCCCCACATTTCAGCACCTTTGGTACCATGCTTTGCGGCTTCATCTTGTGCAGGTTTGGCAAGGCCTTTATTTACCTCAGCGAAATACTCATTTATCTTTTTTGTCTCGATGTAGACTTTAAGCGGATCTTCTTTGCCGCCTTCCACTATGTCAGTTACTAGCTCTTTTGCTAATTGAGTAGCCTCTTTCTTGCTGAGTTTCAGCAGTTCTTCGATTTTAATATCCATGTTGTGAAATTATTTTGATGTGTGTAACTTGATAATGTAGTAGCCCCTGTCCTGCTCAAAGGTGGCTTTATGCTGCATTTGATTTGGCTTTAGATCGTTCTTCAATCAGGCCTTCTAATTGCTTAATCCTCTTATTTGCCTGGGCAATGGTGTATCCCTTTGCAAGTTTGGCTTTACCGGCTTTGGCTTCTTCTTCCTTAAAGGCGGTGTTCGCTAGGTGTATTTCAATCAATTCAATTTGATCGGATGTAGCTGGTGTTTCTGCTTCGTGTTTTGTGCCCCATGCAATCAATTCCTGCAACTCTTTATAGATAGTTTCAAAGTCTGCTAAAGGAATGTAGCCTTCATAGTTCGATTCAATATCCTGAACTCTATCCCTGAATGAAATAGGCACATGATGTGAGTTCAGAAGGTTACGGATAAGGTCTTTTTGCTTCTCTGTGGCTACCGGTGTTGGCTCATTTGCAGGCCGCTCAGGAGCTTTTGCCTCAACAGCGGTAAATGACTTGCCTTTTTCGGCTACTGCGCTTTTAAACGATTCTACTTCCTTTAATTGGGGGTATTTGTTCCAAACCTGCACAGTACACTCCTTATCAGTACACGCTTTTACCTCTTTAATAGCTCCATTCAATACCTTTTCGGCTGCAATCTCAGCTTGCTTTTTCAGTTCAGGATTATCTATGTCGTCCTCGTCTGTGGCTATGTGAAAGAATTTAAGCAGGAAATAGCGTTCAGCATAAGTTAAAGCAGAACCTATGCCCTTATCCCAATCATTCTGACCGTTTGCCCCGAACTCGTTTACATCTTTCTCCCCTGTCTCACAATCAATCCAGGTAAAGCGAATCACTACCTTAGTTAGTATCTCTGATTTCGCTCCTTTGGCGGTATTATAATCCTGTCGGGTATTATCAAAGCTTACGATTTCCTGTTTCAGTAGCAGCCCGTATTCGTTCATCAGGGGCTTGATATGCTCCAGCACCTTTGCGCCTGTCACATATTCGAAACTGAAAGATTTCTTATCCTTGCCTAAGCCTACGACACGTTTCTGTATCTCCAGGAGCTTCTGATATAGGTTTAATTTCGGTGTATCCATTATTCTGATTTTTGTGCGTAAAATTCTAAGTCAGTAGTGTACTCTATACCAGTTGTTCTACTGGTATAACAGGTAGTGCAGGAAGAGGTAAGGAGTAGAAGGAATAGGAGTAGCTTCATTTATAATAGCTTTATGCCTTTGACACAATTCTTGGCATCTTGCTGGATATTCTCGTAAGCCATTTCTAAGGCTTCTTCATAATCCAATCCGTAATCTCTTTCGCTATTCTTTCTGATTTGAGCGGTTGTTCCGTAACCTTTTGCAATCATTTTCAGGGTCAGGAGCATTTTGTTGTAATTTTCTTTCTGTTTTGGTGTCATAATTACTTTCCAAACTGGCTGTTAAAGGTTCTGGTGCTATGCTTCACATGATCTGGCTTAGGCTTTTCATGGCAGCTCTTATCAAAGGCGCTCTTACTTGTTAGAGACTTAGGGTTACAGCCAGCAAAAGCAAGGGCTGTTAATAGAAGTGTGAAGAATGATTTCATGTGTTTGGTTAATCATTAGTTTATTCTGTAACCACCGAAGAATTCAGGCTGATCGCGGTCTAAATCAGGATCACGCTCTGGCACCTCCTGAAGTATAATGGCATCGTGAATCCCATAGCAGTTGTTATCTTCAAACCTTTGCTCCGGGAAATCTTCATTCTTTTTAAAGGCTTTCTTGAACTGCTTTCGGAGTTCAGTTAAGTGCTGGTAAACCTCCTCTTCTGAGCAGCACCCAATATGAATTGTTACATTTATGCCAAAGTCTGAATGAACAATAGGCTCAATTTTTTCTGTAGTAAGCGGATTGATATTTTTCATGTGCTTGATTAATCATTAGTTTATGCTGCTACTAAGTTTCTATGTTCTGTAAGAATGGAAGTAAGTAATCCATGTAGTTTCTGATAATCTGCTAGTTCAGGGTGGTAATGGCTTTCAAGTACACATTCCTTACCGCTGAACACCTCTACAGCAATTCCTACATCCTTGCTGTAGTACCACATCCTGGCAGATAGGCCGGTTTCCTCGTTGATACCCTGCACACTGTCCAGAATATCGTTAATTACTTGTCGCTTCGTTATCATTTCACGAACACATTTTGAGCTGCACAATAAGCTACCAGGGCTATGACCCCTACCATTAAGATTACTGCTATCCAATAACCTGTATTGTCTTTTTGTTGATTTGTCATTTTAGGCTGCTGATATGGTGAACACTAGTATTTCTGTTTTAGGTAATAACCCCGCTCTACTCATGGCGGCAAGGGCTGCATTCTCCGGGCTGTCTCCGGCTCTGATGAATTGAAGCGTCTGACTCAGGGGCTGGTTGTAATCCCGGCCTTCTTTGTAATGGGCCGGGTCTGCTACTACTGGCATGCCGAGACTTCCTTTTTTGGGGTATAAGATTATTTCGCTCATGCTGCTTTTGTTAAGGTATAAGTATCTCTTTTGCCTATTCTGCGCTTTCTCTTGTGGTTCACCAGGTCCTGCCGTGAGAAAGTGACCGTTTTGCCGTTTTTGTTGAAGGGTATCTTCCTTTCCCTAACCCATACATGCAAGCTTGAAACTGAACACCCTAAAAACTTGCTTGCTGCCTCGTATCCCTTAATCTCATCATCTACCTGCGATATGTAGTCAGAGACAAATTCTTTGAACTCCCGAAGCTCCTGCCGAAGCTCTTTGTTCTCTTGCTGTAGTTGCTCTATGATACCCATTGTTATTCTCTTTCAACTTTAAGGTGGGACAACTGTACCGTAGATGGGATATTGAAAAGGCTGTTAATCTTATTATGTATCAACTCTCTGCCTTTTTGAGTCCAGCACATTTGAAGGGTAGTTCTATTTGGGTCTGATTCACTAGGGATGTTAACAGTCCTCATTTCTGTGTATCCCAAGCCTGAATACTTTTGAGTAAGAACCCAAACGCCGCCTACTTTATACTGCACTCCTTTTTCTTTAAGCTTGGCATTTAGGGACTGTGCAGATATCCCTAATTCTTTTGCGATTAAGGTAATAGGCATGCTATTCTTCGCATCAAGAACCTTGTCATAAAATGCGGCTTTAGGGGCTTGTGATTTAATTAGTTGCTCTTGCTCTGTGGTTTGCTGCAACAGCTTTTCGTTATCAGCTTCTAACAGGAATGTCTTTTGCTCAAGCTTCTGCAACTTCTCAGCAGACATTATAAGAGCCTTAGCTAAAAACTCATCATCTGTGAGCGTAGCGGTAACACTATGAACAAGCCTTTTAGCCGCTTGGAATGACTGAACCAAACTAGTCTTGAATTGAACTACCCGTTCTGAATTTCTGGAAAGAGTAGAAATAAAAATCGACTGATCTTCGGTTAAGTAGGCTAAAGTCAAAGGTTTGCCTCCGTTGGGCAACGGTCGCGTTTGAAACGCGATTGCTCCAAATGCTTCCTCAATCTCGGGTTGATACTTGGTAATTGTTTCAAGCAAATTTTTATGCTTGATGCCTAGTTCGTTTGCCATTATTGTGCTTTCTATTACCTGCACATCGTTGATTGTTTGAATCTGTAAAAGGCTCATAGTTAGGCAGCATTAGAGGTTATCATTTTCATTGCTTCATCTAGCAAGGCTTTTACAGGAGAAGCAGCTTTTGCCTTTCTGATTACCAGGGTTAAAAAAGCCTGCATTACAACTTCATTATCTGATCTTCCATGTGCCACGGCATAAACTTCACGCTTCACCTCTTTTTCGTCCTGAACATCATACTTGTGTTCATCTCTTAGAATGTCAATCACCGCAGGAGCATAACCGTGTCCGGCTGTTTTCCTAAGTTTTTCTAATGTTTCTTTGTCAGGCTTGTACATGTTGTTCTAATTTTGCTTATGTTTGTAATACTTCTGTAAATATATGTTCAAATACTGAACATTGCAAGCAAAAGTTTCAAAATTAGAACAAATAATTTCTAATATATTTCATTTTTAGAACATTGAAAAGTAAAAGCACTATAGGCCAAAGGCTTATAAAAACAAGGGAATATGTAAATCTTAAGCAGACTGATGTAGCAGAACTGGCGCATATAGCCCGCTCTTCTATTTCAAAACTTGAAAGTGATAAAGCCGAAAAGTATTTAGACTTAGCAATGTTCTATAGTAGAACATATAACATATCCTTGGACTGGCTTATTGATGGGATTGGAGGGGATGAGGTGATTTTAAAAGAAAATTCTAGCCTTAAAATTTTGGGAACAGAGCAATATAAAGAAAAGGGAGTGCCAGAAAACGCCATACCTCTTTATGATATTGATATCAATGCAGGAAATGTGCAGCGGCTAATTGACGATAATAACAGCATTCCTTTGGTTGGATGGATACACTTGGAGGAAATGAGTTCTACAGAAGGTTTACTAGGTGTTCGAGCGAAAGGTGATAGTATGGCCACATTTATAAATAGTGGAGATGTGCTATTGATTAGGAGAATTCAAGACAGAAGCTTTATCCCATTGGGGCTTACCTATGTATTAATAGGAGCAGAAATGTCTGCTGTTAAATACATCCATGATGAGCTACCTGGGGAAAAATGGTTGCTTACTAGCCATAATGTTGAACACAAGCCATTCCCTGTAAAGAAAGAAGCCATTAAACATTTATTTGTAGTAGTAAAAGTATTAAAGGATTTAACTTATTAATTATGGATACACCTATACAAAACAAGTGGTATAATAAAACATGGTTAGTAATATTGCTCCTGCTGTTTATTTTTCCTGTTGGTATATACGCCCTCTGGAAATCAGAGAGAATAGGACAGCTTTGGAAGATTGGTATTACAGTATTATTAGTCCTTGGTATAATAGCTAATCTTAGCAAAGACAAAGACAAAAGCTCCAGCTATGGTGAACCTGAAGAAATTATTATAGCAGCACCCGACACAGTAAAAGAAGAACCCCTTACACAGGAGCAATTAGAAGCCGCTCTCGATGCCAACAAAGAGGAAATGCGCCGGCGGAGACTGAATGTTGCTGAAATGGATAAGAGAATAATGCAGGCAAGGGTAGATTTTCAACAGGAGTTAAGAAATCACTTTTTAGATGCCGGATTAGATATAGAGGTTTCGGTAAAAGGGAAAGAACAAGACGAGCTACACCTGAAGTACGCCTTATTTAATGCAGTCTGGAAAAGAAGATTTGAAAAAGAAGGCGTATTCAGCAAGTGGCATAACATGGGATTTCAAAAAATTGTCTTGACTGATGGCTATGATTACTATGATGGGGTAACCTGGAAAAAGAAATAAATGTCATCTTCATCTGCCACTTACAAAGTAACCATTCGCACGGACCAGGTAAACGATGAGGGTAAGAGCGCTGTGCGAATCCGCATCACCAAAGACCGCAAAACAGCCTACTACCATACCGGCATCTTCCTGAAGCTAAGCAAGGATGCCCGTAAAAGCGAGTGGAACCCCAAAGCCACCACCGAGAAAAGGAACTGGGTAGCCTCTAAGCACTTTGATAGCGGGTCTCTTAACACCAGGATCAAGACCATATTAGAAGGCCTCCAGGCAATCGAGACAAAGCACCCTGCCTATACCAGCGCCCAGATTCGGGATGCCTACGCCCAGCCGGAAGCGGCGAAGAAAACCGGTTTCATCGCCTTCTCTGAAGAGTGGATCATAAGGAAGCGGAACCACGGACAGTACGGGACCGCCAGCACTTACATAACCCAGATGGGTTACTTCAAGCGCTTTTGGGGGGATCGCCCCGATGATCCGGCAAAGCTCACTCCTTATATTATATCAGAGCTGGTTCATTTCCTCCGGACCTGTGACACCAGGCGCGGCAAAGGCTACGATGCCAAAACCATTAATGATGCCTTCGGGGTATACCGTAGCTTTTTCAGGAACGCGGTGCTCGAAGGCTGGATTCCGCCGGCGCCGAACCCTTTCAGCATCCCACTTGTTGAAGAGGTGTTGAAGCAGGTAGAGCGCCCTAACGTAGACCAGATATATTCCTTAATCAAGCTGGAGGGGTTAACGCCTGACTTAGTGCATACACGCAACCTGTTCCTGATGCAGTTTTTCCTGCACGGGGCGCGGGTATCGGAAGTATACACGCTGAAATGGTCCAACGTCAACAGCACGCACATTATATTCAAGCCCAGGAAAAGAGCCAAAGAGGTGAAGATTATTCCCCGGCATGAAGGCATCGAGTGGATTTTAAGCCAGTACCCGCAGCAGGGTAATTATATTTTCCCGTTCTTTGCAGAAAAACACGAAAAGGCAAAAGGAGAAGAATTGCGGCTCCTGATGCGGAACCTGAACACCAGGATTGCCAACAGGCTAAAAATCATAGCTAAGATGGCTGGACTGCCACACCTTGCCTCACACATGCAGCGCCATACCTTTGCCGATCATGCCTGGGAGCTAACGAAGGATATCAGGAAAGTTCAGGGAATGTTGGGGCATAGCGAAAGTAAGACAACTGAAGGGTATATGACGAAATTAGGGCAGATAAGCAAGGACAATCTAAGCACCTCCCTATATTCAGGTGTACAGGAAAACATCAGGGAAACAATTTCAGGCAAAGGGTACAGCGATGAACTACAGAAAGAGCCAAAGGAATGAAAATAGAAACTAATTATAGCCTACAGTTGCAGGTAAATACAGCAAGTAGAAAAGTTGCATTTTATACATTAGGTTGTAAACTCAACTACTCCGAAACCAGCACGATTGGGCGCATTTTCCAGGAGCGTGGTTTTGAGAAGGTTGAATTTACTGATACGCCAGACATTTACGTGATAAACACGTGTTCTGTAACAGACAACGCAGATAAGAAATGTCGGAAAATAGTGAAGGAGGCGCTGAAGCATTCTCCTGATGCCTTTATTACCATAGTAGGTTGCTATGCCCAGCTGAAACCGAAAGAGATAAGCGAAATACCGGGTGTTGACGCAGTGTTAGGTGCAGCTGAGAAATTTCAGCTGGTAGATATACTCGATGGGTTCGAGAAAAAAGAGAAGCCACAGGTTTTTGCCAGCGCCATCAGCGAAGCCAACACGTTTCATAACTCTTACTCGTTTGGCGACCGCACCCGCACGTTCCTGAAGGTGCAGGATGGCTGCGACTACTCCTGCACGTTTTGTACCATACCCCTGGCGCGTGGCAACAGCCGCTCCGACAGTATTGCCAATGTATTACGCTCTGCCCACGAAATTGCCGAATCAGGAGTTAAGGAAATTGTGCTGACCGGTGTGAACACCGGCGATTTTGGTTTGCAGGAAGGAAAGCGTGTTGAAACGTTTTTTGAGCTGGTGCAGCAACTCGATCAGGTGCAGGAAATTGACCGTTTCCGGATATCGTCTATAGAGCCAAACCTGCTTAGCAACGACATTATTGCCTTCGTAGCGCAAAGCCAGCGCTTTATGCCGCACTTCCATGTGCCGCTGCAGTCGGGCTCCAACAAAATACTTAAACTGATGCGCCGCCGTTACCTGCGCGAGCTGTATGGCGACAGAGTGGCAACTATTAAGGCTCATATGCCGCATGCCTGCATTGGCGTAGATGTTATTGTAGGTTTCCCTGGCGAAACAGAAGCAGATTTTCTGGATACCTACAATTTCTTAAACGAACTGGATGTTAGTTACCTGCACGTTTTCCCTTATTCTGAGCGGCAGAACACGGTGGCACCTGGTATGGCAGGCAAAGTAAGCCTGAAAGACCGCAACCGCCGGGCCGATATGCTGCGCATTTTATCGGAAAAGAAAAAAAGGCATTTTTATGAGCAGAATGTTGGCCTTGAGTTTAATGTGCTGTTCGAAGATGATGTGAAAAACGGTCAGATGGAAGGCTGGACCGAAAATTATGTACGTGTAGTTGCCAAATACGATCCCGTTCTGGTAAACGAAACAAAACACGTGCGCCTGACAGCCCTGAATGCCGAGGGTTTGATGGAAGCAGAAGAAACATTTGCCGAAGTATTGAAACATTAGAACCATTTAAAACCACATAAAAAATTAACCTGTGAAAGTAAGAAACTACGCTTTAGGCCTGACCATGGCCTCTTTGCTGCTGAGTGCCTGCAACAACGACAAAAACACCCAGGCCACTACGGGTGCCGCTACAACGGCTCCTCAACAAGCTGTAACTGACACAACTGCAACTGGCGAAACAGCGGGTATGGCTGCGGCAGAAAAGGTAGTTTATATTAACACCGACACGCTCCTGACCAATTACCAGTATTTTAAGGATGTGAGTACCAGATTGAAAGGCAAAGCACAGAAAACAGAAGCCAACCTCCGATCGCAGGCCGATGCTTTTCAGAAGGAAGTGGCGAAGTACCAGCAAACAGGTGCCGGCATGACGGCTGAACAACAAGCCTCTACTGAGCAAAAGCTGGCTCAGAAGCAACAGCAGATACAGGAGCGCGGCCAGAAAGCGGGCAACGACATTGCTGCCGAAGAAGCTGAAGAAATGAAAAAACTCTATGATCGTGTGGAGGCTTACCTGAAGAAGTTCTGCGAGGAGAAAGGATATAAAATGGTGTTGAGCTACGCCCGCGGCAACAGTGCCATTTTGTATGGCGTTAGCTCCCTCGACGTAACATCTGAAGTACTGACAGGTTTGAACCAGGAGTACGAGCAGGAGAAAAAGAAGAAGTAGACTTTTTAGACTTAGCAGTCATGGTTTAAATCTTAACCCTTGACACCAACTTGGGCTATTTACCTTTGGAAGGCCTTTTTCATTAGAATAATTGCTACTGGCGGTCATCGGTTTCTGATGGCACTGTTCATAAAAAAGAACGTCTTAACCTGATAAGCCTGATGGCTGGGTTAAGACGTTCTTTTTTACTAGCTGGTGTAGCAGGTGCGGATGAGAGCACCATCTTCAGCAGTAGCAGAATAGTAGCATTTTGATATTACGGGTTAGTAGACCACAGGCTGGCTTCCTTAATAAGAATACGCCTGTTCAGTTTTAACTGCGCAATCAGGAGTTCGGCCAGGTCTTCTGGTTGCATCACTTTACCTGGGTCTCCGTCTGTTAGTTTATTTTCATAGGCTAGTTCGGTGGCTACGGTACTTGGCGTCCAGGCGCTAACCCGAATGTTATGTTTGCGCACCTCCTGCATCAGCGACTCGGTAAGACCCATAACTGCAAATTTGGAAGCGCTGTAGGCACTCGTGAGCGCGGTGCCCCGGAGCCCGGCTGTTGATGAAATATTGAGAATATCGCCTGTTTTACGTTCTATCATGCCTGGCAGAACAGCCCGTGTGGTATTGTAAACACCCATCAGGTTCACCCTGACGATTTTCTCCCACTCCATCGGGCTCAGTTCCAGGAACTTCCCGAAAGAGGCAATGCCAGCATTATTGATGAGTATATCTATCGGCCCTAAGTCTAACTGTACTTGCTCCACAGCAGCCTCTACCGCGCTTAAATCAGTTACATCCGCTTTCACAACACTGGTTTCTACCCCAAGATTTTCCAGCTCCGCAGCAACTGTCTTTAACTGACTTTCGGTACGTGCCAGCAGGCCTATGTTAACACCTTCCTTTGCTAAAGCCATTGCCATAGCTTTGCCTATACCCTTACCGGCTCCCGTTATCAGCGCGTTTTTTCCAGTTAATGATTCCATATAAATATTAAATTAAAATGTTACTTACTTATTAGAGCCTGCCTTTGTTGTTCCTGTAGGGCTATGCTACCTGAGAGCAGACATCGGATGCATGGCAGGTCTCCTGACTTTAGTACGATGTAACTACCCTGCTGTTTTCCAGCTGATACACAAACCGCTGAAAAATAGCAGAGCTTAGCCGAATTTTACCAGCTAGGTTACCAGATTGTTGAGCAATCTCACTTTTCTGCATGTATCTGTTGCTTACCTTTGCTTCTGAAGCCGGTTACCTTTACTTACTTTTATAGTGCCAGCGAATGATGGAAAAAGTAACGCTAAGGTTTAGCTAAAAGTAAATGGTCATAGGAGGAGCGCCTTTTATTCTGAGACAGTTGGCGCTTAAGGAAGTTATACCCCAACCTGCTGTTTAGGAACAACTGATGGCAACTTGGTGCAACAACAGGTTAACCTTTTGAAGAAGTTTTATTTTTTGCCACCTTCCCTTATCTTTTTCCTCATGTTAAAAGGAGCAGAATTTCTAGCTAAAGTAGGTTTAACGTCGCAAATTATAAAGACTGCCTTAGCTGCAGCAATATCCTGGTTTCTGGCTACTTCGCTGCTTCAGGATGAGTACCCGTTTTTTGCTCCGCTTGCGGCTGTGCTAACTGTGCAGGTAACGGTGGTCGATTCCCTTGAAAAAGCTTCGCATCGGCTTATAGGCATTATTTTGGGTGTTGTACTGAGCATGCTGATCGGGCACTGGTTTAATATCAGCGCCTATTCCATCTTCTTCGTTATACTTATTGGCATGGCACTCACGAATGCTCTCCGCATGAACCCCCAGATTGTGTCGCAGGTAGGTGTTAGTTCGTTGCTGGTGCTGGCATTTGGCCATAGCCATGGCTACGCTACCGGAAGAATAATAGAAACAATGGTTGGCTCGGTTGTCGCCATTGCCATAAATGCCCTTATAGTACCTCGCAACGCCATACCCGATGTGGAGCAGGCCATTGTGCAGCTCAGCCAGAAAGCAGCTACTACTTTGCACTACCTCTCGCTCATGCTAAAAGATGAGGTAAAAACGGCTCAGCACGGAAAGCCTATTGTAGACGAACTGGTAGCCCAAACAGAGAAAAGTATACAGGTACTGCGGCTGGCAGAGCAAAGTTTAAAGTACAACCCTTTTCTGGTTCATAAACGGACCCGCTTAGGCCGTTTATCTATTGGAATCCGGCACATGGAGCACATAACGGTACAGATAAGAGGCATCAGGAGAGGGTTAGCTGATTTGCGGTCTGCAGGTTCATTTAAAGCAGAGTATCCGCAGATAGAAGGTTTGGCCTCTGCTATTGCAGCAACATCGGTTTGCATACCGGTGTTCGGTCAGATTTTGGCAGAGCCATCTGTGAGCCAGATGACAGAGCTGCAAAACAACATGAAGCAAGCCAGAAAAATGCAGACTGCCTGCCTGGCGGACCTGAAAGAAGTAACTTCGCTAACAGTGCTGCGTGATATGGGTAGCATCCTAACTGATCTCAGCCGCATATTGGCCGAAGTAGAACGCTAAAGTCAGTCAAGCTTATAGCATAAAATCATTTATGAGAAGCCTGGACTTCAAAAGACAAAAGGAAGCTTTTCGTGTTGTAGAACAAAGGTAAAGCTGTTTCGTCTTTTGAAGCACACAAGCCGGTTTGATCTCATAAATGCAGCCATTGTTTTGGCTCAGGTAAACGGTACTATTCCTGCTTCGACAGGCCGTTTAGCAGGATGGTGATAATTGTTTCTTCGAGGGCTTTTGCAGATACGCCACGGTTCGGACGGTACCATAACTCTACCCATCTTACCGCAGATAAAATGGTGAAGAGCGACACAGAGATGTTTACGTTATGAAACTCGCCTGCTGCCACGCCTTGTTCCAGAATAGCCGCAAATCTTTTCTCGTATCCTCTCCTGATTTCTTTAAACTCTTTTAGTTTATCTTCCGGCAGAAACTTCCAATCGTTGTTGGCAACAGATACGGCAGCACCATCTTCAATCATCATCTTAATGTGCAGTTTTATCAGCGCCTTCAGTTTGTCCGTAAAAGAGTCTTCGCTCGATTCGATGCGAGTAAGCTGCGAAACGTAGGAGTTAGCTATATGGAAGCAGATGATTTCCAGAATTTCATCTTTAGATCGGATGTGGTTGTACATGCTGGGAGCTTCCATGCCTACTTTCTCGGCTAAATCTCTCATAGAAGTGCCACCGTAACCTCTTTCCTTGAACAACTTAGCTGCTTCTTCAAGAATTACGTCCCGCTTACTTTTCTTAAATTTTTTAGACATTTGAGATCGTTATTATTTACCTTTTATAATTTAAGTCTGATTATTATCAATTAACCAAAAATTTGGCTCAATTATTTGCACAAAACTCTATATAGTGAATCAAAATTAAAAAAGTTTTGCAATGTTATAACGCAATCAGGCACAAAAGCATCAGATATTTCGCATTTTATTTGAAAAAATGTTATGATTTAAGGCTTGTTCCATTTTTTGCTGTTTTTGCAGCTACTATACTTGCAGATTTTTAAAACCAACCGGCTACGCTCCTAATTTCTGACTGTTAGTTTTTTGCCAAAATTCTTAAAAATTTAGATTCGAAGCTTCAATAGGGGGTACTTTATATTAATACTATAAACTGCTTCTTATCCCTCTTAATTTTAAATTGGTACATGCAAAAATAGGCCTTTTTTACGAATATACCCCTCTATTAAACCCATGTAAGCTAAAATTTTACTATTTTAAATAAAATACTAATAATAAGACTATTTTTCTTTTGTTAGTTACTGTTTTACTAATAAACTATGCCTATTATTAGTTAGGCTAAAATATTGAATTTTAGTTTAGCCTGCCCTATGTCTTGTATGTATTTTAAAATACAACATTTCTTTTAACTGTCTATCCAGGTAACCTTCTCTGAAGAAAGAGCACTGCCAACTGCTGAACGATATTAATTAGAGCGTGTGTAGTGATTTTAGGAGCTAAAAATTTTTAATATACCTCAAACTAAAGCATCTTTAAGCTCGAAAAACAAACTCTAATGATTATAGAATCCCGTGCGTATGCCCGAGCTGCTATCCTTGGTAATCCTTCGGATGGCTATTTCGGTAAAACTATCTCGATTATCGTTAAAAACTTTGGGGCACATATTCTGCTTTACGAATCGCCTGAACTGGTTATAGAGCCTCAGACACAGGATATTAACCAGTTTAAAAACATTTACGAGCTCCACGATCAGATCGTACTGACGGGTTACCATGGCGGTGTGCCGCTGGTGAAGGCTGCTATTAAAAAGTTCTGTGAGTTTTGCACCAAACAAGGCATTACGCTCCCTAACCGTAACTTTACCACCCGCTACAGCGCTTCTATTCCGAGGCAGGTTGGTTTATCTGGTTCCAGTGCCATCATAATTGCTACCTTAAGGGCGCTTTCTGAGTTTTACAAGGTAGATATACCAAAGGTGATGTTCCCAAGCCTTGCCTTGTCGGTAGAGGTGGAGGAATTGGGTATAACAGCTGGCTTGCAGGATCGCGTTATTCAGGTGTATGAAGGGGCCGTGTACATGGACTTCGACAAAGAATACCTACAGAAAAACGGGCACGGCATTTATGAAGAAATAGACCCTGCCCTGCTGCCGAACCTGTTCATCGCCTATAAAACCGAACTGGGGAAAGTGTCGGGCACAGTCTTAAACAACGTGCGCAGTCGATACGACAAAGGCGAAGAGTTCGTGATTAACACCCTCGCCTCTATTGCCGATTTGGCCGGGCAAGGCAAGACAGCACTGTTAAACGGTGACCGGAAGCTGCTGCATGAGCTCATGGATGAGAACTTCGAACTCCGGTGCAAAATCATGAACATCAGCGATAGCAATAAAGAGCTTGTGAAAACAGCCCGTGCACTTGGGGCATCCGCTAAGTTTACGGGTTCGGGCGGCTCTATTATCGGTGTTTACTATGGCAACGAAATGCTCAACAACCTGGTAACCGCTTTCAAAAAAATAAATGCCCGTGTCATCAGGCCAACGGTTGTTTAGCAGGCGCAACATACCTTGCGCCAGGTAGAGTGCTACAGGCGCAACCCTTGGCGCAAAAACATAGTTTTACCTTTTGGAGGGCTATTTCATTAGCAACATGTAACATCTGTGCGAGCAGGTGCTTTTATAAATACGATTTTAATCTGTTATTACTTTTAGAAATGATAAAAAAAGCTGTTATACCTGCCGCTGGTCTTGGTACCCGCTTTCTGCCCGCTACGAAGGCTCAGCCTAAAGAAATGCTACCCATTATCGATGCCCCAACCATACAGTACGTGGTGCAGGAGGCTGTTAATTCTGGCATAGAAGACATCCTGATTATATCCGGTAAAGGCAAAAGAGCCATAGAAGACCACTTTGACCGCAACTTTGAGCTGGAGGAGCGCTTGCAGCAGAAAGACGAGGAACTCTACAAGGAAATGCGAAAGCTTTCTGATATGGCGAACATCTACTTTATCAGGCAAAAAGAAATTGTGGGCCTTGGCGATGCTATTTCCTATGCCCGCCAGCATACCGGCGACGAACCTTTTGCCGTACTACTCGGCGATACCATTGTAGACTCCGTTATTCCGGTTACCCAGCAGCTAATGGATATGTATGATCAATACCACTCCTCTATTATTGCTGTTGAAACCGTTCCGGCCGATAAAGTAGACCGTTATGGCATTGTGGGCGGAAAAAGAATAAGCGACTCCATTCTGCAGTTAGATCAGTTTGTAGAGAAACCATCTGTTGAAATGGCCCCCTCTAACCTGGCCATTGCCGGCAGGTATATCCTGACTCCTGAAATATTCAGGGCCATAGAGGAAACCCCGAAAGGCAAGAACAACGAAATTCAGCTGACTGATGCTCTTGAGAACTTGCTGAAGCGCGAGAAAATTTACTCGCACACCTTTGAAGGAACGCGCTACGACATTGGCAACAAACTCGATTTTTTGAAAACGACTGTTGAGTTTGCACTGAAGCGCCAGGAATTCGCAGATCCGTTCTTCAACTTCCTGAAAGAAATTGTAAGCTCTCACCAGGCTTACCTGGACAAAACAAAGACTTTGTAATAGCAGAAAGGCGCCTCTAAAAGGCGCCTTTTTTGTGCCTCTCCTGCAGCGTTGTACATCGGGCACCGTCTGGAGGTACTACAACGAAGTACTGACCGAGAAAGAGCTGCAGAAGGGGTTCGTCCTGACCTGCACAGGTTACCCTACAGGCGGCGATGTTGTTATGCAGGTTCCCTAAACAGCACAGCTACAGGATGCTTTGCAGCAGTTTTAACAGGTTAAGCGGTAAATTATTCTAATGATTTGGTCCTTCAGAAACAAAATCAGGAATTTTGCTTCAAGGGTCCGGAACAGAAAGAACCACCCGTAGCGCGCAGCTGCACACAAAGGGTGGTTCAGCTAGTTAAACCTATTATAGGTGCAGCAATTTAGTGTAGTTTTTGGGGCTGCAAAGAAAAGTTTGGAGGCAGATTTACTCCTCATTTTTCTGATTCTTAAGATACCGAAAAGCTATGCTTGCTTCACCAGTTGTATCTCGCACAGCAACCGGATTTCGTCGCTTACTACCACGCTTCCTGCTTCGGTTACGGCATCCCATGTCAATCCAAATTCTTTCCGACTAATTTTACCTGAAATGGTAAAGCCGGCTTTGGTTTGGCCGTAAGGGTCTACCACTATGCCGGCATACTCTACCTGTACGGTAACAGGTTTGGTGTTGCCTCTTATGGTCAGGTCGCCGTGTAGTTTGGCCTGGTCCTCGCCTGCTTTTTCGTAACGCTTACCTTCAAATTTAATCTGGTCATGATTTTCAGCATCAAAAAAATCAGCTGATTTCAGGTGCGTGTCTCGTTGATCGTTGTTTGTGCTGATGGAATTAACGTCGGCCGTAAACACGATGTGAGAAGCTTTTTCAAAGTTGTCCTCATCGGTTTCGGCCTCTACTTCAAACGATCCGAAATACCCGGTTACGGTCGTAATCATCAGGTGCTTTACCTTAAACTGAACTTCGCTGTGCGCCGGGTCTGATACCCATTTTGTCTTTGCCATAGTTTCTGTTATTATAATGTACGAGTTAATATCGGCATGAATGAGGAAGTAAGCTTAACCTACTTGCTTTAAAATTTTTCCACTTAAACCCTTTTTAGATGTCTTAACATCGGGTTTTCTACTCAACCTTAAAATTTATTGATAGTTTAAGTTGATCTTAAGCAAGAAAACAGCCACCACTCTATTAGTGGCGGCTGTTTTTAATTATTTATACAGGAGCGAGTAATATTCATGTGCCATGCGGTTGGCATCGAACATCGGAACAACATCATTCATGCTCTTCTTTACAATGCTGAGCCATTTTGGCCTGTTGCGGTAGTAGGTCGGAATAATTTCCTCTTCCAGCACCGTCATCATGTTCAGGTAATCCTGGTCGTCCTGGAGCGTGTCTGGCAGCGACGTATCCACGATTGGCAGCAGGTAACTGTTTTCGCCATGTACGCCAAACTCCGGAATCCAGCCATCTTGTACCGAAAAGTTAATGGAGCCGTTCATGGCTGCTGTCATGCCACTGGTGCCGGATGCTTCCCTTGGGCGGCGTGGCGTGTTCAGCCAGACATCGGAGCCTTGTTTCAGCTTTCGGCTAAGTTCAATCTCATAACCTGTAAGCACAGCCATGTTGTTGCGCTTATAAGAGAAGTTTACCAGTTTGTTAAACACCTCTACGGCACCATAATCGTATGGGTATGGTTTACCGGCCCAGATTACCTGAATCGGCTCGTCCTGTCGGCTCAGCAAATCGAAGAAGCGGTTCATGTCGCGCATCAGCAGGTCGGCGCGTTTGTAGGCGGCAAATCTTCTTGCCCACACAATGGTTAAAACATTTGGGTCGAATAGTTTACCAGTCTGGTCGGCTACGACTTCAAAAAGCGTCATTTTCATTTGCCTTTTGCGCAGGGTCAGCAGCTCGTCGTTGTCGTTTTTGCAGGCGTGCATCATCACACTGTCCATCCAGAAGGGTACGTTCTGGGCGTTGGTAATGGCTTTAATATCGCAGATACCTTCGTTTTCGTACCACATGTGCTGTGCCACCTTACCATGCAGCTGCGATACCCCGTTCGATATTTTAGATAGCCGCAGCGCTGCCAGTGTATGGTTAAACATGGGGCCGTGCATGCCGGTCAGGGTGCGGGCTTCTTCTAAAGGAATATTCCCGAAGAAACTCATGCGGTTAAGCAACTGAATATCGTGCTCCTCGTTTCCGGCTTTTTCAGGGGTGTGCGTTGTAAACACCATGCGTTTCTGCAGTTCCTTTACATCGCCGCCAAACTGTTCGAGCAGGTGAAAGGCAAGCGGCAGGGCATGGCCTTCGTTCATGTGGTAAATATCGGTGCCTCCAAGGGCATCTACTACTTTTGCTCCGCCAATACCCAACACTATGCTTTGCGAAATGCGGGCATTGGTTTCAACATCGTATAGTTTATGCGTAATGGTACGTGCCAGGTAATCGTTTTCCGGTATGTCGGTCGTCAGGAAATACATCGGTACGGTGCCAAACGTTTCCGGCTTCAGCACCATGGCTTTTACGAAAACCGGGTGACCGTTTACTACCACTTTTACGGTTATGCCGGAGTCTTCCAGAAACGAATAAAATTTCTTCTGAAACACCACCCGCATCGTCTGGTCTTCGTTACGCATCTGGTCGTAATAGCCGAATTTCCAGAGTATGCCTATGCCAATCATGTTCTGGCGCAGGTCGTGCGCGCTACGCATGTGCGAGCCTGCCAGAAAACCAAGGCCGCCTGAATATGTTTTCAGGGCCTGGTGAATACCAAATTCCATACTAAAATAAGCTACACGCCTATTATATTTATCATCAATGTCGTAAGGATGATACCATCTATCGTACTTCGTCATAAGCATTTTATTTACGGAGTTATTACCAGATTAAATTTGGGTAGCTGTTAATAATGTTGCTGCCGCTGTTGGTTTATTTACCAGTTTATAAAGCAGCAGAAGCAGCGACTTTATAAATTAAAATAAGAAATTAACAGGTGCAGCCTTAGTTGCTACACCTGCTGAACAGGGTTTATATACGGAGGCACCACCAGAACGATACTTGTACTTAAATACCTCCTATGTAAATATACTAATTTGAAAATATAGTAGAAGTGTCTGTACCTTAAATTTCCTGCTCGAAGTTGGAAAGTTTGCTAAGTCCTTAATTTCAGGCATTTGTTTGAAAAATTTATGGGTTGTTTCAGGTGCAGGGATAGGTTATCTGGTAGGGCATTATTGTTTTAAATAACTCATGAAGAATGTTGTGCCATCGTTTTTAAAACTTTCAACCCAAATCTGCCCTCCCTGAATTTCTACCAGGCTTTTAACTATGGAAAGGCCGATACCAACTGATTTTTCGCCTGAAAGCCCTACCCTGCTGGCTTTTGTAAAACGATCGAAAATAAACGGAATGTCTTCTTCAGGTATACCTACACCATTATCATGAAACATAATCAGGAGGCGCGACGGCTCGTCTTGTACTGTAATTGTAATTTTACCGGTTGGCGGCGTAAACTTAATGGAGTTTGCAATAAGGTTGTTTATAATCTGGTCGAACTTTACCTCATCGGCGAGTGCGAATGCTTTGGTTGGCCCCTTTAGCTCAAATGTTTGGCTGATGCTCGAGCTGGCGGCATAAGGCTCAATAACTTGTCTGATTTTATCTACTATATCAACCCGGTCTAAATCTGCACTGATCTTATGAGACTTTAAGTGCTCCTCGCTCAGAACATCTTTAATAATATTCACACACGATTCACAGGCTTGTTTTATAAAGCGGGTGTAATTAGACAGCTCGTCGTATACCTGTTCCTGATGATCTTTTTCAAGTGCCTCCGCAATGCTTTGCACAATTGCCAGCGGCCCTCTCAGGTCATGCGCCACAATTTCAAGGGCCGTATTTTTTTTCCGGGTAAACTCGACCAAATAAGCCAGGTATTGCTCCCGTAAGGTTATGTCTTCTACTATACCCGTTACCGATACCACCTGCTGTTGCTCATCCAGAACCGGAAAAGCATCTAATTGAATAGTTTTATCATAGGAATCCGGAATTTGGAGCCGAAACTCCAGGTGGCATGATTGGCCTCGTAACAAAAGCTCATAGTGCTTTAGTAGCACCGGCATGTCATCCGGGTGGATGAGAGTCAGTAACGTATCAGGGTTTGCTAAGAACCCTTCATAGCTTCCTCCCCAGATTTTCTGAATTGCCTGGTTCAGGTAGTCGAAACGCTTTGTTTTAAGGTTGTATGAAAAGAAAATCTTAGAACTTGATTTTCCAATATTTTCTAGCATTTGAATGTCCATAGGTGGATGTACAGTTGTCGGAATGCATAAATTTGTTCTAGTAGCAGTACGGAAGTATATTGCTATAGTTCTATGGTGCAGCGCTAAGCTCTGTCTCCAGCTAAACTCGCTGTTTTTTACGATAGCTACAATAGCAGAGGATATACCTAAAGCACGGGTGGTGGAGGAGCCATAAAATTAAAATCCCGGTGAGTTACAATTCCTGCAGCCCTCCGGGATTCTTTTTATATGATGCTACTCTCCTACTACAGGACAGCTCATGTTTCTTATTTAAAAGAAAGCGCCGTTGAGTCTGTATGAGATTTAATGTATTTAAATAAAGCCCGGATCAGGAGAACAATACCAGTCATTTCAAGGGCTTCTTCTACTGTGGTAATGAGCGCATAGTTTAAGTTCTCTTCGCCGTAAGCCGATGAATAGGCACCTCCTAGCAATTCTACACCCAATGCCCCGCCTACATAAAAGATAGCAGCCGTAGCAAACCTGATTTTGTATTTGGTAGATAAGCCTAAAAAGAACTTCAGGAAGTAAATACCAAAGCCGCCTACAAATAAAAGCCCCACAATTACCCAGGAGAAGTAGAAGATGCCTGTAAACTCGAATGCTTCGCGCAGTGGGTTAATCATACGTTCGTGTGTGCCGGTTGCTTCGTCGAAGGCCAGGTACATAAACAGGAAACCTAAAATGGTCCAGTGGCGGGCAAAAGTATCGTTTATCTTTTTCTTGTGTAAGGCTACCACTCTAAATAGGAAACCTGCAAAAAGTAAAATTAAGGCTGAAAAATAAGAAGGCACGTTTCCTTCGGTATCGAGGTTGAAGTTAGGTACAAAGCCATAAGCAGAGTCGTATCCATACACGTGCAACAAGACAGAACCAATAACGCTGAATACAACTAAAATAGCTGTAACAACAGCAAGAGTTTTTACAATAGCCGAAGTATTTATCGATACCCCAATAGCAGATTTTTGTGCTAACCGTGGTTCGTTGACAGCGACAGTGTCTTCGTTAAATGCTATGTCGTTCAAAAAGGCGGTGTCGTTTCGAAGTGTAGAATCTTTCATGTGTTATATTTTAATTGACTCACATTTTAACGACACTTTTAAAGTAATGTTAAGCTTTTGTTATCTTTTTTGAAATAGTTTATATAGGATTATCTATATATGTTCTGCTGATTAGGTTTGTTAACAAATTCATTATCAATATATTAAACAAATAAAATATAGCCTTTATAAAAATAAGTTATATCAGATATTAGTTTATAATAAATATATAATACAAAATCATGGGTTTGTTATTTCCAACAAAACATAAAAAATATTCTATTTTTTGATAGTTGATCTATTCCTTATAATTTTTAATCAATGCAATTATCGCCTCAACTTCAGCAAATATTTTTTAGAATCGGATTAGAAATTGAACATCTAGCTTTGCCCAAGAGATATAACTGTAATACAGGCCGGATGTTCAAAAGAAAGTCCTGCAGCAAGTGTAGTTCTAAAACTTGCTGCAGGACTTTATAAATTATTAACCTGAAGATGGAGCGTAAGGTTAACACTCTGATAAATTATTCAAATAAAAACTGCCTTCAGAAGGGTGTCTGTTAAAAAACCGCCAAGGGTGTGGCCGGGCATCAGGCTAGTTTTGCTTCTAGAGCTTCCACTTCTTCCATCAGCTTTTCCCATTTCAGGTTAGTGGCGGCCAGCTCTTTCTGCACGGCTTCAAATTTCTGGGAAGCCTCCTGCAGCAGGCTCACATTGCCAAAAACTTTCGGGTCTGCCAACTGAGCTTCGTATTGTGCCAGCTCACCTTCGAGTTTCTGTACCTGCTTTTCTACCTCGTTCAGCTGCTTGTTTGCCTGTTTCAGCTGGTTATTCAGGGCGTTATATTCGGAACTGTCGCGCTGCTGCCGTTTCTCTTCTTTTTTAGCGGGTACCGTAACAGCCGGGGTTTTCTTTTCTTCTTTTTCGCGCCGTTCCATCCAGGTCTCATACTCATGATACGTGCCGGGATATTCTTTTAACTGGTAATCGTCGATGTACCAAATTTTGGTGGCTACGTTCTCTACAAAATACCTGTCGTGCGATATAACGATAAAGGTACCTTCGTACTGCTCCAGTGCCTGAATCAGGATATTGACCGACATCATGTCCAGGTGGTTTGTCGGTTCGTCGAGCATCAGGAAATTGGCTTCTGAAATCAGGGTTTTAGCCAGGGCTACCCGCGACTTTTCACCACCAGACAATACCTTTATTTTCTTGAAAACAGTTTCGCCGGTAAACAGGAATGAGCCGAGCAAGGTACGCAGTTCCATCTCTGTTTTTTTAGATCCGGCCTGCTGTAGCTCCTGCAGAATCTCATTATCGACGTGCAGCGACTCCAGCTGGTGTTGCGCATAAAACGACATAATAACGTTGTGCCCCAGCTCCCGGTTTCCTTTAATGGGTTCTGTTCCTGCAATAATGCGGAGCAGCGTAGATTTACCTTTACCGTTGGCACCCACCAGGGCAATTTTATCGCCACGCTCCACATGCACGTGCGTGTCCCTGAAAATCATTTTATCGCCGTAGCTTTTGCTCATGTGCTCCAGCCGCAGAATATGCCGGCCTGGCTGCACTTCAAACTTAAAGCTGAAATTAACACGCGCTGCCTCTGGTGCCACATCCTCTATCCTATCCAGCCGGTCGAGCTGCTTCATGCGGCTTTGCGCCTGCTTTGCCTTCGATGCCTTTGCCTTAAATCGTTCTATAAAGCGTTCGGCCTGCCGTATCTGGGCCTGCTGGTTCTCGTAAGCGCCCTTCTGGATTTCGTTGCGCATGGCTTTTTCCTCTTCGTAGAAGCTGTAGTTGCCGGCATAGAGGTTCAGCTTACTGTTAGAGACCTCCACGGTGGTAGTGGTGGTGCGGTCCAGAAACTCCCTGTCGTGCGATACAATTACCACTGCTCCTTCGTAGCGCTCCAGGTACGTCTCGAGCCACTTAATAGAGGGCAGGTCGAGGTGGTTGGTAGGTTCATCGAGGAGCAGCAAGGAGGGCTGTTGCAAGAGTATTTTGGCCAGCATAACCCGCATGCGCCAGCCACCCGAGAAGGAGGCTAAAGGCTGCTGTAGTTCTTCAGTAGAGAAACCCAGGCCTTCCAGAATAGCCTCTGCGTTTGCTTGCATGGTATAGCCGCCCAGCGCCTCGAAACGCTCCTGCAGGTTTGCCAGCCTGTCTACCAGCTCGTCATGAAAATTATTTTCGAACTCAATTAACACTTTGTCTATTTCGGCCTGCAGCGACAGCGCCTCTTCAAACGCCTGCATCGCCACCGAAAGTATGCTGGCGTGTGTCTGGTAACTGAGCAAATCCTGGTTCAGGAAACCGATGGTAGTTTCTTTGCTCATCTGGATGCTGCCACCATCGGGCTTATACTCGCCTACAATTATGCGGAGCAACGTAGATTTACCAGTACCGTTGAGGCCGATCAGCCCGATTTTATCTTTGGGTTTGATGTGGAGGTTGGCATCCTCGTACATCGGGCGACTTCCAAAATGAAAGTTAAGGTTGTTAATGGAGATCATGAGCGCGCTAAATAATGAAACTGCAAAGGTACTTAATTTTTCATGAAGTTATTTCGCGCAAATAACCTCACTTTAACAGTAACAACCAACCTGAGCAGAAACCTGCTAAGTAACTACCTGGTGCTCCGCCATAATACAGTGTATGAGGCTGCCGTTGTACCGCCTCCTGATGACGCTGCCACAGCTGCTGAGCACTAATAATGAAGGATGCGAAGCCGTGGAAGGCTATAGATAAAGTGGAAGGTATACTGGTGGCGAATTGTCCGGTTTTTATTTTTAACTTAAAGTAAGTAAAATTGCCTTTCCTTACATCTCCGAAAACACGTATAAGGTTCATGCTTAGATCATCGGTTATTTACAATACCTTCATTCTCAGGAAAGCAACAATACAAAATGCCATTTTTACCGTGGCTGCCGCTGTGTTTGCTGCTACACCTGCACCCTGTTATTTCTAATTTCAGTCTGACCCATGATAGCAATTACTTCGCTTTTAGATAAAGTTTACTCCGATCGTGTTACGGAGCTAACGGAGCTTCTGGAAAAAAAATTTGGGTTAAAGGGCGTTAAAATGTCTCCGTACCCGCACCTGACCTTCCTGACTGCTGAAATTCCTGATCTGGATGAGATGAAGGAGTACCTGGAGCGGGTGTGCCTGGAAACACCGGTTTTTAATGTGCGTACGACGGGCCTTGGCATTTTTCCGGGAGCGGCACCTGTAATTTACGTGCCGGTTTTACGCACCTCACGCCTGAACCTGTTCCATGGCAACATTCACCGCGATATTGCTGAAATGAGCGTGGAGATGAGCGTGTATTACAATCCGAATATGTGGCTCCCGCATATTTCTTTGGCTCTTGGAGACACAACGCCCGAGATACTGGGACCTGTTTTGAATTTTCTGAACACCTACAATTTTAACTGGGATATTTCGCTCGACAACCTCACCTTGATGCGGAAAAGCGGCGATTTTTACCTTAAAGAAGAAGAATTCCAGTTTAGCAGACGAGAACTTATTACTTGATCTACTTTTAAGTATATGCAACTAAACATTCTTGGCTAGACCCTTGGCTAAATTCTGATGTAAAACCTTCTGAAGACTTTTTTCATTCGAATAATTCAGAATCTAAGACTGCGATCAGTTACGCCAACCGGACAAAACGTATTTGATTTCAGGTAGCTAACTACATGCTCATTACCCTTGACCCTAATTAGCCAGTTTTACCTTTGGAAGGGTATTTTCATTTGAATAATTTAGTGTAAGAAGTAACTGATTCAGCTTAGTTGTCCTTTAGCTGCCTTGTTTGTTCTTGGCTTACATTTGATTATTGCAGAAAGTAAATTTACCTAAATGGCTTTAAAGTAGAGCTAAAGAGGCAATTCACCTCCTACCTCCTTAACAGCTTATTTTTACTATCTCCTTATCCATTATCGCTGAACACATTCATCTTGTAGAGCAGAGAACCTGAGGCGCAACTCTAAATTACCAACTTATGACGCCAAGTTTTAAAGGGTGAAACCTGATGGTCGTGCCGCAAGTGTAGAAATAACTACCCGGTTAAATTTCTAATTCATTACAAACTACCACTTATTAGATCTGTGCAAAAATATTGTGCCTGCTACGCCGATAGCCAGAGCTTACGTTGCCTAACTCCCACAGTAGATAAATAGGCTTTTCCCAGTTACAGGGCAATTAGCGTGCCTGCTCTCCCTTCAACTTTATGTTCGGCGGTAATGCCTCATCTGTTTAAAATATTATTTTTGCTTTGCTACTGCTGCTCCGGCGACTGCAAATTTTAAACGGTTCGCGCTTTTTGGTCGTAATTCAATACACTCTATCTAATGCAAACACCGGACAGGTGGTTAGGTTTATCAAATCAATAAATAAAAGATTTCTCGAAAGTAAAACTATGAGCACAAACGAGCGAAAGAACAAAGGTGAAATGTCATCTCGGAAGGTAGATGAGAACAGCAAAAACAGGCAATTAGATGAGTTCCGGGAAGACTCCAAAGACCAGTTTATGACAACGGACCAGGGGGTGCGGGTAAACCACGTCGACGACTCACTGAAAGCAGGATTCCGTGGCCCAACCCTGATGGAAGACTTCTTGTTTCGGGAAAGAATGACACACTTCGACCATGAGTCTATACCGGAGCGGGTGGTACACGCCAGAGGTTCGGGAGCTCATGGCTTTTTTCAGCCCTACAACGACTCGATGAAGGAGTTTACCAAAGCCAAATTCTTAACTGACCCTAACGTAAAAACACCTCTTTTTGTACGTTTCTCGACGGTGGTCGGCTCCAGAGGCTCTGCAGACACCGTGCGCGATGTAAGAGGTTTCGCTACTAAATTTTACACGGAAGAAGGAAATTACGATTTAGTTGGCAATAACATACCCGTGTTCTTTATTCAGGATTCTATTAAGTTCCCGGACCTGGTGCATGCCATTAAGCCAAGGCCGGACCACGAAATGCCACAGGCCTCTGCTGCACACGATACCTTCTGGGATTTTGCATCGCTCATGCCCGAAACCACACACATGCTAATGTGGGTGCTCTCCGACAGGGCCATTCCTCGCAGCTTCCGGATGATGGAAGGGTTCGGGGTGCATACCTTCCGGTTTATAAATGCTGCCGGCAAAGCCCGTTTTGTAAAGTTCCATTGGAGGCCACTCCTGGGTACGCACTCGCTTGTTTGGGACGAGGCGCAGAAACTAAATGGAAAAGACCCTGATTGGCTGCGCCGCGACCTGTGGGAAGCAATCGATATGGGTGATTATCCTGAATTTGAGCTGGCGGTACAGATTGTGGAGGAAGAAGATGAGTTTAAATTTAATTTCGACCTCTTAGATGCTACCAAGATTATTCCGGAAGAGTTGGTGCCGCTTCGGCCTATTGGCAAAATGACCTTGAACCGCAACCCCGATAACTTTTTCGCCGAAACAGAGCAGGTTGCTTTTCACCCGGGTAACCTCGTACCGGGTATCGATGTAACAAACGATCCGTTGTTGCAGGGCCGCCTGTTCTCGTATGTAGATACGCAAATAAACCGTTTTAACAGCGCCAATTTTGCAGAGGTCCCCATTAACAGGCCAGTGGTGCCAGTGCACAATGGGCAGGGTGCCGGTTTTATGCGGCAAACCATTAACAAAGGCAAAGTAAATTATTGGCCAAACTCGCTCGCAGAAGGTCATCCGAAACTTGCATCAGAAGAAGAGGGTGCTTATGTGCATCACCAGGAAAAAGTTGAAGGCCATAAAGTACGCGCGCGCAGCGAGAGCTTCAAAGACCATTTCTCGCAGGCAACCCTTTTCTGGAATTCCATGACGGAGCCAGAGAAGAAACACCTCGTAGAAGCCATACATTTTGAGTTGGGAAAGGTAGAAACCATTGCCATAAGAGAGCGGATGGTGGCCAACTTTAACAAGGTGGCACCAGACCTGGCACAAAGAGCCGCTGAAGGCCTGGGCATTGAGGTAAAACCAGAAATGGCAACCGAAACAACTGGCAACTTCGCAAAAGATAAAGCTTCCGAAAAAATCAGCGAAGGCAAAAGCGTGTCAGAGTCTCCGGCTGTGAGCATGGAAATTGGGAAGGTCGAATCCGCTAAATCAAGGCGAGTAGCTATTCTGCTTGAAGACGGTTATAACCACGACGAGGTGATGGCGATAAAGCAGGCGCTGCAAAGCGAAGGTGCACAGGCCAAAATCGTGTCGAAAGTATTCAAAAACCTGAAATCATCTACCGGAGAAGAAATAGCTGTAGACAAGAGCCACATTACCACAGGTTCTATTATGTTTGATGCCGTATACGTGCCTGGCGGACAAGCTAGTGTGGAAGCCATGAAAAAGCAAGGGGATGTGCTGCATTTCCTGAACGAGGCTTTCAAACATTGCAAGGCAATTGGCGCTTCCCGCGAAGGTATAGACCTGCTGCTAGCCTCTGATGTGGCTGGTGTTCAGGTAGCCGAAGAAGCCTCTGCGGATATCGTATCTGATAAAGGTGTTGTTTCGGCTCGCGCAGCAGCCTCTTTAGATGCTTTTGGAGCCTCTTTTCTGGAGGCAATTAAAAAACACCGCCACTGGAATCGTGAAGAAAAATCTATGGTACCAGCTTAATTCTTACCTATACATTTTTTCATTACAAAAGCCGCCATTGTGCGGCTTTTGTATTTTTATTTAAACTGCGTACTTTACTTTATTTATCTGAGTCAGAAGGGAGCGTTTCTACTCCTGCCGGCTATTGAGCGGCTTCTGGCCACCATCCAAATTAAATTATTGAATTAGGCACTTAAGCAATAACCATTTTATAGGGATGTGGAGGAGCGGCCACCATCCTTTTGAGGA